>CAYQZI010000239.1:0-3668 GCA_964421835.1 uncultured Planktotalea sp.
CCACATCATAGAGACGTTCAAGACACCCGCCATAATGGAGAGGTGGTTGGCGCGTGGCTCAGAGAGGTCTTGCTCCCAAGCTTTCAGGGTGCTGGCTTTGATGCCAAGACGGCGCGCCATTTGGGCTTGGGTCATTTTGGCGTTCTCACGCGCAGCCGCGAGGCGGTCACCGAAGGTCGCAGCATCAGGGCCATACCAATCATCGGCGGCCATATCATCCGTGGTCATCGGAGTTGCGTTCAATGCGTCGATATCATCCATCGGTTTAACCTTATGCGATTGCTCTAGAACGCTTGCTTGCGCGCGCGCCTCATCCTAAGAGGGTCAGGTCTTAATTACAATTCGGAGCGCACTATGACTTTCCTTTCTGCGACACTCTCACGCGTAAAACCATCCCCGACGATCGCTGTGACGACGAAAGCGCAAGAGCTGAAAGCGGCAGGGCGCGATGTGATCGGCCTTGGCGCGGGCGAACCTGATTTCGACACACCACAAAATATCAAAGATGCAGCGGCGCGCGCGATGGATGCGGGCAAGACGAAATACACGGCGGTGGATGGTATTATCGAGCTAAAGCAAGCAATTTGCGCCAAGCTTTTGCGTGACAATGAGCTGACATATGCCCCTGATCAGGTCTCCATCGGCACCGGCGGTAAACAGATCCTGTACAATGCTCTTATGGCAACGATGAACCCCGGCGACGAAGTGGTCATCGCGGCGCCCTACTGGGTGAGCTATCCGGATATGGTGCTGCTTGCGGGCGGTACGCCGGTGATCGCAACTGCCTCCTCGCAGACGAATTACAAGCTGACCGCGGATCAGTTGGAAGCGGCGATCACACCCAACACCAAATGGTTTATCTTCAACTCACCGTCGAACCCAACGGGCGCGGGCTATAACCGCGAAGAGCTGAAAGAGCTGACCGATGTGTTGATGCGTCACCCCCATGTTTGGGTGATGACGGATGATATGTATGAACATCTGATGTATGATGATTTCGAGTTTTTCACCCCAGCGCAAATCGAGCCGCGTTTGTACGAGCGCACGCTGACCTGCAATGGTGTCTCCAAGGCCTATGCAATGACGGGCTGGCGGATTGGCTATGCGGCCGGTCCGAAGGAGTTGATCGGCGCGATGCGTAAAATCCAAAGTCAGAGCACATCCAACCCTTGCACCATCAGCCAATGGGCCGCCGTTGAGGCGCTGAACGGGCCGCAGGATTTCCTCGCGGAAAACAACAAGATGTTCGTGCGCCGGCGCAATCTGGTCGTCGAAATGCTGAACGCGATTGAGGGCATCACCTGCCCCGTGCCCGAGGGCGCGTTTTACGTCTATCCAGCGATTGCCGGTTTGATTGGCAAAAGCACACCGGATGGCACAGTGATCGAAAATGATGAGGTTTTCGCCACGAAATTGCTGGAAGACACAGGCGTTGCAGTGGTCTTTGGCGCGGCATTCGGGCTTTCGCCGAATTTTCGTGTCAGCTACGCCACATCTGACGAGGCATTGAAAGAAGCCTGCACACGTATCCAAACTTTCTGTGCTACGCTTTCCTGATCAACTTTGAGAGCTGCCAATGTCTGGTAAACTTCCCGATTACTATTTTCGAGTGCGCGAAAACGGCGCGCTCGTGTTTCGTGTAGATACCGAAAACCGTCAACGACGAATCGAGATGGATCAGATTGCGGTGGTCAACATCCGCAACGGCGAGATAAAGCCGCAAGGTGATCGCACTCTAAGCGAGGAAGATCTGGAAATCATCCAAGACTGGATGGAAGAGCGCACCGCGCTTTTGGCCGAGCGCGACATCGATGATATTTACCGCGCGGTGGATTACCTCAACCTCACAACACAGTGGGCGCAGGCAAAAGCGACCGACGAACAGCTAGAGGCGGTGACGGACGATCTGTTGCTGGCGATGCATGATTTACGCTCTGTGCTGGTGCGCAAGAAAGCGGACCGTTTGATGGGGGATCGCTAAGCGCCTTTTAACGCCAGCGATGGTCCCAAACGAAAGAAGCGTTCTGTCATGAGCACCGCTGCACAGGCGAGGCCGACAACCAGACCGCCCCAGATGCCAACGCCTTCATAGCCGAAAGTAAAGCCCAACAGATAGCTGCATGGCACGCCTACGACCCAATAGCTAAAGACCGCGAAGTTCATGGGGACCCGCGTGTCGCGCAAGCCACGCAAAAGGCCAAGCGCCATGACTTGCGCCGCATCCACAAGCTGGAAAATACCCGCCATCAACAGCAAGATTGCGCCAATGGCCATGATCTCCGCACGGTTGGGTTCGTCTTTGTCCAAGAAAAGTGAAATGAGCGGATCCGGGACCAGCACAAAGACGAGGATCGTAAAGAAGGCAACGATGAGCGACATCGCGATCACCAGTTTTGCTCCGCGCATCAGATGATCCGGGTCTTTGCGCCCCAATGCATTGCCCGAGCGCACCGTCGCAGCGTTCGACAGCCCAAGGTGGATCATAAAGGTCAAGCTCGCGAGTTGCAGCGCAACGCCGTGTGCTGCGAGTTGATTGGTGCCGAGCCAGCCCATCATCAAGGTTGAGGTCGCGAACAAACCAACCTCAGCAAGGATGGTGAAACCAATAGGCACGCCCAAGCGCCCCACAAGAAAGAACGCATCCCAGTCAGGTTTCCACAAGCGTGCGAAGATCTTTTGCTGCGGCAACGCCCAAAGAACATAGCCCACAATCACAAGGAGCGAGAGGATCTGCACCCCAAGCGAAGCGATGGCAGAACCGCGCAGCCCCAGTTCTGGCGCGCCCCAATTGCCAAAGATCAATGCATAGTTGGCAAACCCATTCACCACCATCGCGATCAGCGTGACCCAGAGCACGACTTGGGTGCGCTCTAGCGCGGCAAGGTAGGATTTTAAGACCATAACGCCGAGGGCAGGAATGACGCCCCAACCGGCAATGCGCAGATAGCCTTGGGCTTGTGCGGAGAGTTCGGGGGTTTGACCAAGTGCGAGCAGCACAGTTTCGGAAAAGTAAAACATCGGCATGACCGCAAGGGCAAAGACGAAGGACATCCACAGACCCATGCGGGTCGTGCGGCGCATTTGGACCTCATCATTCTCTGCAAACTGGCTTGCGACTAGTGGCATCACCGCCTGCGCAAAGCCTGAGCCAAAAATGAACAACACAAAAAAGAAGGTACTGGCGAGCGTGACCGCAGCGAGACCTTCGACAGAGTACCAGCCCATCATGATTGTATCGGTCAAGCCGATAGAAAACTGCGCCAAATGTCCACCGATCAGCGGCAGGCCCAGCGACAGGATCGCTTTGACGTGCTGGGTGTAGGGCATTTGAGTGGCTTTACTGGGGGTGTTCATGCGCTTAGCATTGACCCAAGCGCGCAAAGGCGGCAAGCGTCGTTTTGACAATTATTGTACCCATATAAGCGAGCATCCGACATGAGCCAGACTTTCGAGACATTGATTTCCGATGCGCGCGCGTTTTACGGCGAGCTTGCGCAGAACAATAACCGCGAATGGTTCAATGAGCATAAACCGCGCTACGAGACACAGTTGAAGAAACCCGCAAAGCTTTTGCTGGATGCCGTTGCGCCGAAGTTGGGCGAGATGTTGGAGCAAACGGTCACAACCAAACTGTTTCGCGCCAATCGTGATGTGCGTTTTTCCAAGGA
>CAYQZI010000240.1:0-3649 GCA_964421835.1 uncultured Planktotalea sp.
GCAAGATCTAACGCAGTTTGCGTTTGGCGCAGGACAATAACGCGCGCGCATAGAGGCGGTGAAAGCCCATGAGCACCACAAAGATGTGGCCAAGCGCCGGTTTACCATTGCTGTCCCTGCGCGCTGGTAGAATTGCGCTGCCAAAGTAGAGGTGGGTTTGATCCCCTTCTGAGGCGCGCATGAGCCAGGTTCGGATTGGGGTATTGGGGACTTGCAAAAGGAGCTGATCCTCATCGCGCTCTTCAATCACCCAAGCGGCCATCGTGCTTGACGTCCCTTTGGCGAGCTTGGCGATGTCTTCATCCGTGGAGGGCTTTTTCACTGTCAGTTTCAGGATCAACCGCTCGATCCGAAAGAGCCAAGTGTTGAAGAACGCGTTGATGAAATCCTCAAGCGGGACATCTTTGGACAGGCTCGTGTGGAAGCAATCTGTGTGCGTGTGTTCTTGCGCTTCATAGCGCGCGAGGAAGGCAGTGTCGGGCAACGCGGTAGATGTGATTTGTGACATAAGCAACTTCACCTCTCGATTTACATACGTTAGCGTATGTTGAGGGCGGTACATGCGTCAATCATATGCAGGGTGTCTGCGACACTTTGCGCTTTCCTCGTGAAGGGCGGCGGGTTAAAATGGTGCACGGTCGGCAGAACCGAGGCGTCGCTGCTCTGAAACAGAGTGCTAAACCTGCCAGATGATTGAAACCTTTGACACTTTCCCTGTGCCATATGCGTTAAGACAGCGACCGACGAATACGTTCCGGCACGAAAGGAATGATATGTCTAAGGCCCCTACCCCCCTGTTCGCAGAGGATATTTCCCAGTTTTCCAAGTCTTTGCGCGCGCAATTGAACGCGGCAAAAGATGTGCCAAGCCATGTGAGCATGATGAACATGCTCGCGCGGGCGGCAGGATTTCAGAATTTGCAACATATGCAGGCCAACGCCGCTGCTGAGCGACGTTTAAACCGAGATGACCCACAAGAAGATGTAGATCATCGTCGTGTTGAGCGCGCTTTGCGCGTGTTTGATGCGCAAGGGCGCATGGCGCTCTGGCCCTCTAAACGCGCAGTGCAAGACCTGTGTTTGTGGGTGTTTTGGGCCGCTTTGCCCAAGGATCAAACGTTGCATGAACGAGCGGTGAACGCCGTGCTTGATCAATTGCATTTATTCAATGACGCCGCGATTTTGCGACGTACCTTGGCAACGCAAGGGTTCGTCACGCGCAATACCGATGGGTCGGATTATCGCCGCGTGGAGCAACGACCACCACCCGAAGCGCGTGCTTTGTTGGCGGCTTTGAAGGAACGCACCGCTTAACGAAAAACGCCGCCGAAGGGTGTCCTCGGCGGCGTTTCTTGATTTAGTTCGAATAGTTTAGCCGAATACGCGGCCCAACGCGCCATCAACCGCATCTGTGATGTGGTCAATGTCATCTGCCGTGGCGATCAACGCAGGCGAGAAGCAAAGCGTGTTGTTGCGACCCGGAATAGAGCGGTTCGTCGCGCCAATGATAACGCCTTGCGCCATACAATCCGCAACAACCGCGCCAACCATCTTTTCATCCATTGCCTCTTTCGAGCCGCGATCCTTCACAAGCTCGGCCCCAAGAAACAGACCCTTGCCGCGCACATCACCGATAACCGCGTGCTTTTCGGAAAGCGCTTGGAGGTTCCCCATCATACGCTCACCCATTTTCAGGGTGTTGCCCATGAGATCTTCGTCCTCAATGATGCGCATGTTCTCAAGCGCCGCTGCTGGACCCGCCGTACATCCGCCGAACGTAGAAATATCGCGGAAGTAGTTCATTGGATCAGAGCTGTCGTCCTTGAACATGTCGAACACTTCTTCGGTCGTCACACAGCAAGAGATTGCGGCATAACCAGAGGCAACACCCTTCGCCATTGTGACAATGTCAGGCTTGATGCCGTAGTTCTGATAGCCGAACCAAACGCCAGTGCGGCCAACGCCACAGACGACTTCGTCGATGTGCAAAAGGATATCGTACTTTTTGCAGATCTCCTGAACACGCTCCCAATATCCTTCGGGCGGCGTGATAACACCGCCACCAGCTGTGACGGGTTCAAGGCAAAGTGCGCCGATTGTGTCGGCGCCTTCGCGCAGAATCACCTCTTCGATCTGATCCGCGGCCCAAACGCCGTAGTTCTCCTCGGGTGCGCCGTCCTGCTCGTGCTTGCGGTACTCCATGCAGTGCGGGACGCGGATGAAACCCGGCGCGAACGGACCGTACTGCGCGTTGCGCTCGTCTTGGCCGCCTGCGGACATCGTCGCAAGGGTGGAGCCGTGATAGTCGCGATCACGGTAGAGGATCTTGTGCTTCTTGCCGCCATAGCGCTTGTGCGCGATTTGACGGACGATCTTGAAGCCCTTCTCATTCGCTTCAGAGCCTGAGTTCGCATAGTAAACGCGCGACATGCCCGGCATTTTAGTGATCAGCTTTTCCGCAAACAAAGCACCGGGGATAGAGCCTGTGGTGCCGCCAAAGAAATTCATCTTCACAAGCTGGTCACGCACGGCATCTGCGATGCTTTCGCGGCCATAGCCAACGTTGACGGTCCAAACACCGCCAGAGACAGCATCGGTATGCTTCTTGCCGTGTTGGTCCCAAACGTGGATGCCTTTGCCCTCAATGATCATCTTAGGCTCGCCAGTTTCAAAGCCTTTGTGCTGTATAAGATGGTGCCACACGTGTGCACGATCTGCGTCAACTACTTTGGAATAGTCGTTGTCTGAAAAAGTACCGTCCATTTGCAATCACCCCTTTTGTTGGCCTGCGCCAATGTTTCGCGCGCATAATAGCACCCCCGCTGAAGCGGAGGATTTGATGTTTTCAGATCATATGGAATAAGGCGAGTCTGATAGGGCCAGTTCGCGTTTGTTTTAGGTCCAAAACAAGAGCGCTATAACTCAGAGCCTGCTTGTCTTTCGCCCCAAATCAAACGGGTTCGCGCGCCAAGCGTGGCAATCGGCTCTGGCGGCAGTCGTTTCGGCGCATCAAGTGCTTGCATTTGGGTCAGCATCCCAGAGCTTTGCCCCGTCGCAAGTTCCGCCGCCATCATACCACCAAGCGTGCCTTGCACAGTGCCAAGCCCGTTCTGACAACACGCAGTGAACAGCCCTTCCTCCACCTCCCCAAAGGCGGGGACATTGTTGAGCGAAAGACACAGGTGCCCACCCCAACGATGCTCCATCGTTATATCTTTGAGGTCGGGAAAACGCGCTTTGAAGCTTTTGTCGTGGGTCGCCCAAATACGCTTAAGCTTGGCGGGGCTGACAGACATTGTCGGCTCATAGGTGAAGCGATTGCGCACGATCAAACGCGATCCTTTAGTATCGTGAATGCGACGCACGGTGCTGCCCAAGGGATCCGCTGGGGTCAAACCCCAATTCATCTTGCCTGCGAGCGCATTCGCATCAAACGGCTTCGTCATGGAACCGTAGGTATAAACATGAACAAGGCGTTGCTTGAAATGCCCAAAGCTTTGCGCATGGCCATTGACCGCAAGGATCACTTTGGGGGCTTTCACAGACCCTTTTTCGCTTTGCGCATGCCACATCCCATTGTCGCGCTTCAGCCCAATGACCTTGCTTTGCTCATAGATTTTCACACGGTTAGAGCGCAGCGCGCCCGCGAC
>CAYQZI010000241.1:0-3610 GCA_964421835.1 uncultured Planktotalea sp.
TTGAACGTGAGGTTCATATCACCCGGCGCCATAACGATTTTGCCGTTGATCGTGTTCTGACCGGGGAAACACAGGCACAGCCCGCCGGGCCAATGGGCAACGCCCCCTTTGGATGTGGTGAACCCGGGCGTGCCACCGCAAGGGGCATCGCGAATATCGATGCTCAGATCCGTCCCCGCTGCGCTGGTGACGCGCATCTCAGATGCATCACGCAGCATTTCAATGCCAAGATCGACCTTTGGGCCCAGCGCCGCTTGTGGCTCTGTACGCTCAAGTATCTCGGGATGCTCATTGCAAATCACAAAGAGCCGCGCGCCGGCCTCTTCGATTTCGGGCCACTCCTCTGCATGCAGCAAACCTTCAACGGTGACATCCACTACCACCTCGACCCGTTTCAGCGCTTCGATCACGTGGCGTTTGCCTGCAATCGCGTTCGACGCGCCGGTGGATTTGACGGGCACAATCGCGGTTTGTTCAGGCGTGGGCAGCACAATCGTGGAGAACTCCGCGCCAAGATCATAAAGCGCCAAAGCACAGAGCTGCATCAGTACAGGGCGCGATTGGCTTTCGGCAACAACCGCAACCGCTGTGCCCTGCCCAATCCCATTGAGCGTTAGCACGCGGCGAAAACTGGCAACCCATTTTCCTTCGGGAATGTCTTGTAACATCTTGGTCCCTCCCTTCAGGAAAGAGTGATTTAACTAAACCGTTTAGTAAAGTAATTTTTGGCCTTTAGATAAACGGCAGATAGAAATCGCGCACTTCATCGACGCTTTTGCCGATCAAGCGCTTAAATTCATCCCGCTTAAGGTACAAAAGCGCATCGCAATACAGCTCGCCAATGGCTTTGCGCAATTCCACGTCCTGATCCAAAGCATCCAAAGATTTGTCTAATCCTGCGGGCACATGGCGTTTCTCGCGCACATTTTCCCACCCATCCAGATCCTCGGCAGGTTGCAATGGCAGCTTGTTCACATAGCCCAGCCGCGCGGCCTGCAACACAGTTGCAACAGCTTGATACGGGTTGGTTGCGCAATCCGCCATGCGATGCTCAAGCCGTGCTGACTTTGCAGATTTGCTCGAAGTGCGGGTAGTGACCAAACGGTGATCCTCTCCCCAATTCGCCCAATAGCCAGCAAGGCCACCGGGGTTCAAACGATCATAGCTGTTCACCGTCGTCGCCAGCATTCCAGCCAGCGCAGGATGGTGTTTCACCAACCCCGCAACCGAGTGTTTCGCCAGATCGGATAGCGCGCCATCAGGGGCAACCGCATTGTTGCCGTCGCGATCATTGAAACTGAAATTGACATGCAGACCAGAGCCGCCACGATCGGGCACAGGCTTGGGCATGAAGGTCAGCAGCAGTCCTTTTTTCAACCCAATCTCGCGCGCCATCGTGCGCATCAAAAAAGCATCGTCGCAGGCTTTCACAGCCGTATCAAAGCGCATGGTCAACTCGAATTGCCCGTTGTCGAATTCTCCGTTCATGCTCTCAATCGGGATGTCCGCCGCATAGGCGGCTTCCCAGATATCATCCATGACCCCTTTTGGATCACCCTCTGGGCCTGTGTTGTACACAAATGCGCCGGGCGTGTCGTAGGGGCGCCAGATGCCATCCTCGTCGCGTTGGAAAATGAAGGCTTCGGTCTCAAGTCCGATCATCGGCGCATAGCCCAGCGCTTCCCAATCTTTCACCGCACGCTTTACCGCGCCGCGCGGGCACAGACCGAAAGGTTCATCCTGCGCATAGAGATCGCCCAGCGCGACCTCTGTTCCTGCTTGCCAGCCTTTGCGCCGCTCTGCATCAAGCACCAGCTCCATATCCGGCACGCCATTAAAAAAGTCGGTGCCCGGCACAGTGACAAGGTCGCGATCAAACGACACCGCAAATGCGCCGCGTGCAAACCCAATCGCGCCGCCTACCGCCATCTGTGGTGGCACATATTTGCCGCGCGGCAGGTTAAGAAAATCGGTAAAAAGCGCGCGGGTGCGGTTGATGGAGGTCATTGTCTTAGCTGCCTTTGTCGCTTGGATCGCGCCAAGCGTCTTGGGTTCAATCAAGTCGTCGTATTTGAGGCAAGCGCCCGCCCTTTTGAACGGGCGCTCTGATGGTTTACTTACTCAAGCGAGGCGTTCATTTCGCCAACAACTTCGCGGTCATTGAGCACCCGCTCCGCGGCGATGCTCGCGTCCTGCCAGTACACTTTGGCACCTGTTTCCGTCATCAACTGCTGCGCTGCGTCGGAGGCCATTGTTTCTTGCGCAATCTTCGCAAGCGTGTCGACAACCTCTTGCGGCGTGCCTTTGGTGACGAACAATCCGTTCCAAAGCTCCAAGTCCTTGATACCAGACTGCGAAGACAGAGTGTCCACGTTTGGCAGCTTGCCGATCTTTTCATTGCCGATGTTGGCAAGGATGTTGAGTTCGTCCAAGCAAGGCTCGATCAAGGCGAGTGTGGTGTTAATCACATCCGCATCACCCGCAGACAGCGTGTTGCAATCAAGCATGTCGAAGGCTGCATCGTCTGCAAATTCGAAATCCATCTTTTGAGCCGCAGCGAAAGACGCAACTGTTGGCGTCAGGCTTGCCCCGAAGTGACCAAGCACAACGTCATTGTCCTGCGCGTGCGCGGCGAGTTCCTCCATGTTGCTATAAGGCGCATCACCGGATGCCGCCAAGACAAATGGATAAGTCAGAAAGATGCCGACAGGCACGAAGCTGTCCATCTCGATGCCGATATCGATTAGCGGGCCAACGATTGGTACAACGCCTACGAAGGACCCGATAACTGTGCCATCGCTCGGCGCCGCTAAAACATCCAATGCGCCCGGGAACGGACCATCGCCGCCACCTGGCTTGTTGACAACGGAGGCGGAAACGCCTGTTGCTTCTTGCATGTTCGCCGCGATCATACGCGTTAGGATGTCCTCGAAATCGCCGGGTGGAAATGGCACCACGAATTGAACCGGTGACGTTGGATATTCAGCCATTGCAGGCAGTGCACCCGCCAGAACCGTGCTTGCCGCGAGAGCGGCGGATAGTGCGAATTTTTTCATGTGTAGTCTCCCTGTTATGTTGGTCATGTTTGATAATCCGTGCGTCTGTTTTTGAGTGACGTCCAAATGATGAACCCTATGACCATAAGGATCACCACGAATAAGGTTCCCGAAACGGGGCGATTGATCAGATCAACCGCTGATTTGATCTGCCCTGCTCCGGCGGTCAAACGCTCCACGATGATCGAGCCTAACACAAGCCCTAAGACGATCGGAACAAGCGGCCAATCAAGGCGGCGCAGCACAAAGCCGATAAAGCCAAAGCCGACCGCAAAGATGCAATCCGTCAGACTGTTGCGGATCGAATAGACGCCGACAAAAGACAAGATCATGATGAACGCGCCTAAAAAGCGGTTCGGGATATAGACCATTTTAGCGATATAGCGTGTCGAGATCAGCAGCGTGAGCAAAACCAGAACGTTGATTAGCAAAAGCGCCGTGAACAGGCTGAACAGGAAGTCTGGATTGTTCTCGAAAATATCCGGCCCGGGCTTGATGCCTGCATCAAAGAAAACAACCATCATCATTGCCGTCAACGCTTCGCCCGGCACGCC
>CAYQZI010000242.1:0-2251 GCA_964421835.1 uncultured Planktotalea sp.
TCCGGGTGCGGCTGGAGATCGAGGTGCTTTATGATCGCGTCAGCGTTCACGATTTAAGGATCGAACGACCGGCATAGCGTGCAGTTTCGCCGAGCGCTTCTTCAATGCGGATCAACTGGTTGTATTTCGCCAATCTGTCAGAGCGCGCAAGGGAGCCGGTTTTGATTTGGCCGCAGTTCGTCGCAACTGCGAGATCCGCGATTGTTGCATCTTCTGTCTCGCCGGATCGGTGGCTCATCACATTGGTGAAACGTGCGCGATGCGCCATATCAACTGCTTTAAGAGTTTCGGACAATGTCCCGATTTGATTTACTTTTACCAACATTGAGTTGGCGCTTCCACGTTCAATACCCATTGCTAAACGCTCTGGGTTGGTGACGAACAAATCATCGCCGACAAGCTGGATGCGATCACCAATCAGATCGTTCAAAGCTTTCCAACCGTCCCAGTCGTCCTCGTGCATGCCATCTTCAATGGAGATGATTGGATAGTCGTTCACGAGCGCTTCAAGGTAGGCCGCATTTTCTGCACTGGAAAGGGATTTGCCTTCGCCAGAATACTCATACTTGCCGTCCTTATAGTACTCGGAGGCGGCGCAATCGAGCGCGAGGTAGACATCTTCGCCAGCCTTATAACCAGCCTTAGTGATGGAGTTCATAATGAAATCAAGCGCTTCGCGGGTGGAGCCAATGTTGGGTGCAAAACCACCTTCATCGCCGATACCTGTGGAGAGGCCCGCAGCGGTCAGCTCTTTCTTCAGCGTGTGGAAAATTTCAGAGCCCATGCGCACCGCTTCGCGGATATTGGCGGCAGAAACAGGCATGATCATGAATTCTTGGATATCAATCGGGTTATCCGCGTGCTCACCGCCATTGATAATGTTCATCATCGGCACAGGCAAGGTGCGCGCGGAGGTGCCGCCAACGTAACGGAATAGGGGCTGTGTGCAGAAATCAGCCGCAGCTTTGGCAACGGCAAGCGAGACACCAAGGATCGCGTTTGCGCCAAGGCGGGCTTTGTTTGGCGTGCCGTCTAGCTCGATCATCATCGCATCGATCATCTCTTGCTCGGTCGCGTCCATACCGATCAGCTCTTCTGCGATTTCACCATTCACCGCCGCAACCGCTTCAAGCACACCTTTGCCCATGTAGCGCGCTTTGTCGCCGTCGCGCTTTTCCACCGCTTCATGCGCACCCGTAGAGGCACCGGAAGGGACAGCCGCGCGGCCCATTGTGCCATCCTCAAGGATCACATCAACCTCAACAGTCGGATTGCCTCGGCTGTCGAGAATTTCGCGGGCGTGAATGTCGATGATAGCGCTCATGAGAGGGGCGTCCTTGTATTTATTGGATTTGAGAGGTCTTTACAGCGTGACGTGTCTTAGGGGAAGCCCGTTAGCGCCCTAAATGTTATCGCTAACAGCAAGTTTTCGCTCGCGCCACATCACGAAGAGGCCCGAGCCGATTACGATGAAAGCACCGAGCAGAGTAAGCTTGTCCGGCGTTTCTGCAAAAAAGAGCGCAGCGATGATCAGCGCAAACACCAAACGCGTGTAGCGAAAGGGCGTCACAAAGGACACATCGCCAAGGCGCATGGCAGCGGTGATGCAATAATAGCCAAGCGCATTCGCCATAGAAGCACAGAGCACTATCGCCAAAGCAGAGGAGTTCGGCACGTCATGAGGGCCAGTGAAAGGAAGCAAAAGCAGACCCGCTGGGATCAGCGCAGCAGTCCCCCATGTCGCCATTTGCAACGTGCCAATGCTCGCGGGTGTAATGCGGGTGATCAGATCGCGGGTCGAGAGGCCAATGGCCGCAAGAAGCGCGAGCAGGGCCCCAAAGGAAATGCCACTGGCATCGGGGCGCAGCATCAGTATGACACCGAAGAAGCCAGCTATCAGCGCGATCCAGCGCCTTGGGCCGACTTTTTCTTTTAGGATCAGCGCTGCACCCAGTGTCACAAACAGGGGCACCGCTTGAATGATCGAAATTACCAGTGAGAGCGGCGCAAGCGCCAAAGCGCTCACCATAAAAATTGCTGTAAAGGCTTCGACCACATTGCGCAGCAACACGGGTTTGTCGAAAAAGCGCTTTGAGAACGCGCTTTGGCCGCTGCGATGAGCGAGGGTTGAAAACACTATAACACTGGGCACAGACATCAGGATCAACACCTGCGCGATGGACATATTGCTTGAGGACATCTTCACAAAGGCATCGCCAAAAGCAAAGCCTGCCATGGCTAGGACCATCAA
>CAYQZI010000242.1:2351-3604 GCA_964421835.1 uncultured Planktotalea sp.
CAAAGGGGCCATGTGCACGTCAAACACTGCAAAACGCGCCCACATACGGGCTGCGCTGCAAAGACTGCCCCTAAAGGACATTATCCGTTGAGTGAATTTGAAACCATGGGCCTGCCCAAACGTCTTATTGATCGTTTGAGCGAGTTGGGCCTCACCACACCAACCCCGATCCAATCGCGCGCGATCCCCGAAGCGTTGAATGGCCATGACGTTTTAGGCCTTGCGCAGACGGGGACGGGCAAGACTGCGGCCTTTGGCCTGCCGCTGATCACATTGCTTAGCGAAAACCCCGGGCGGCCTGCACCCAAAACCGTGCGCGCGCTGATCTTGGCGCCCACGCGAGAGCTGGCGGGGCAAATCGTCGAGAACCTCAAAGATTACACCAAAGGCACGCCGATCAAAGTGGCGCTTGTTGTTGGTGGTCAATCAATCAATGTTCAATCCAAGCGCCTTGAAAAAGGCATTGATATTCTGGTCGCCACCCCAGGTCGTTTGATTGATCTGATGGAGCGCCGCGCGCTGACGCTCAAGGACTCGCATTTTCTGGTGCTCGATGAAGCGGATCAAATGCTCGACATGGGCTTTATCCACGCGCTTCGCCAAATCGCGGCGGTACTGCCGGAACAACGTCAGACGATGCTGTTTTCTGCGACCATGCCAAAGCTGATGAATGAGATCGCAAATACATATCTGAAAAGCCCCAAGCGTATCCAGGTTTCGCCCCCCGGCAAGGCGGCGGACAAGGTCACGCAGGTGGTGCATTTCATCGCCAAGACTGAAAAACAGTCGCTACTGATCGAACTGCTTGGCGCGCATAAGGACGAGCGTGCCTTGGTCTTTGGCCGCACGAAACACGGCTGCGAAAAGCTGATGAAGCAATTGGTGGCGCGCGGTTTCGCCGCGACCTCTATTCACGGCAACAAAAGCCAAGGCCAGCGTGATCGCGCGCTTGCGGCCTTTAAGAAGGGCGAAATGATGGTGCTTGTCGCCACGGACGTTGCCGCGCGTGGTCTCGACATCCCTGATGTGCGCCACGTTTATAACTACGAGCTGCCCAATGTGCCCGACGCCTATGTGCACCGCATTGGCCGCACCGCGCGCGCGGGTAAAGACGGGGCTGCGATTGCATTCTGCGCGCCTGACGAGATGGATCTGCTGAAAGACATCGAAAAAACGATGAAGATTTCGATCCCTGTTGCCTCTGGCACGCCTTGGGTTGATTTCGATGGTCCGTCTGCCAAAAGCCGCTCTGG
>CAYQZI010000243.1:0-3595 GCA_964421835.1 uncultured Planktotalea sp.
CTGGTTGCTGATGTTGGCTCTTATCCTGCGTTTTTGCCATGGTGCTCTGCGGCGCGGATCAGATCGCGCACGCCCGAGGGCAACAGCGAAGTGATGTTGGCGGATTTGGTGATCAGTTTCAAAGTGTTTCGGGAAAAATTCGGCAGCCGCGTGGTGCTGCACCCAGATGCGCAAAAGATTGATACTGAATATCTCGATGGCCCCTTCAAATATATGAAATCCAACTGGGCTTTTGAGGACACACCAGAGGGGTGCCGCGCCGAGTTTTTTGTGGATTTCGAGTTCAAGAACGCGATTTTGCAAGGCATCATCGGCATTGTCTTTAATGAGGCGATGCAACGTGTCGTGAGGGCCTTTGAAGCGCGCGCCGCTGCGCTATATACTCCGGTAAGCTGACATATCGTCGGCACGCAAAGGGCAGGCGCTATGCTAAAATTCACACTTGCGACCTTCGGTATCGTTGCGCTTTTGCTGATGGGCGCGCTGTTTGGCGGGGCATGGATTTGGGCGGCGCTGCTGTATATTACCGTGTTCGCCTATGGCATTGATCGGCTTAGCCCGCATGTGATGTCCAACGCCGCACCCGAGAACGAATTTCCCGCGTCCGACAGCCTCAGCGCGGCGCTTGCGATTGCGCATTTCATCGTTCTCGGCGTGGTGGTTTACACGCTTGCACAGAGCGATACGCACAGCCTGCTCGATAAGCTGATCCTGTTCTTCGCGGTTTCACTTTTCGCAGGCCAGATCGGCCATCCCAATGCGCATGAGCTGATCCACCGCCCTCAACGCCCACTGAACCGGCTTGGCAAAGCGATCTATATGTCGATTTTGATGGGGCATCACGCCTCTGCGCATCCGCTGGTGCATCATGTGCATGTGGGCACGTCACATGATCCGGTCTCTGCTCCCAAAGGGCGCGGTTTCTGGCGCTTTTTCGGGCGCGCTTGGATCGGCTCTTATCGTGCGGGCTATGTTGCGGAAAGCAAACGGCGCAAAGGGCAGGGCGTGCATCCTTATACGCTGTATCACCTTGGCGGCGCGGCGTGTTTGCTTGCAGGCTTTGCGATTGGCGGATTGCAAGGCACCGTGATTTGGGCATTGATTGGATTTTACGCGCAATTGCAGATTTTCCTAAGTGATTACGTACAACACTATGGATTGCGGCGAAAAATGTTGGAAAATGGTAAGTTTGAAGCGGTCGCGCAGCGCCATAGTTGGAACACACCGCACCGTTTTTCCAGCGCCATGATGCTCAATGCGCCGCGTCACTCTGACCATCACACGCATCCGGGGCGTAGCTATCCTGCTCTGCAATTGAACGAGGGCGACATGCCAATGCTGCCCTACAGCTTGCCAATGATGGCGGTGATTGCGCTGATGCCGCCGCTTTGGCGCCGCGTTATGGATCCGCGTCTCGCGCCGTGGGAACAGGCGTCATAAAATGTCGCATAGCCCCCCTGATCAGGGGGAGGCAGATCAGCCGCGCGCCTGCGAAAATACCTAATATAATCAACAACCCATTAGGTGTTTTATGACAATGTCTACTCTTCTGCGCAGCGCTGGTCTTCTTTTAGCGCTCGGCACTCTTGCTGCGTGCAATTCAACAAACCCCACAGCAACTGCTACACCAACACCAACACCAACGCCAACCACGAGCACGCCCGCGATGACCGTTGCGACCTCTGGCATGACAGGGACCACCAGCACAAATACCGCTGCCAGCGCGTTTGATACCAGCTTTGATGCGGCCAACACATTGGCGGCCACAACGACCCCGATCACAGGCAGCGCCTCCTACACCGGTCAAGTCGAAGTCCACACAACAGCCAGCACGACAGACCCGGACAATGTTGTCTTTGGCGATGTCGCGATGGATGTCGATTTTGACGGCGGCGTTAATCCGATCACCGCGAGTGTTTCAAATATCGAGGGGCGCATCGGCGGCGAGGACACAGCCGTTGCTGGCACGCTTACGCATATTCCGGGCTCTGGTATCAATCAGGTGCTTGCCCTGCCTGTCGCGGGCACGACGGCCACCAGCATCGCGGTGCAGGTAGAGGGCGCTTTGGCCGATCCGACGGGTACGCTGACGGGCGATGCACGAATGGTGATCACAGGCACTGCGCGCGGCGCGAATGGCGCAAGCATTTCCGGTGCAAACTCTGTCGCGATTACGGAAACAGGCGGCGGTGCCAATAGGCTCAACACTGGCGGTCGCTTTTACGTTAATCGCTAAGTTTTATAACCCAAAAAGGGCTCTGATCATCAGAGCCCTTTTATATTTTCAGCGATTCCTGTGACTTATGACGTCATGTCGTAGGCGCGCTCGCCGTGCACATCAAGATCTAGACCATTCGTCTCTGTCTCCGCGCTTACGCGCAGCGGTGTGATGGCTTTGACCACAAAGATCAGAACAGTTGTCACAACGATCGTGTATGCGCCAACGATCACCAGACCGCCAAGCTGAGCTGCCCAAGCGCCAGCGCCAAAGACCGCAATCATGATTGTGCCGAAGATACCGCCAACGCCGTGAACCGCAAAGACATCAAGCGTGTCATCGATTTTCAGTCGGCTGCGGATCATCACAACGGCTTCTTGGCAAAGCACACCAGCAACCGCACCAATGATCAGCGCTTCTACAGGGCCAACAAAACCGGACGCAGGGGTGATTGACGCAAGACCAGCAATTGTACCCGTGACGATGCCGACGAGCGAAGATTTACCAAATTTGATCCGCTCCCAAAGCGCCCAGGACAAAGATGCCGTCGCCGCGGAGATATGCGTGACCGTGAGCGCCATCGCCGCGCCGCCGTCCGCTGCCAGCTGCGAGCCGCCATTAAAGCCGAACCAACCGACCCAAAGCATCGCCGCACCGATCATCACAAAACCGGGGTTATGTGGTGGTTTGGATTGATCCTGACGTGGCCCAAGGAAGATCGCGATCAACAACGCTGCAAGACCAGCCGTTTGGTGCACCACGATACCGCCTGCAAAGTCTTTTACGCCGGTCTCGCCAAAGATACCGCCATCGGCCATCATGCCGCCGCCCCAGATCCAATGCACAACAGGTGCGTAGCACAGCAGCATCCACAGCCCAGAGAACAAAAGCACAAAGCCAAAGCCAACGCGCTCGACATATGCGCCGACAATCAGCGCAGGCGTAATGATCGCAAAGGTCATTTGGAAGGCAAAGAACAAGATCTCGGGGATCGTGCCAGAGAGGCTATCTGCCGTCACGCCAGTCAGGAAGGCTTTCCCAAGCCCGCCCCAGTACGGACCGCCATCGCCAAACGCGATGGAATAGCCAAGCGCGAGCCACAGAATGCTCATTAAACAGGCAACCGCATAACAATGCATGAATACGCTGAGCACATTACGTGCACGCACCAGCCCGCCATAAAACAGCGCAAGGCCGGGCAGGGTCATAAACAAAACCAATGCCGTCGCGACAATGATCCAACTTGTATCGGCGCCGTTCATAGCGGGCCTCCTTTGCTAATAGAAAACGTCCGACGTGTCTTTGCGCGAGCAACCTTGCTTGAAAAAGCGGCGAGTGCATCTGGAGCGCTAATAAATGCAGCAAAATGCAAACTGC
>CAYQZI010000244.1:0-3577 GCA_964421835.1 uncultured Planktotalea sp.
CCTTGACCTGCAAAAGCGGCATCGCCGTGCAGCAAGATGGGCATCACTTTTGTGCGCTCTTCGTCGTTTAGTTGATCCTGCTTCGCGCGCGCTTTGCCGATGACGACAGGGTTCACCGCTTCAAGGTGCGAAGGGTTCGCGGTCAGGGATAGGTGCACGTTATTGCCATCAAACGCACGATCCGAGCTGGCACCGAGGTGGTATTTCACATCGCCAGAGCCATCAACATCCTCTGGCTTGAAGCTACCACCCTGAAACTCGTTGAAAATCGCGCGGTAGGGTTTGCTCATCACGTTGGCAAGAACCGAAAGACGGCCACGATGCGGCATGCCAATCACGATTTCTTGCACGCCAAGCGCGCCACCACGTTTGATGATCTGCTCCATCGCAGGGATTAAGCTTTCGCCGCCATCAAGGCCGAAACGCTTGGTGCCCATATACTTAACGTGCAGAAACTTCTCGAAACCCTCGGCTTCCACCATTTTGTTCAGGATCGCTTTGCGTCCTTCGCGGGTGAATTGGATTTCTTTGCCTAGGCCCTCGATGCGCTCTTTGAGCCAGCTCGCCTCTTCAGGGTTGGAAATATGCATGTATTGCAACGCGAATGTGCCGCAATAGGTGCGTTTCACGATCTCGACAATCTGGCGCATAGAGGCGATTTGCAGGCCAAGAACGTTATCAATAAAGATCGGACGATCCATGTCCGCATCGGTAAACCCGTAGGATTTCGGGTCAAGCTCCGGATGTGTGCTTGCGTCGCGCATGCCGAGAGGGTCAAGGTCAGCGGCCAAGTGGCCACGGATGCGATATGCACGGATCAGCATCAGCGCGCGAATGGAATCGAGAACAGCGCGTTTGATCGCCTCTTCGCTGACTTCAACACCCGTCGCGGCTGCTTTGGATTTGATCTTGTTGCCTGCGGCTTTGGTTTCGACCTGCTCGGTCCATTGACCGTCAAGTGCGGCTGTTAGTTCATCATTGGGAACCGGTGGCCAATCGGCACGCGCCCAAGAGGGGCCTGCCGCCTCTGCCTTTACGTCTAGATCAGCGTCGCCGAGCTGGGAAAAGAAGTCCTGCCACGCTGCATCAACCGCTTTCGGGTCATTGGCATATTGCGCATAGAGCTGCTCTAGATACTCGGCGTTGTGGCCTTGCATGAAGCTTGACGCATGAAACTGGTCGTTGGGGCTTTGGGCGGTCATGGGGACACCTCGTATGGGTTGGGACCGTATGTATTGAGAGCGAGTTGGGTGGGCCGAGAGAGCCACCAGATGACGATGAGCGGCGAGAGAATGACGATGATGGCTGCTGGGACAAACACGATGGCTAGAAGTCCTTCGACTTTACCACTGACGCCAAAGAGGGACATGAACGTGAGTAATCCAATCATCGCGATAATCGGATAAAGCAAATACAGGCCAGAGCGGCCCGTGTCGTGCATCCGTCGCCACCCCGCAGAGAGGATCGGCACGATTGTTGCCAGAAGGAAAATCGCTGAGAATGGGCCATTTCCAGATGAAACATGAAGCGAATTGCTGGTGGTTCGCACGTTTTCAACGCCAAAGACTGCGTTGTCCATCGCCGTTGTCACAAAAGTGCCTACAAATATAAACAAAAAGAAATACCAATATTCAGGGCGCGCGGCACGCCCTGAAAAGGTGAAGTACTTAGAAAAGCACGTCTTTATGGCGTCCTTGAAGGACATTAGCCGATCGCTTCAATCACAGCTTCGCCCAGTGTCGCAGGGCTATCCGCCACGACGATACCAGCGGAGCGCATGGCTTCGATCTTGTCCTCAGCGCCGCCTTTGCCGCCCGCAACAATTGCGCCAGCGTGGCCCATACGGCGGCCGGGAGGGGCTGTGCGGCCCGCGATGAAGCCAGCGGTTGGTTTCCAGCGGCCCTTCTTCTTCTCGTCGGCCAAGAACTGCGCGGCATCTTCTTCGGCAGAGCCACCAATTTCGCCAATCATGATGATGCTTGTGGTCTCTGGATCGGCCAAGAACATCTCGAGCACGTCGATGTGCTCGGTGCCTTTGATCGGATCGCCGCCGATACCAACGGCAGAGGATTGGCCAAGACCAAGATCTGTTGTCTGTTTCACCGCTTCATAGGTCAGCGTGCCAGAGCGGGATACAACACCGCAAGATCCGCGCTTGTGAATATGGCCCGGCATAATTCCGATTTTGCAGGCATCGGGCGTGATGACGCCCGGGCAGTTGGGTCCGATCAGACGCGAAGACGAGCTCTCAAGCGCACGTTGTACGCGCATCATGTCGAGCACTGGAATGCCCTCTGTAATGCAGACAATAAGCTCCATTTCAGCGTCGATTGCCTCAAGGATGGAATCCGCAGCGAAGGGCGGGGGCACATAGATCACCGAGGCGTTTGCTTCGGTCACATGTTTCGCTTCGTGCACAGAGTTGAACACAGGCAGATCAAGGTGCGTTGTGCCGCCTTTGCCAGGTGTCACGCCGCCGACCATTTTGGTGCCATACTCGATAGCTTGCTCTGAGTGGAATGTGCCCTGCGAGCCGGTCAGGCCTTGGCAAATGACTTTCGTGTTTTCGTCTACGAGGACTGCCATTTTCTGGCTCCTTAATCTTTGAGTTCGGAGGGCGTGAGCCGCTCCACTGTCATGAATGTTTCGATGCCATTTGGCCCTGCGCGCGTCCCCACATGGACAACGGCAACGCGGCGTGGATTGAGCTGCCGTGCGGCAAGCAATTCTGTTCCGCTTATTGCCTCAAACGTGTTTGGAACGTCCGATGGCGTCACGATGCCCTGCGCCAGCAATGCATCAACGGCGGTTTTTGCAGCTTGCTGCGCATGATTGCCGTCGAACGCCACTTCGCAGCGCCTATCCGTGCCCTTGGTCGCAACGCGCCCAAGAACTGGGGAGGGCGCAACGCTGGAAAACGGGTCAAGATCGTAAAACTCCAAACGCACCCCTTCCAAGCCCAAACGCGCAGATGCTTTTTGCGCCGTTAGGTAGGGAGAAAAGCAATGGCTTGCGAAACCGCTCATCGCTTTGGAGGGCACAGTCGTACCCGCCACCGCAATGCCAGCGACACCGCAAAGTGCCAATGCTATGATGCGTCTCAAGAGCAATTCTTGACCTTTCAAGAGTGAACCCGTTTCAAAGCCGTTGCCGAGCAAAAAGCGTTTGAGATGGCTTAGTTGGTTAGACGGCCATTGAAGATTGTTGGGTTGGTTGCCAGGCTATCGTAGGGGCTGACTTGTTGTGGGCCATCGCGCACAGGAAGATTGCTCAGATCTTGATTGCCGTTGCAGGCCGCCAAAGTTCCAACAAGTGCGAGTACAGCTATTGTTCGTGTCATGTTACTATCCCTTTACAGCTTTGACGATTTTCTGAGCACCGTCCTTAAGATCATCCGCCGCAATGACATCGACGTCTGAATTGTTGATAATCGCTTTGCCTTCTTCCACATTCGTGCCCTCAAGGCGCACAACCAGCGGAACTTGCAGGCCCACTTCTTTCACCGCAGCAACGACGCCCTCTGCGATCACATCGCAGCGCATGATGCCGCCAAAGATGTTCACAAGGATGCCTTTGA
>CAYQZI010000245.1:0-3546 GCA_964421835.1 uncultured Planktotalea sp.
GTACTGCTGCGGGTCTGTGCCGTTGAATGTGTTGGCATACATTTCAACGTCTGCATAGAACTTCTGGAACGTGTCAGGCGAGCCTGGGTCACCACCAAAGAAGACAGAGGCGTCGAGGTTACGAAGCTCTGTTTCAACACCGATCTGGCTCCACCAGTCTTTGATGAGCGCTTGGAAGTCCTGACGAACAGCGTTTGTAGATGTCTGGTACAAGATGGAGAGCTTTACGCCATCCTTCTCACGTACACCGTCACCATCGCTATCAACCCAGCCAGCACCATCAAGCAGCGCTTTTGCCGCATCGAGGTCTTGCGTCAAGCAGGCTGTGTTGTCGGAGGCATAGATCGCAGGGGCGGGGACAAGGTTGCAGGTTGGTGTACCCGCTTTGCCGTAGCCTACTTCTGTAAGAAGTGCGCGGTCGATAGAGATCGACAAAGCTTCGCGGACCGCTGGATCCGTCAAGAACGGGTGAGGTTCTGCAACGGTTGCACGTGTCTCTGCTGGCAGATCTGGGCTTGGGTTGGTCATGTTCATTTCAAGACGCTCAACCAGCGGGCCGAAACCTGCGATGGCTTTACCTTTGCCTGCTTCTTCCATCTTTGCGATGACGTCTGGTGCCAGCTGGAGGTTCCACGCGTAGTCAAATTCGCCTGTCTCAAGAACGGAACGCCCCGCGCCATTCGCATCGCCGCCGCCTTTGAAGTTTACTTTCGCAAAGGCAGGTTTTGCAGGATCACGGTAGTTCGGGTTGGCAGAGAACTGGATCACGTCGTTTGGACGGAAATCGTCAACCACGAACGGACCTGTGCCGATGGGCGCGAAATTTTCATCCGTGCACTCTGGCGCTTTGGCACCAAGGCAATCGGCAAACTGCGCAGCCTGAATGATTGGCGATTGACCACCAACGAAGGGGCCATATGGATTTGGCTTAGGCTCGCTGAAAGTGACTTTGACTGTCAGCTCATCAACCGCTTCAACACTTGCGACGCCATCAAAGAATGCCAGCTGCGCACAACCGCCTTCGGGATCCATACAGTAGTCGGCTGTGAATTTCACATCCGCAGAGGTGACAGCCGTGCCGTCAGACCAAAGCAACCCAGACTTGAGTTTCCATGTGATCGTCGTGAGATCTTCGGACACGCCGCCGTTTGCAACTGTCGGAACTTCTTCTGCCAAAAACGGAACCATTTCACCAGTTTCGTTGTAGCGCGCCAGCGGCTCGATCACGAGAGATGCTGATTCGACGTCCTTAGTGCCGCCCGAAAGGAACGGGTTCAGAATGGATGGCGCTTGCCAATAGATGATGTTCACAGTGCCGTCTGATCCACGCTCAGCCATGGCCATTGGGGCCATCGCAAAGCTCGCAGCCGCACCCAACATGAGTGTACGAAGCTTCATAAAAGTCTCTCCTTGTTGAATGAAATCAATGCCCTAATGGCATGACTTCAACGTCTTGCTGGGTTGGCTTACTGCCAACCTCTTCTCAACAGTTGAAAGATGAAACGAGCGTATCGCGGACTGGATGAACCAGTTAACGACACACCAAAATCCCCCAACTACTAAGCTCATCGAAACACAAGTTGAGGAAAATGCAAGCGTATTGGTCGCCAAAATTGTGAGGAATTTCAAAAAGCTGCTTTGTTGTGCAAAGCGTCTTTGAAAGGTTTTGACATCCCCGGCAATCTGTACATAGCCTGATTTATGTCGTGGTGTGGGGAAGACGGAATGCTCGATCAGCCAATTGCTCAGATAGAGAATTTAAGGGTCGAATTTCAGACCAAAGACGGTCCTGTCGTGGGGGTGGAGGATGTCTCCTTCTCGATCAATTCCGGTGAAACGGTTTGTGTGGTGGGCGAATCGGGATCTGGAAAATCGGTCTCCTCGCTCTCTCTTATGCGCCTTGTGGAATACGGCGGCGGTGAAATTGCAGGCGGTCGCCTACTTTTTGATCGAAAAGATAACGGCGAGATGGATCTGCGCGATGCAGACCCTGATCTGATGCGCACCATTCGTGGCAATGAGATCGGCATGATCTTTCAAGAGCCGATGACAGCGCTGAACCCTGTGTTCACCGTTGGGCGCCAATTGACCGAAGGATTGCGCGTTCACAAGGGGCTGAGCAAAGCACAGGCCGAAGAGCGCGCGCTGGAGTTGCTGCGTCAAGTGCGCATCCCTGAGCCAGAGAAGCGTTTGGATCAATATCCGCACGAGCTTTCCGGCGGCATGCGTCAGCGTGTCGTCATCGCAATTGCGCTTGCCTGTGAGCCACGTTTGTTGATCGCGGATGAGCCGACGACCGCATTGGATGTGACGATTCAAGCAGAAATCCTCGCGCTTATGGATCGTCTCAAGCGCGAGACTGGCACGGCGGTGATGTTCATCACGCATGATATGGCGGTGGTCGCACAAATGGCGGACCGCGTCGTTGTTATGTTTCGCGGCAATAAGGTGGAAGAGGGCACAGTCGAGGAAATCTTCGAGAACCCGCAGCACCCTTATACAAAAGCGCTGCTCGCAGCGGTGCCGAAGCTGGGTGAAATGCGTGGTAAAACAGCGCCAGAGCCGATGAAGCTGCTCGGCACCGATCAAGATGAGATCAAGCCGATCCCCGGAACGAATGAGCCATTACTCGCGGTGTCCGGTCTGACCACGCGCTTCCCTGTCACGGGTGGTTTGCTGCGCCGCGTCGTGGCGAATGTGCATGCGGCGGAGGATATTTCTTTCACGATAAACAAAGGGCAAACGCTGTCGCTGGTTGGCGAGTCTGGTTGTGGTAAATCCACGGTAGGGCGGTCTTTGCTGCGCTTGGTTGAGCCACTCAGCGGGCAGATTACCCTTGGCGGCAAAGAGATTATGGAGATGAATGCGTCAGAGCTGCGCGATAGCCGGCTTGATATGCAGATGATCTTTCAGGACCCTTTTGCCTCGCTCAATCCGCAGATGCAGTTGATTGATCAAGTCGCCGAGCCGATGCGCAACTATGGCACCGCGAGCGGCGCGGCGCTGAACGAGCGGGTCGAAATGCTGTTTGATCGCGTCGAGCTGCCGCGCTCTTTCTTGCGCCGTTTCCCGCATGAGCTTTCGGGTGGTCAGCGTCAACGCGTTGCCATTGCGCGTGCGCTTGCGTTGAACCCCAAGCTGATCGTCGCGGATGAGGCGGTGTCGGCGTTGGACGTGTCAGTACAGGCGCAGGTGGTCAATCTGATGATGGAGCTACAGGCAGAGCTGGGCCTCAGCTATCTGTTTATCTCTCACGATATGGCTGTAGTGGAACGGGTCAGCCATTATGTCGGTGTGATGTATCTGGGCCGCATCGTCGAAATGGGTCCGCGCGCAGCAGTGTTTGAGAACCCGCAACACGCCTATACGCAGGCCTTGATGAAGGCGGTGCCGATTGCCGATCCCCGCAAACGCAAGGATGAGCGGGATTTGAACTTCAAGCCGATCCCCTCGCCAATGCATCCTGTTGGCTATGATCCCGAGCCATCAAAGTATGAAGAGGTCAGCCCAGAGCATTTCGTATTGCTGACGGATAGCGGGTATTAA
>CAYQZI010000246.1:0-3537 GCA_964421835.1 uncultured Planktotalea sp.
GCGCGCGAGGTCTTCATCAACCTCGATACCAAGGCCCGGAGTTGTGGGCGGTGTGATGAAGCCATGATCGACCTGAATCGTGCTTTTGATCAGCGCATCGTGGAACGGCGTTTCAATCGTTTCCGCCATCAGAATATTCGGGATAGACGCCGCGAGTTGGATGTTCGCGGCCCATTCCACAGGACCTGCATAAAGATGTGGTGCCATTTGTGCGTTGAAGACTTCGGCAATCGCTGCCGTTTTCTTCATCTCCCAGATTCCCCCAGCACGCCCAAGCGCAGGTTGCAGGATTTCAGCCGCGCCCGCGCGCAGGACAGTCGCGAATTCCGACTTCGTCGTCATCCGCTCGCCCGTAGCAACAGGGATGCGCACATTGCGCGCAACGCGGGCCATGTCCTCGATATGATCAGGGGGCGTAGGCTCTTCGAACCAAAGTGGCGCGTAGGGCTCTAGCTCTTGGCCAAGGCGGATCGCGCCTGCGGTGTTGAACTGTCCATGTGTGCCAAACAATAGGTCAGCCTTGTCGCCCACCGCCGCGCGAATGGCTTTGCAAAAGGCCACGGACTGGCTGATATCGCTCATCGCAGGCATATGCCCACCGCGCATCGTATAGGGGCCAGCAGGGTCGAACTTGACCGCCGTATAGCCGCGCGCAACGGCGTCCGCGGCGCTTTCGGCTGCCATGTCTGGAGAGGTCCAGAAGTCGGTCATATCGTGATGTGGCAGCGGGTAGAGGTAGGTATAGGCGCGGATCTTTTCGTTCATCTGCCCGCCAAGGAGCGCATAGACGGGACGTTCCCGCGCTTTGCCAAGGATGTCCCAGCAGGCGATCTCAAGCCCTGAAAAGGCCCCCATAACCGTCAAGTCAGGGCGCTGTGTGAAGCCCGAAGAATAGGCGCGGCGGAACATCAACTCGATGTTCTCTGGGTTCTCGCCCTGCATATGACGCTCGAAAACATCCTCGATCACGGGGCGCATCGCCTCTGGGCCAATGGAGGAGGCATAGCACTCGCCCCAGCCTGTTATGCCTGTGTCAGTCGTGACTTTGACGAGGATCCAATAGCGTCCGCCCCAACCGGGGGCAGGGGGCGCGGTGACGATGATTTCGAGGTCTTGCAGCTTCATGAGAACATAATCACGTTGCGTTTTGCAGAGCCTGATTTGGTGTCTGCAATCGCCTCGTTTATTTGATCAAGCGACCAGCGACCCGAGATTAGCTCGTCCAGTTTCAAACGTCCTTGACCATACATATCGACCATCCAAGGGATATCGCGCTGGATCACCACATCGCCCATCTTTGACCCTGTCATGCCTTGGCCGACAGCGGCCATCATCACCGGTTCATAGCTCGCCGTCGCGCCAGAATGCGGCATGCCAACCATGATCACTTGGCCGCCATAAGCAAGGTACTGCGGGGCTTGCTCGTAAGCGGGGATCGCACCAACGGTAACAATCACAGCATCTGCACCGCGCCCCATAGCCTTTTTCGCCGCGCGCCAAGGTTTGTCGCCCGTGGCAAGAACACCATCCGTGGCTCCGAAATCGCGCGCAATGGCGAGTTTCTCTTCGCTCATATCAACCGCCACGATGCGGCGCGCGCCTGCAATACGCGCGCCTTGGATCGCGTTGAGACCAACCCCGCCTGCGCCAATCACGACAACATCCTGACCTGCCCTAAGATTGGCCGCGTTGATCACAGCGCCAACGCCGGTGATGACACCGCAAGCCAGCAAAGCAGCGGCGTCTTTGGGGATGTCATGGGCAATCTTAACGACTTGGCGCTGATCCACGACAACGCTTTCCGCAAAAGCACCGCAGGCCATCGCTTGGTGCAGCTTGCCACCATCAGCAGTTTTCAAAGGACCATGATCGCCATCATAGGGCGTTTCGCACAGGGTCGGCGCGCCCTCGGCGCAAGATGGGCAATTGCCGCAAGCGCGGATGAGCGTCACAACAACGCTATCGCCTTCGCTCAGGCCCACAACACCTGCGCCAACGCTGGTGATTTTGCCAGCCGCCTCATGTCCATAGACCGCAGGCAGGGAACCACCCCAACCGCCATCGATAAAGGTGATGTCGGAATGACAAATCGCCACTGCATCAAGTTTGACTTCGATCTCGCCCATTTCAGGCGCGCGCAATTGCACATCATCGATGGACAGGGGGGCGCCAAATTCATGGCAAACAGCGGCTTTTATCGTGCTCATGGTCTTCTCCTAGGCTTGCTTATAGGGTTGACCAAGTCTGCGTAGACACACAAGCCCGTTTGCGACATTCGCGGATTTTATGACGTGGCGGCAGTGCGCGGGCGAAGTTGGAAAACAAGCACAGAGATCAGCATCAGCACCGCCGCAATCACGAAGGGCGCGCCGGGGAGATAGACGGGTGCGTTGTCGGCGGTGAAATAGGCGAAACTTCGGGTGAGCACCAAGGGCGCAAGGATCGCGGCGAGGGAGTTCACCGACGTCAGCACGCCTTGTAACTCGCCCTGTGCATCATCACTGACGCGCCGCGACATGATGCCTTGTAGGGCGGGCATTCCGATGGCTCCGAGAGCAGCGAACGGGATGCACCACAGCAGCACATTTCCAGACCAGATTAACGCGATCAGCGCGAGCGCCGCTGCCTCAAGGATCAGCCCTACAATGACGGTGCGGCGATGCCCCATGAGCTTGATCGACGGCGCGACCAGCAGACCTTGCACCATGGCAAAGGAAATCCCGAAGATCGCGAGCGACAGACCGATCATGCCGGGCGACCATGCGAAACGCTCAACCGTGAAGAAGGCCCATGTCGCTGGATAGACGACGCTGGAGACTTGATAGAAGAAATAGACAACCAGCAGCGCGCCAAGGCCCGGAAAGCTGCCAATCGATTTGAACGCCCCAAAAGGGTTCGCGCGTTTCCAGTCGAAGCGGCGCCGGGTTTCGTCCGTGACGCTTTCTTTCAACACGTACCAGCCAAAGGCCGCATTGGAGAGGGCGAGCACCGCAGCAGCCCAAAAGGGCGCGCGCGTGCCGAACTCTGCCAGTAGGCCGCCGATAACAGGGCCAAGCACAAAGCCGATGCCAAAGCCTGCGCCGATCAGACCAAAGTTCGCCGCCTTCTCTTCGGGTTTGGAGACATCCGCAATATAAGCGGCGGCGGTGGCATGGGTAGAGGCAGTGATGCCGCCAACGATCCGCCCGAGCAACAGGAGCCAAATAGTGCCCGCAAAGGCCATCAACACATAATCAAACGCCATGATCACCAGCGAAATCACAAGGATGGGTTTGCGCCCGTATTGATCGCTGAGCGAGCCGACGATAGGGCCAAACAGGAACTGCATCACCGCGAAAGAGGTGGCAAGGATACCGCCCCAAATCGCCGCATCCCCAAGCCCGCCGCCATCCACTTCGCGCAGAAGATCGGGCATCACGGGCATGATCAACCCGATGCCCATCGCGTCAATCGCGACGGTGGCGACAATGAAGAATATAGGAAGGCGCGAGGGTTTCATGAACGGACCTGTCAGAAAAATCTGACACCTGCATACGC
>CAYQZI010000247.1:0-3529 GCA_964421835.1 uncultured Planktotalea sp.
TTGAACTCTTGGCACCAGCGCTGCGAGGGTACGACCTGAAAGATGTCGCCTGCTTTGATATATTCTTTCGCCTTTTCAACAGCGTCCAAATAGCCTTCATGTGTGAAATTGCTCACCGGGGCAGGGGCGTCCTGCGCGTCCCCCAAGTCGCGGGTCGCAGCAGGCATCGGGCGTTCCAGATCGCGCACTGCGTCCATCACGCGTTCTGCGGCTTGTGCATAGGCCGCACGTGCAGATTGGCCATCGCTGACCCAAGCGGGGGAAACGACTGTGACTTCGCCCTTCACACCATCAAGCACTGCAACAACCGAGGGGCGCAGCATGATCGCATCTGGCACGCCAAGCACATCCGGGTTCACATCCGGCAAGTGTTCCACATGGCGGATCATGTCGTAGCCGAGATAGCCAAACAGACCCGCTGCCGCTTGAGGCAGGTCTGCAGGCAAATCAATGTGGCTTTCCGCGATCAGCGCGCGCAAGGCATCAAGCGGCGGTTGCGCCATCGGCTCGAAGGCATCGCTGTCATAGCGCGCCATGCGGTTGAGCGAGGCTGTGTCCCCCTCAGAGCGCCAGATCAAATCGGGTTTCATCCCGATAATCGAATAGCGCCCGCGCACTTCGCCGCCAGTGACGGACTCAAGCACAAAGGCATCTTTTTGCGCCCCCGTCAGCTTGAGCATCAAGGACACAGGCGTGTCCAGATCCGCGGCAAGACGCGTGTAAACAACCTGATTTTCGCCCGCCTCATAGGCTTTGGCAAATTCGGTAAATGAGGGGACCAGCGCCATGGGCGTTACCCTTTAGTTAAAGTTTGCATGCACCGCGTTGAGGGCATTTTGATCAAGGCGAATGCCCGCGCGCTGCTGAATATCGGCGGCGAAGGCGTCAAACAGGTCTTGCGCGATCCCGCTAGAGGCCTGCGAGCTGAGCTGTTGGCGCAACGTGGTGATATCGGAATTGCCTTCATCCGCGTCGAGCACGTCGTCAAGGCGCACGATCAGCACTTCGCTGACGTTGTCGACGATCACAGTTTCACCCTTTTCCGCTTCAAAAAGCGCCGCGATTGCAGGGGCAGGTAGCGTTTCCACAAAGGCCGAGCGCATCAAATCGCTGAAGGTTTCCGCTTCTAGATCGACGTCGGCGAAATCGCTGGTTGGGGTGATTTGCGGCAAAAGCGCCTCTGCCTCTGCGCGGAGAGCATCAAGCGTTGAGGCAGTGCGCCAACCGGCGGTGACGCGTTCGGTGATTTCGGCCATGGGCTGCGGGCGCGGCTCGAGCACCTCGTCAAGGCGCAGCGCGAAAATGCCGCCGTCTTCGAGGATTTCAACCTCTGGGAAGTCATCTACGGTCACGCTGCGCGCGACGCTGCGAAAGGCTTCGTAGGCGGCAAGCCCGTCTTCCGCTTCGCTGGTCCAATCGATCTGGCCAAGCTCCATGTCGGTCTCTTGGGCGAGATCCTCAAGCGTCGCACCGCCCGCGAGCAGATCATCGATATCGCTCATTTGCGCTTCGACAACGCGGCGGGCACGATCTGCGGCAAGCTCATCCCTGAGCTGCGCGCGCGCCTCTTCGAATGTAGTGGTTTGCGCCGCGAGAATGCCGTTGATGCGGAACAGCGCAGGGCCAAGGTCGCTTGGGAGCGGGCCGACAACATCGCCTGTTTCAGCCGCGAAGATCGCTTCGCCAGCGTCGCCAAGCGCGTCCTGCGTAAGATCGCCAAGATCCACGTCAGCAAGCGCAAGGCCGCGATCCTCGACCAAGGCATCGAAGGTGCTGCCGCCTGCTTCAAGCTGCGCTTTCGCTGAACTCGCCTCGTCCTCAGAGCCGTAGACCAGACGCTCTACAAGGCGGCGCTCGGGCTTGTTGAACTCATCGTTGCGATCATCATACGCGGCTTGCAAATTGCTTTCATCGACCTCGACAGTGCCCGCAATCATATCGGGCGACAGCCACGCGTAGGTGATCTGCTTCGTCTGAGGCAGCGTGTAGTTTTCAATGTTTTCATCGTAGTAGGTCGTCAGTTGGGCCTCTGTTGGCTCGCCAACAGGCGCAGCGAGATCAGCGGCCTTGAGGCGCGCGACACTCGCATTGCGGCGCTCGCCGATGTAGGCGACAATCGTATCCGCAAAGCTGCTGGGCACTGTGGTGCCCGACAGGATCGCGCCCTGCACCAAGGTGCGCGCGGCTTCTTCGCGCAGGCTGTCCTCGAACGCCGCTTCGCTGAGGCCAGCGTTTTCCAGCGTAAAGCGATAGGCTTCGCGATCGAACGATCCGTTGATGCCCTGAAACGCGCTCATGCTAAGGATTTGCTGCTGAAGCTGAGCATCGCCAACTGACAGGCCAAGCTGTGCAGTTTCATGATCCAACGCGCGAGACGTGACGACGCGAGCCAAAGCCTGACGATCGACACCCAACGCTTGCGCGGTCGAGAAGGGGACGTTCTGACCCGCTTGCGCAGAGATGGCGCGCAAATCTTCTTGCAGCGTGCGCGCATATAGATCGACCGAAATTTGCTTGTCGCCCACAGCGCCAACCGTGCGGATATTGCCGCCAAGGCTGGTTGCGCCAAAGCCTGCTAGACCGACGATCAAAAGGGCCAGCAAAATCCAGATGAACGTTTTTGAGATTGCGTTTCCACGTACCGCCATGATGCACTTAACCCTATCGCTTGGGGTCGCGTTTATGGACCCGTTTGCAGAGGTTTACTTGGCTGTTGAAGAGGTCGCAAGCGAGAAGCGCAGGCTTGCCAAACGTGTGAACAATTCTGCGATTCCGTTGCTGTCGATATTGGCGAATGCGATGCGGAGATGACGCGCGCCCATCGGGTCATCTTCGGGCGTGAACATGGTGCCGGGCAGGGCGAGTACGCCTGCCTCTTTGACCAGATCTTGCGCGAGTGCATCAGATGGCATCGCAAACGGATGTTGCACATAGGCGAAATACGCACCACATCCTTTCAGGGCCCAGCCCTGCGCAGTCAGCGTTGGCATATTCGCCTCAATCGCCGCGCGACGCGCGAGAATTTCATCGCGCTCACCGGCGAGCCAATCTGTGAGATTGCGCAATCCCCAAAGAGCAGAAAACTGCCCCATTTGGCTTGGACATATCGCGACTGTGTCGAGAAATTTCTCAGACTCGGCCAAGATCTGCGGCGAAGTGATCATCGCGCCAACGCGGTGCCCCGTCAGGCGAAAGGCTTTGGAAAAGGAATAAAGGTGGATCAGTGTTTGATCCCAGTCCGCTTGTTGAAACAGCTCATGCGGCGCGCCGGTTTGACTGTGAAAATCTCGGTAGGTTTCATCGACAATCAGTTTGATGCCAGTGTCTTGCGCGAGTTTGAAGAACGCCAGAACCAGCTCGGCGGGGTATTCGACGCCTGCGGGATTGTTGGGAGTCACCAATGATATGGCACGTGTGCGTTCGGTGATCAGTCTGCGCGCAATCTCAGGATCAGGAAGCAAGCCCGCATCTGTCGGCAAGGGCTTGGCTATAACGCCCGCCATATCCAGCCACATTTTATGGTTGAAAT
>CAYQZI010000248.1:0-1528 GCA_964421835.1 uncultured Planktotalea sp.
AAACTAGAAAGCCGTTTGAACGTGCGCCTGTGTGATCGCGGTCCCAAGGGGTTCGCCTTAACCTCTCATGGGCAGGAGGTCTTGCGCGAAACAAAAGCGCTTTTGGATCTGATCGATCAAAGCTCTGAGCGGTTGTCCAAAATTGGCAAGGACACCAAAAGCGAAATCCGATTTGGTGTGATTGATTGCCTTGTAACGGATCCAAACAATCCGCTTGTTACCAAGATCAAAGAGCTTCGAGCACAGGATCAAGAGCTGACATTTCAAATCGGGGTTTACGATTTTCTTGGCTGTTTGACAGAGCTTCGCAGCAAGCGATTGGATATCGGCATTATCGGCATCGCCGATGACGAAGTGATCCCCGAAGATCTAGAGGCGCTTCATTTATACGCCGAAACCAGCGGGTTGTTTTGCGCGCCGGATCATCCGGTGAGCGGCGTGACAGATGCCGCCGAAGTCCAGCGCATTTTGCAACGATCCGACATCTCCGCCTATAGTTTTCTGCGCAATCCGATGGGGGCCGAGCTAGATCTTGATCTCATGGGCGAGAACGCCGAAGTGGCGCAAGATAACATTGAATCAACCGTTTATCACACGCTCGCAGGAACCCATGTCGGGCTGATCCCACTGCATTTTGCGCAAATCTGGGTAAAGACCGGCGCGCTCGTGCCCGTCGCAGGCGATGCGCATCAAGTCCAGTCACAATTTCACGCGGTCCGCGTTAAGGGCGATCGTCAAAGCAAAAGTTGCGAGTTGGTCTGGCAAGGATTGGTTCAGACCGCGATAGCCCGTACGCGCCGACTTACTTAAAGTTTCCCTGTCAAAACCAGCGATCTCCCACTTGCATTGATCGGCCAATATGTTCGATCAAATAGTCGATGAATACCCGCACCTTAGCGGACACCACATTGCTTTTGGGATAGATAAGCCACAGCGCTGGCGTGTTGACGAACGCGTACTCAGGCAGCAGCCTAATCAAGTTGCCATCTGCCAAATCGCGATGAACCAACCAAGCCGAATTGATCGAAATACCTGCCCCTTCGCAGGTGACACGCTTTTGCGTTGCCCCATCATTCAACACAAACCGCTGCACCCCGCGTTTAGGGTCAAAATAAGCGGTGCTCCCATCTGGCGCTTTTAGCTCTTTCGGCTCCAAATCGCGAAACGCGATGAGCCGATGTTGATCCAGATCCGCAGGTGTTTTCGGAGTCCCGAAGCGCGCCAGATACTTGGGCGCGGCGCACAAAACACGCTGATCTTCTGCCAGCTTGCGCGCGGTAAGTGTGCTGTCCGCAAGAACCGAGTTGCGCAGGGCGAGGTCATAGCTGCCCTCAATCAAGTCAAACTGAGAGTCTGAAAGATGAAGATCAAGGGTCAGGTCTGGATAACGGTCCATGAAATCGGGCAAGAGCGGTGCGATGTAGAGTTGGGCGAAGGTGCTGGGTGCCGCGAAACGTAGCGTGCCCTTTATCTGCGCGCGTCCCGCGCCCATCGCGGCAAGCGCGGCTTCTTCTTGTGCGATCATCTC
>CAYQZI010000248.1:1628-3476 GCA_964421835.1 uncultured Planktotalea sp.
GATGATATTTCAGAGTTCAGGGCGAACACAGGAGCATCCGATGAAGAAGACAATTTTGATTACAGGCGCGACCGATGGCATTGGCCTTTTGACGGCTCAGAACCTCGCAGCGGAAGGGCATACAATTCTTTTGCATGGCCGTAGCGCCGAAAGGCTTGAGGCCGCGAAACAGCAGATCGGCGGAACAACCGAAACCTATATGGCCGATCTTTCTAGTATGGCTGAAGTGCTTGCCATGGCGGCAGAGATTCGCGAAGCGCACGAGCAGCTTGATGTTATTATCAACAACGCAGGTGTTCTGAAGCTTCCAAACACAAAAACCGCGGATGGGTATGATGCCCGCTTTATGGTGAATACATTTGCGCCCTACGTGCTGACCCGCGACTTGTTGCCGATCGTTCCGGAAGAGGGGCGGATCGTGAATCTCTCCTCCGCTGCGCAGGCTCCTGTCGATCTTGAGGCCCTGCATGGGCATCGCACATTGGATGATATGGGCGCGTATGCTCAAAGCAAGCTGGCTATCACGATCTGGTCGCGTGAGATGGCGAAGGAATTCCCAACTGGACCTGTCGTTGTTGCGGTGAACCCTGGATCGCTACTCGCCTCCAAGATGGTCAAAGAGGGCTTTGGCATTGCGGGCAAGGATCCCCAGATTGGTGCGTCGATCCTGCGTCAAGCGGCCTTGGAGAGCAGCTTTGCGGACGCTTCTGGGAAGTACTTTGACAACGACAGTGGTCAGTTCGCGCAGCCTAACAGTGCAGCCCTTGATGCAGGCCACAGCGCGGCTGTCATGCAAGCGATCAACGACGTTTCGGCGAAGCTTAGCTAGGGCCGCCCCCTTTAAGCTGCCTGAACCACTTTAGAATAAGGAAGACATCACATGGCACTCCAATCACTGACAAACGCGCGTGCGATTGAACGTCCAACCCGCGAGGCGATGCTACAACGCGCGCCATCCGTGCAAAATTTCTGGGACAGCAACACAAAGCTGTTCGAGCAAGCATGGGCCGAATGGGAAACCGACACGGATCGCGCGTCCGTCCTCGACAGCAGCCTTTATGATGCAAAGCTGCGCATTGCGGTCGAGCAAGCGTGGGACGATCCGAGCAAAGAAGGCGACGTAAAGTCCCTGTGGAAAGAAGTCTTTCCTGGGGTTTATGAAACCCAGTTCTTTGACCCTGAAAAATTGTCTGTCCTGCGCGAGTATATGGCAGCTGCAGTGGATGCAGATATCCCCGTACGCCCACCCTATGGGATTTCGCTGAACCGAGGCGGTGCGATGTTGGATCCGCGTTCGCAAGGATACTTGGCCGCCCCCAATTTTCAGACCTTCTATCGCGATCTAATGGATCGCTACATGCGGCCCATTTCCCGCCTGCTGTTTCCGGATATCATGGGATACGATACGCAAACCTTTGGGTTTTCGATCCAGTGGCAAGCGGATGCAGACACATCCCTGCGCGCGCATACAGATGCGTCGTCCGTGACGTTGAACCTGAACCTGAACTTGCCCGGCGAAGATTTCTCTGGCTCCGGAGTGCGTTTCTTTGACCCTGTAAGCCGCAAGATCGAAGAGCTTACGTTCTCACCGGGTACGGCACTTATTCACCACGGCAGCGTGCCACATGAATCCATGCCGATCACCGAAGGGGAGCGATCAAACTTCGTTCTTTGGCTTTATGGCGATCACGGGCAAGTGCCGCGATCTGGTACAACGCATCCCTTCATTGATCCAAAAGAGCGTTGGAGCGTTCCAAACGTACCAAGCGACGGCTTTGCGCCGTTCTAAGCAGCACTTAACAAACATCAGGGCAGCAGTACTTGCCCTGATCTTTCGCAATTAAGCGC
>CAYQZI010000249.1:0-3475 GCA_964421835.1 uncultured Planktotalea sp.
CACGAATGATACGCTTTGGATGTCGATCCCCGTCGCAACAGTCTTGATTGATCAAGATGACAAGATCGCGGATATCAACCCGGCGGCAGAGGGGTTCTTCAACTCTTCGGCGAAGGCGATCAAGGGCACGCCAATCTGGGACAAGTTGGCGGTCGATGCGCCAATCGAAGAGGCGCTGAGCCGTGCGCGCCTGAATATGTCGCCCTTGTTTGTCAACGATATCGATGTGGGCACAGGCGAGCGCGCGCCGCTGCAATGCAATCTGCAAATTGCGCCACTGATCGGGGATGAGGGCACGATGATCCTTATGATCTCGCCGCGCGAATTGGCGGGGCGCCTTAGCCAAAGCGAAGGCGTCAAGTCAGCGGCGAAATCTGCGATAGGCATGGCTGAAATGCTCGCGCATGAAATCAAGAACCCGCTCGCAGGCATCACAGGCGCGGCGCAACTGCTTTCGATGAACCTGCCAAGCGAAGACCTTGAGTTGACCGATCTTATCGTTGAAGAATCCCGCCGCATCGTAAAGCTGCTTGATCAGGTCGAGCAATTTGGCAATCTGCGTGCGCCGGATTTAGGGGCTGTCAACCTGCACGATGTGCTGGACCGCGCGCGGCGCTCTACTTTGCTGGGCGTTGGCGCGCGCATGAACATCCTAGAGAATTACGACCCCTCGCTGCCCCATGCGCATGTGGACAAAGATCAATTGTTGCAGGTGATTTTGAACTTGCTCAAAAACGCCTCTGAAGCCGCGCCAAAAACCGGTGGCACCATTCGGCTGCGCACTTATTTTGAACACTCCTACAGCCTGCGCCGCTCTGGCGGGGATGGACGCGCACTGCCGCTGCAAATCGAAGTGATTGACGATGGACCCGGCCTGCCGCCTGAACTGGCGGATAACGTTTTTGACCCCTTTGTATCAGGGCGCGAGAACGGCACGGGGCTTGGCCTTGCGCTGGTGTCCAAGATTATCGCTGATCACGGTGGCTGGGTGGCGGTCGATTCCATCCCCGGGCGCACTGTTTTCCGCATCTCACTGCCTATGGCCTCTGAAACTCCTCCCCTCAATAAGGATACCGCTTAATGGACGGCACGGTTCTTGTCGCTGATGACGATCGCACTATTCGCACGGTTCTGACCCAAGCTTTGACGCGCGCGGGCTGCAAGGTTCATGCAACCTCTTCGCTGACCACTTTGATGCGCTGGATTGCAGAAGGGCGCGGCGATGCGGTGATTTCTGATGTGATGATGCCCGATGGCAATGGGCTCGAAATGCTGCCCAAAATCCAGCAGGATCGCCCGGGGCTACCGGTAATCGTGATCTCTGCGCAAAATACGATTATGACAGCGATCAAGGCCACCGAAGTCGGGGCCTATGACTATTTACCCAAACCCTTTGATCTGCCGGACCTGATGAAACGCACAGCCCGCGCGCTAGAAGCGCGCGGAGCCACCTCAAAAGCGGTGCAGGACGAGCCGGGATCAGGGGAAGAGCTGCCTTTGGTCGGGAAAACACCTGTCATGCAAGAGCTTTATGCGTTGATTGCGCGGGTGATGAACACGGATATTCCAGTTCTGATCACGGGCGAATCTGGTACGGGTAAAACCGCCATTGCACGTACGATCCATGATTTTTCGGACCGACGCACACTGCCGTTCATCACAGTGACCACGGCCGATTTGCAAGACATCGAAGGCCCTGCGCGGGTCTTGGCGCGCGTCAAAGGCGGAACGCTGTTGATCGAAGAGATCGCGGATATCGATCTGGATGCACAGGCGCGTTTGGTGCGCATGATGGATGCGCCGGGCGAACATGTGCCCCGTTTCCTTGCCACCTCGCTGGTGGATCTGGCCAGCCGCCTTGAAAGCGGTGCGCTGCGGCAGGATCTTTATTATCGCCTTGATGGTGCGGCTTTAAATGTTCCCGCGCTGCGTGAGCGTGTCGATGATATCGAACTTTTGGCGGCGCATTTCTTGGGCCGCGCCGATGCTGAAGGCAATGCTGCCCGCAGGCTTGGACCTGAGGCAAGTAAATTGGTGCATGACTACACATGGCCGGGCAATGTGCGCCAGTTGGAAAACGCCATGCGCCGCCTTGGTTTGAATGCACGGATTGATGAAATTTCGCGCAGCGAAATAGAGACAGTGCTCGGCAATCAGCCTGATCTTGAACCGGTGCTGACGGGGTCCAATTCGACGGAAAAACTCTCTGCTTCGGTCGAGCGTCATTTGCGCCGATACTTCGATTTGCACGGCGGATCTTTGCCGCCCGCAGGCATTTATGCCCGCATATTGCGTGAATTTGAGGCACCCTTGATAGAAATTTCGCTCGAAGCGACAGGTGGAAATCAGGCTAAATGTGCTGATTTATTAGGTATTAACCGCAATACCTTGCGTAAGAAGATCACAGATCTCGATATTCGCGTGACACGGCGCCGTAAATTGATGTAAAACCGCAACATAAACGTGGCCCATTGGCATCGCTTGCATAAAGCGCCGAAACGAGAGCCACAGAATTTGGCGGTGGAGCATATGCTCCCATAGATCGAGGGCAGCGCGTGAGCCAGCCTGTAACAGAGCCTGCGCTGCACAAAGCGGCGCGGCGCGGTAAGCTATCTTGGTGGGTGCGATTGTCGCATTTGCGTCGGCAGCGCCGTGTTCAAAACGCGATCACGCTAAGCGTGGTTCTGCTGGGACCTGTGCTTGCACTGGCGACGTTTTTGGTGCTTGGACCGCTTGATCAGAACGCAGGCGGGCCTGCACTGCGCTTCGTTTTGCTGCTTGATCTGGTCTATGTGCTGGTTGTCGCGGCGCTGGTTTTGCAACGCGTGGGGCAGATGATCGCCGCGCGGCGTGCGCGCTCGGCTGGATCGCGGCTTCACCTGCGTTTGACAGGTGTTTTCGCGCTAATGGCTCTGATCCCGACGGTGACAGTGGCCATTTTTGCAGGGCTGACGATCAACATGGGCTTGGAGGCGTGGTTCTCTCAACGTGTGCAACGCGTTGTGGGGAACTCTTTGGCCGCCGCGCAAGCTTATGAAACCGAACAGCGCCGTGATTTGACCCAAGACGCAGAGGCGCTGGCGAATTATATGAACGCGCGGCGCAGCGAGGTGCGGTTTACCTTTAGCGCGAGCCTGCGAGAGGTTCTGGTGGACGGGCAACTACAAATCCAGCGCGGCCTGCGCGAAGCGTTTATCGTCGATGGCACAGGAACTGTTCAAGCGCGCGGTGAACGCTCTTATCTTTTTGATTTTGAAGAGCTTGCGCCGATCCAGCTTAGGACAGCGCGTGACGATGGTATCGTCGTTATCAAGGACTGGGAAAACAACGAATTTCGCGCGTTGGTGCATCTTGTTGGCTATCTGGACGAGTATCTCTATGTGAGCCGCAAAGTAGATGGCGATTTACTACGGTTGCTGGATGAAACCCAAGAAACTGCGCTTTTTTATCAACAACAAGAAAGCGAGCGCGGGCG
>CAYQZI010000250.1:0-3431 GCA_964421835.1 uncultured Planktotalea sp.
CAGGCGCAGTCGCAGTCGCAGGCGCAGTCGCAGGCGCAGTCGCAGGCGCAGTCGCAGGCGCAGTCGCAATCCTGTATTTTGTTGAAAATGCGGACAAAAACGAAAAAGGGTCTCTCGCGCGAAAGCTACTGACGATTGTCCTATTTATCGTGATCTTACTCGCGGTGTATCTCGCAGACTGGAGCGCATTGTCTGAAGGACAAAAAGGTTTCTTTCTTTTCTTCGGGGTCTTCCCCTTGATCAACGCACTGTTTGATTTTGCAAGCTATTCTATCACGCTTGGCCTGATGCGTTGGGGTCTTCGGATGAAGGGAATTGCGCCCTTTCTGATTGGGGTGCTTGATCTGGTCATCGCGGCATTATTGTTCCTTGCCCTCGGCACCACGCTGACGTGCGTTATTGCTGTGCTCAATGCGATTGCCGATGTCCCCCTGTTCGATCTGAACAGTCTTCTTGCGCAAGTTTACGAGACACCTTGGGACTACGGCTGGCTGTACATCATGTTGTTTTCTACAATCATCCCCACGTCGCTGCATGCCGTGCTTGCCCTGTTCAGCTTGCAAAGCTGGTTTGCTCTGTTCGGTGCGCTACCCAAACGCGTTGCGGGTTTGATCGAGACCACGACGACAAGCACAACCGCCGCAACTTTTGCGCCTTTCGTGATTGGTTTCATTTGGGCGATGCCGTTTATCGCGGCTGGTTTTGGATTATATGGGCTTTATTGGGTTTCTTTAGACGTATTCGCTCTGTTTGGGGGGTGGTACTTAGATTGGATGCTTTGGCTCGCGCAAATGATCGAAGCGATCTAGGCGGAGTGATGTTTGCGCGCTAAGCTTATCCTTATTCACCAGAAAGGAATTTAAGAATGCGTCTTGTCTCACTTGCTTTGATTGCCGCTTTGGCAACGCCCTTGCCTGCCTTTTCCGCGCCGACGCAAGCCGAGATCGTGGCGGCGCGATTGGCTTATATCGACGGTGATTTTGAAAACGCATTGAACGTCATTCAAGAGGGCGCGGAGGCGGGCAACGCTTTGGCGCTTAACATTCTCGGCGTGGCAACAGAGGACGGGCGCGGCGTGGCGCAGGACACGGCCAAAGCGATCGATCTGTTTGAACGGGCCGCCAAAGCCGGTGAAGTGCGCGGCTTTTACAATCTTGGAACGCTCTTTGCGACTGGCGGCGTCGGGATTGCAGCGGATCGCAACCGTGCCGCGCGCGCATTCCAAAATGCGGCCGATCAGGGCTATCCCCCTGCCATGACGGCGCTTGGGCAATTGCGAGAAACCGCACAGCCCGCTGATCACGAGGCCGCAGCGGATTGGTACGAAAAGGGCCACAGAGCGGGCGATGTTGTCGGCACTACGAACTTGGCCCATGCCTATGTCAAAGGACGCGGACGCGCGGAGAATTGGATCCGCGCACGCGTGCTTTATACCGAAGCAGCAGCGCGTGGTTATCCACGCGCCTTCAATGACTTAGGTGTCATGCATGAAGAGGGTTATGGCGTGCATATGGATCAGCTAACCGCCTACAGCTTTTATTTGCAAGGGGTCAAAGCAGGCTACGCAAAAGCGGGCAAAAACATCGCAGAGCTGATCCTAAAGGCACGGTTTCCTTGGTCGTCAAAACATGCAGCGATAGGCTATTGCATCTGGGCCATGCGCAACGCGCCCGACATCGAGCGCGCCGACATTCAGAGCGATTGCGAGGCTGTCGTAACTGAGGTCAATCCAGACGCAGACATGCGCGCACGCGCCGAGCGGTTTGCCGATCAGATTTAGCCGTCTTCTGCGGGCGCATCTTGCTTAAGAACCGTGCTCACAGGCACAAGTGCGACGCGGCTGGCGCGATCTGCAAGGCCCCAAATCAGCAGTGCAGAAATAGTTTCCGCCTGAAGTCGGCCCATCATAATAACGCCGCCCTCTTGGCCCGCACGAAACGCGGCTTGATCGAGGAAACGGCGCATCACGCTCGCGGATTGCCCATTGCCATCAAAGTCGCGAAAGACCGTTCCTGCGGGGATCCCTTCCCGCTCGGCCAGCTTGCGCGCGGTGTTCAGCCCGCTTTTCTGCAACAACATCCCATGGCCGCTATCCAGCACGATCTGCGTCAGTTGATCGGCCATTTCGCGGCTGGTCTGCACCCCTGTATCCACGCCCTCAAGAATACCTACGGCTTCTGGCACAGCGGATAAATGCGCGCTCATGGCGACCTCGACATCCGAAGGCGTTGCACCGCGCGGCAGGTCTACAAGCGCGAGCACCTCAAAGCCTTTGTCACGGTAGATTTGCATCTTGGCCGTGGCGTCGGGCTTGCTGGTATCCACCGCAAATGTCAGCGGGTATGGGAAGGTTTCAAGCGCTTCGACACCAAGTTCGCTATCGCCCGTGTCGATCAGCACGATTGCCATGGGCGGCTTGTCACTGTCGTTTTGAAATGTTGATGCGAACCGCTCGAAGGGTGGCGGCGAAAGCGCGCTTGGGGCGTCGGCAGTGCTTTCGTCGCTGGTAAGAGAGGGCAAACGGCCGGTGGTCACACTCGGCGCAAGATCCTCAAACGTGCCCGCGGGCTTTGGCAAAGCGGCGATGATTTCATCTGTAATGCTTTGCGCGGCATCTGCGTTAGCCGTGTCTTCTTCGCTCGGTTCTTCTTCGCTTGGCGCTTCTGCGCTTGTTTCTTCTTCGCTTGGCGCTTCCGCAGTAACAGCGACCTCGTCCGCAACAGGATCATCCTCGACCACTTCCGCCTCGCTCGTATCCGGCACATTTGCCTCTGGCTCAGCGACGTCAGGCTCGGCAGGCTCAGCGACCTGCGCCGGTTCTGTTGGCTCTACATTTTCCTCTGCGTCCACATCAGCCTTTGGTTCTGGAGCCGCCTCGGCCTGCGCCTCTGGCTCTACTGCGGGATCAAAAACCTCTTCGTCAACGCGCGCTGTCTCTGGCTCGGTTGGCTCTGGTTCTGTCTCCGCAGGCTCTTGCGCAACAGGCTCGACCGCCTCTAGTGGTTGGTCTGCTACGGCGATGTCTGTTTCGTCCGCTTCCGGGGCAACAGCGACCTCTGGAGCTTGCGCCTCTTCGACGCTCGCCTCTATGTTTTCGGTGGCTTGCGTCTCTGCCTCTGGCGCCATCGCTTGCGCTGTTTCTGGCTCTGGACTTGTCTGAGCGCCCCCCGGCTTGAAATCCGGGTAGGCCAAAGACAAGCCACCCGCGCCCGCAACTGCGACGACAGCGCCCCAAATCACGCCTGAAAATGCACCTTTTGCCACAATATGCCCGCCCTAACCGCTTCGCTCATTTTGGTGGTAAGTTTGACCCTTTGAGGGGCGCAAGACAAGGGGGCTCTTGACCCTTGTGCAATGTCCTGAGCATGTAGGGCGCAACTGGGTCTGCTTTGCACGCCTTACGGAGTGAATTGAGAGGTTTTATGCTGCTT
>CAYQZI010000251.1:0-1453 GCA_964421835.1 uncultured Planktotalea sp.
GAGATCTGCGCTTCTGTCAATTTGCCAAACAGCTCGTTCAAACGCTGCACAATACCGCGTGCTTCTGCGGGGATTTGGCGCTCTATCGGGCGCAAATCTGAGGTCGAGCGCTGCTGGATCGCGGCTTCAAGTTGCTGCAATGGACGCAAACCAAGACGCACCCCGAAATAGACCACCATCGCAACGGTCAGAACCAATATCAGCGCCAGCAAAGCCGCCTGAAGTGCAAGCGCGCGCGCAAAGTCGCGGCGGGCCTGCAAATGTTGCCAGACCGTCACAACAGATTGGCCGCGAATACCGTCAATTTCGACAGGTTCTGCAAGGCTGACCGCGCGCACAGGGCGTCCTTGATATATTGCGTCAAACAGCAGCGGCGTATTGGACACAAGCGCTACATCCAGCCCTCGCACAGGGGGCGAGGAGTAGCCGGTCACAAAGCTCCCGTCGGGTCCATAGACGTGATAGAAAACAGAGCCGCCTGTAGCGTCTTTGAACAGGTTGGACGTGGTGTCTGACAAGGTATCGCCGCCCGAGTAAGCCACATCGCGCGACACGGCGAGGCTGAGCATCACAAGGTTACGATCAAAAATCCCCTCGGACGTGGCGCGCGCATTGTCAAATCGCCAACTGACAGCAGCAATGGACACAAGCACCAAAGGCAGCAATATGAGCGCCGACAAACGCAAGCGCAAAGAGCTGCGCAGCAAGCTCATGCGGGAACGGCCATCATATAGCCAAGACCGCGCGCAGCTTTGATTTGGATCTCTGCGGTGTTCAGTTTTTTGCGCAAACGCGACACGTAGACTTCGATCACCCGTTCTTCGACTTCAGCGCCTACTCCGTAAAGATGATCGGCGATTTGCGTTTTCGACACGATTTGCCCAGCACGCTCGAACAGGCATTCAAACACTGCAAGCTCTCTTTGGGTCAGGGGGATGTCAGCGCCGTCAATCAAAAGCTTGCGCCCCGTGCGATCATAACTCAGTGCACCAATCTGAACCAAAGCCCCGTCGCTCAGCGGTTTGCGGCGGATCAGCGCGCGGATGCGTGCGTCCAGCTCTTCCATATCAAAGGGCTTGATCAGATAGTCATCCGCGCCCGCATCAAGCCCCGCAACGCGGTCTTTCAGATCGCCGCGCGCCGTGAGCATCAGGATCGGCATTGTTTTTCCCGCAAGGCGCAGACTGCGCAGCACGTCAAAGCCGCTCATCGAGGGCAGGTTCACATCCAAGATCACCATATCCGCACTGTCATGCAGCAAGAACTCGAGCGCATCCGCGCCATCATGCAACACATCCACGCCATGCCCTTGATCGCGCAATTGATGCGCAATCCCTTTGGCCAATGTTTGATTGTCTTCGACAATTGCGAACCGCATTTTCTGCCCCGCTGAAAGCTTCGCGCAAGGTTGGGCAAGCATAGTGCAAGAATCAAGAGCTGAAATATTGCTCTG
>CAYQZI010000251.1:1553-3405 GCA_964421835.1 uncultured Planktotalea sp.
GCAAAGTTTGATGGCTCTGCCAACAACCTCAAAGACATGACGTTCATCTACGGCAACCAAGGCGCGACGCGTCTGGATATCATCCCTGCCCTCGCATGGAAGATGCTAGGCATGAATGTCGAGCACGTTCTGGGCATCAAAGGTCGCGGCGATGGCCGCAAGATGTTCGAAAGCGGCGAAGCGACGATCGACTATCAAACATCCTCTGGCTATCTGAAAGGCTCTGCGCAGCTTGTTGACGCAGGCAAAGCGGTTCCAATGATGACATGGGGCTCCATCGACGCGGATGGCAACATTGTGCGTGACCCGACATTCCCTGACATGCCAACATTCAAGGAAGTCTGCGAAGCGACAGACGGCTGCGAAACATCCGGCGATCAGTGGGACGCTTGGAAAGCCTTCTTCGTGGCGGGTTTCCCATCCCAGAAGATCGCGTTCTTGCCAGCAGGTACAGATCAAGAGATCATCGACACGTTCAGCAACGCATTTGCAAAAATTGCAGCGCGTGACGATTTCGCTGAAATCTCTGCGGCACGTTTGGGCAAGTACCCGATGTACACTGGCGAAGCGGCTGAAGGCGCGCTGGCCAATGCCATCACCGTTAGCGACAGCGCGAAAACCTTCGTTCAGGGCTGGCTGAAAGAAGACTTCGGTGTCGAGCTGAACTAAGCCGACAGGTTTTCAAACGCCCCATTCCTTGCGAGTGGGGCGTTTTTGCAACCTGTCAGTTGGGGGCTTTCATGGACATTTTCTTAGAAGCGTTGCCCGCGCTCGGATCAGCATGGGGACAAATCCTGCAACCTTTGGTGCTGGGCTATTTGGTGCTGGGTGTGTGCATGGGGCTCGCCATTGGGGTCTTTCCGGGCCTTGGCGGAATCGCTGGATTATCACTTTTGCTGCCGTTTATGTTTGGCATGGACCCGATCCTAGGCCTCGCGTTGATGATTGGTATGGTCGCGGTTGTCCCCACATCTGACACCTTTGCCTCGGTCCTTATGGGCATTCCCGGCTCGTCCGCGTCGCAAGCGACGGTTCTGGATGGATTTCCCATGGCGAAAAAGGGCCAAGCGGCGCGCGCGCTCTCGGCGGCCTTTGCCTCCTCCCTATTCGGGGGCTTGGTGGGCGCGGCCTTCTTGACTGTCTTCATCCTTGTCGCGCGGCCCTTGGTGCTGAAGTTCCAATCACCTGAGCTGCTCATGGTCTCTGTGTTTGGCCTGTCGATGGTTGGCATTCTTGCAGGTCGCATCGCGATCAAAGGGGTGGTGGCCGCTGGACTTGGCTTGCTCATCGGCACAATTGGCGAAGGTCCGTTCAACGGTGAGCTGCGCATGTCGAGCTATGATTTCCCGTACCTGACAGATGGCTTGAAACTGGTAATCGTCGGTCTTGGCATCTTTGCGATCCCTGAGATCGTCGCGCTTTTGCGCAAAGACAAAGCAATTAGCGACCGCCAAGCACTTGGCGGCGGTTGGATGCTGGGGGTCAAGGATTGGTGGGCGAACAAATGGCTGTCTGCCCGCTGCTCCATCATTGGTGTTGTCGTCGGGGTGATCCCCGGTCTTGGCGGCTCTGTAGTGGATTGGATTGCCTACGGGCATACGATCCAGACCGCCAAGGGCAAGGACCAATTCGGCAAGGGCGATGTGCGCGGTGTGATCGGTCCAGAAAGTTCGAACAACGCCAAAGAAGGCGGCGGGCTTGTGCCTACGCTTCTGTTCGGCATCCCCGGGTCTGGCTCTATGGCGATTTTCATCGGCGCGCTGGCACTGCTGGGGAATGGCATTGATGTGGGTCCAAGCCTTTTGGAGAATAACCTCGATTTCGTTTACTCCATCGTTTGGCTTCTCGCGCT
>CAYQZI010000252.1:0-3374 GCA_964421835.1 uncultured Planktotalea sp.
GCGCGGTTCATGTGGAACACGGGATGCGTCAGGAAATCAGAGGTGCGGATCAGCTTTTCCGGCATGTGATAATGCGGCGTGTAATCCTTGTCCTCTTGCGTGATTCCAAATGCGCGCCAAACGGCCTCGATGGTGGCAGGGCGCGTGCGTTCATCGAGCGTGATGCCGACCTTTGTTGTGCCGACTCTGCGCAGGTTAATGCCCTCGTCTACGGCGGATTTCATCACAGCCGCTTGCATCGGACCGACGTCAACGGTGATCGTGTCAAAGAAGACCGATGGCTCGGACTGAAAGCCGTTTTGGCGAAGTGTTTCCGCCAGTCTTGCAGTCTTACGGTGGATGCGCTGCGCGATCGCCTTAAGACCTTCGGGGCCATGAAACACTGCATAGAAACCCGCCATCACGGCAAGCAAAGCCTGCGCCGTGCAAACATTCGAGGTCGCTTTCTCGCGGCGGATATGTTGCTCGCGCGTTTGCAAAGACAGTCGATATGCACGGTTGCCGTGGCTATCAATCGACACGCCGACAATGCGCCCCGGCATGTTGCGTGCATAGGATTGCTTGGTCGCCATATAGGCCGCGTGTGGGCCGCCGTACCCAACAGGAACGCCAAACCGCTGGGTCGAGCCAACAGCTATATCCGCCCCCATAGCACCGGGTTCTTTGAGCAATGTCAAAGACATAGGATCCGCCGCGATGATGGCGATTGCCTTATTGGCGTGCAATTTGGCGATATCATCGGTAAAATCACGCAGGTGGCCAAGAGTGCCGGGGTACTGGAAAATCGCGCCGAACACAGCGCTCGCGTCCATGTCATCAGGCTTGCCGACGGTGATCTCGATCCCTAAGGGCTGCGCACGCGTTTTCATGACGGCGATGTTTTGCGGATGGCAGCCTGCGTCGATGAAAAAGCCCTTCACTTTGGACTTGCTCACACGCTGCGCCATGGTCATCGCTTCGGCGCAGGCTGTGGCCTCATCAAGAAGGGATGCGTTGGCGATTTCGAGCCCCGTGAGATCGCTCACCATGGTTTGGAAATTCAACAAGGCTTCTAGTCGGCCTTGGGAAATCTCAGGCTGATAGGGCGTGTAGGCGGTGTACCAAGCCGGATTTTCAAGGATATTGCGCTGGATTGCTGGCGGCGTGACAGTGCCATGATAACCCTGCCCAATCAGAGAGGTCAGCACTTTGTTCTTGCTGGCGGTCTCTTTCATATGATGCAGCAATTCGCGCTCTGATTTGGCTTTGCCAAACTCCAAAGGTGCGGCCTGGCGGATGGATTTGGGCAGCGTGTCATCGATCAAGGCGTGCAAGTCAGACGCCCCCACCACATCAAGCATTTCGGCCATCTCACTAGGTGATGGGCCAATATGGCGGCGGTTCGCGAAATCATAGGGCAGATAATCGGTGGGGGTGAAAGCCATGGTCTTGTTCCCTTAAGCGATGAAGCTTTTGTAGCCTGCTTCGTCCATATATTCGTCCATCTGGGACGCGTCAGAGGCTTCGATTTTGACGAACCACCCTGCCCCAATCGCATCTTCATTGGCGAGCGCGGGGTTTTCTGCGAGCGCTTGGTTCACTTCGACAATCTCACCATCGATAGGCGCGAGGATGTCGGATGCAGCCTTGACGGATTCGATCACCGCGATCTCTTCGTCCTTGGCGACGGTGGTGCCAACTTCGGGCAATTCGACGAAAACGATGTCGCCAAGTTGCTCTGTCGCGTGCTCTGTGATGCCGATGACGACGCCGTCGTCTTCAACGCGCAGCCATTCGTGCTCTTCTGTGAATTTCATGTGGTATCTCCTTAGGAACGTTTGAAGTTTGCCGCAACGAAGGGCAATTTTGTGACTGTAAGAGGGAGGCGCTTGCCGCGCAATTCGCCATATATCTGCGTGCCGACGGCGTTGTGATCAGCGGCGACATACCCCAACGCAACGGGGCCGCCGAGCGTTGGCCCAAAGCTGCCAGAGGTGATCTCGCCAATCGGCTCGCCACCTTCGACGCTGGCGAAAAGTTCGATGCCCTCGCGCATGGGCGCACGCCCTTCTGGCAGCAGACCCACGCGTTTGCGCGTCGCGCCCTGCTCCATTTGAGCAAAGATCGCCTCGGCGCCGGGGAAGCCACCTGCACGCGCTCCGCCGGGGCGACGGACTTTCTGGATCGCCCAAGTCAACATGCCTTCGATCGGCGTTGTGCCCGTGTCGATATCATTGCCATAAAGGCACAGGCCGCCCTCAAGGCGCAGCGAATTGCGTGCGCCAAGTCCGATGGCTTGCACGTCATCATGCGCCAGTAGCGCCAAAGCGAGCGCTTCGGCGTTTTCATTTGGCACGGAAATTTCGTACCCATCTTCGCCCGTGTAGCCAGAGCGCGATACCCAGCATTCAACGCCATTCAAATGCAGTGTTGCCACGTCCATGAACGTCATCTCGCCCGCCTTTGGATCAAACCCGCTGAGCACCGCTTCGGCGGCAGGACCCTGCAACGCCAACAGCGCGCGGTCAGTGATTTCAACAACGTTCACCTCAGAGGCAAGATGGGCTTTCATATGGGCAATGTCGGCGCTTTTGCAGGCAGCATTTACCACGATAAAAATGTGATCGCCGCGATTGGCCAGCATCAGATCATCCATGATGCCGCCATCCGCATTGGTAAACATGCCGTAGCGTTGGCGGTCCAATGGCAGATCGACGATATCCACAGGGATCAACGCTTCTAAGGCGGCGGCAGCGCCATTGCCTACAACTTTGACCTGCCCCATGTGACTGACATCAAACAGCCCCGCTTTCTCGCGTGTGTGAACATGTTCTTTCATCACGCCAAGCGGATATTGAACCGGCATGGAATAGCCCGCGAACGGCACCATTTTTGCGCCCAAACGTACGTGTAAATCGTGTAGCGGTGTCTCTAAAAGATCGGACATATCTCGCCTCTTTCCCAAGGCCGACAGCGCTTTTGAAAACGACACGCGGCACCACATGAAGCACGCGAAAAGCTCGCGCGCGTGATGCCCCCTCTGTCCTTTTGCCTGAGATCGCTATCCCTTCGGCGGACGCATTTGCGCCTCTCTCCAGAGTCCTTTATCGCAGCTCAGGTCCCTTTGCCTGAGAGTTTCCGGGGCGGTTGCTCCTTCGGCACCAGCGATGCTGGTTCTCCCTAAACTGCTGCTGTGGTTTGCGGCAAAGCGTGGCGGTTTGTCAACGACGCTTTGCTGCGAGATGTGAAAAATCGGGCGGATTGCGCGCCGCCCGACTTAAAGTGTTACATTAGGAAGCGGCCTTAACTGCTCGCCCTGTCATAACTTTAATCAGATGCGCGCGGTACTCTGCACTGCCGTGAAGATCCTCGATCAGATTGTCTGCGGAGGCGCT
>CAYQZI010000253.1:0-3338 GCA_964421835.1 uncultured Planktotalea sp.
CTCTTCGGGATTGGCTCAACCAAGTCGCGTGCGGGTAAGGAAATGGAAGCTATTCGCGCGGCAAACTTCCTTACGAATAATGATGAGGGTGGCGGTGAGTGGATCAAAGCCAACAAGGTCGCGCCAAAAGCCGGTCAAGAAGGTCGCGGACGCGCAGGTCGCTCCGGTGGACGTCGTCGTCGCGCTTAATCAAATTTTAACGGTGCTATGAAATGGGTGATGTCATGGATGGCAGCACTCTTTCTTTTTCCGCGCGCACATGGCTCGACATGATTTTTGAGGCGAAAGCCGCTCGTTCTGGCGGTGTGGTTAGACGCAAAATAGCTTGGGTCGAACGTGAAATAGGTCGTGATGTCTTTGTCACCGAAGTCCAGCGGCGCGGCTTTCATCTGATTGAAGCGGGCAATCAATTCATCGTCGTGTGCAATCAAGGCCCTATGCGCGTTCTATTCTGACACAAATTTTCGTCGAAAATTTGAAGACTGCGATTTTTCGACGAAAAATCACACGTAATAAAGCGATTGTCCATCTTTAAACACCTGAATTTTGTCGGCCTGCGCGCCCAAAGAAACGACCTCACCGCGCACATCTTTATGGGTCCCTGGCAGCTTGCCAATAACTGGATCAGCTCCATTCTCGCTCTCAAAATAGAGCAGAGTGACTTCACCCAGCGCTTCGACAAAGCCAACTTTGCCTTGATAGACGTAATCCCCTTCAACCTGAACCAAATCTTCGGGACGCACACCAATATTCACTGGAGCGCCCATATCGCCCGAAACACTCGGCGCACTCGAGAGCGCGGTTCCACCACCGTCTAAAGCAACCTTTGTTTGCGCACCTGTTTCGACAATCTTGCCCGGCAACAAATTCATCGCAGGCGAGCCAATAAATTGCGCGACAAACTCATTCTCAGGCCGCTCATACAACTCCAAAGGTGTGCCGACCTGCGCAATTCCTTTGTTCGCCAAAACCACAATCCGCGACGCAAGCGTCATCGCTTCAACCTGATCATGGGTGACATAGATCATGGTGCTGTCCGGCATCTGCTCTTTCAGACGCGCGATCTCGATCCGCGTTGCTACGCGCAAAGCTGCGTCCAGATTAGAGAGCGGTTCATCAAAGAGATAGACTTTCGGGTCGCGCACAATCGAGCGCCCAATCGCGACACGTTGGCGTTGACCACCAGAAAGCGCTTTGGGCAAGCGATCTAGGTACTCCGTGAGTTGCAATTTCTCCGCTGCGGCAGTGATCGCCTTGTCAATTTCGGCCGCGCTTTTCTTGGCCAGTTTTAAAGCAAACGCCATATTCTCGCGCACCGTCATATGCGGATAAAGCGCGTAGCTTTGGAACACCATCGCGATGCCGCGTTGGCTGGGGGGCACGTTGTTCACCACCTGACCTTCGATCTCCAAAGTGCCGCCTGTGATCTTTTCCAAACCAGCAATCATGCGCAAAAGTGTCGACTTACCGCAGCCAGATGGGCCAACAAAAACAATGAGTTCGCCCGTCTCGATCTCTAGATTGATGTCCTTTAGCACATCAACCGAGCCGCCATAGGTTTTCGCCACGCTCGTGAGTTTAAGATCAGCCATTTCGCGCTCTTTCTCTTAGGTTGCGCGGCTCAGAACGGCCACGCCCCATGGTTTCAAAGTGACGGCGTCACCCGCTATCGTGGCACCGCTCAAAGCGCCTGCAATGTCCGAATGCGTGCCGTCCAAACGGACTGTTTGCGCCTCATCAGACAGGTTCACTGCGCAGGTCAGCCTTTGCGCCGCGTCAAAACGCTCGAAGATCACCACATCGCCCACCGCGCGCACAGCGCTTTGCGCGCCTTTGCTCAGAACATCGTTCTGCGCGCGAAAGGCTAATGCGCTGCGATAGAAATGCAGCATCGCTGCCGGGTCGCTCTCTTGCGCACCGACAGAATTGCTTAGATGCTCAGGGGCCACAGGCAGCCATGGCTTTACAGTGGAAAATCCGCCAGAGGCATTTGACGGCTCCCAAACCATCGGCGTGCGGCAGCCATCGCGGCCTTTGTACTCGGGCCAGAATTCAATTCCATAGGGGTCTTGCAAGTCCTCAAAGGCGACGTCGGCCTCGGGCAAACCCAGCTCTTCGCCTTGATACAAACACACAGAGCCGCGTAGCAGCAAAAGCAACATCAGATAGGCCTTTTGCGCGTCCTCGCTCAGATCCCAGCGCGACGTGTGGCGCGGAACATCATGGTTCGACAAGGCCCAGCAGGCCCAGCCCTCGCTGGCGACGCTGTCAAAACGCTCAAACACCTGCGCCACGCGCGCAGCCGTAAGGGGGGTGACTTCCAGAAATTCAAAGGCGTAGCACATATGCACGCCGCGCGCGCCCTTGGTATATTCACCCAGCAATTCCAGCCCGAACTGCGCATCGCCCACTTCCCCAACCGCTGCTGCGCCGGGATATTCATCCAGCAATGCCCGAAAGCGCGCAAGGAATTGCAAATTCTCTGGTTGGTTCTTGGAATAGATATGCTGCTGGTGATTATAGGGGTTCACCGAAGGCGCAATGGTCGCATTGCGCTCGCTCGCAGGCAGCGCAGGATTGTCGCGCAGCTCTTTGTCGGCGAAATAGAAGTTAATGGTATCAAGGCGAAACCCATCAACGCCGCGCTTTAGCCAAAAGCGCGTCGCGTCCAGCAAGGCATCCTGAACCGCAGGTTTGTGAAAATTCAGATCGGGCTGCGAGGTCAGGAAGTTGTGCAGATAATACTGCTCGCGCCGACCATCCCATTGCCAGGCAGAGCCGCCAAAGATCGACGGCCAGTTGTTGGGCGGTGTGCCATCGGGTTTGGGATCGCTCCACACATACCAATCGGACTTGGCATTGTCGCGGCTCGTGCGGCTCTCGACAAACCATGGATGCTGATCAGAGGTATGCGAGAGCACGAGATCAATCATCACTTTCAGACCCAACTCATGGGCGCGCGCGACCAAGGCATCGAAATCCGCCAATGTGCCAAACATCGGATCCACATCGCAATAATCGCTGACATCATACCCGAAATCTTTCATCGGCGATTTGAAGAACGGAGAAATCCAGATCGCATCCACCCTTAGCGAGGCCACATGATCAAGGCGCTGCGTGATCCCCGCCAAATCACCGGTGCCATTGCCAGTGCTATCTTGATAGCTGCGCGGGTAGATCTGATAGATCACCGCACCGCGCCACCAATCGGGATTGCTGGCTTTGTCCGCTTTGCTGAGCGTTTGAGTAAGAGCGTTCATAATCTTTAACAGTCCATGGAGTTATTTGACGGAGCCGGCGAGCAAGCCGCGCACCAGATATTTTTGCATTGCGAAGAA
>CAYQZI010000254.1:0-3332 GCA_964421835.1 uncultured Planktotalea sp.
GGGCTGTGATGACGCATTTGGTGGCGACGGGCGCGGTTGCGATTGGCGATGATTTCTTGTCGTCCGTGGCCGGTGGCGGCGTGCTTGGCAAAGTCTCACGCCGCTTTGGCGAGGGCGTGGTGAACGGTGCTTTAACTGCGCGCGTAGGCGTCGCAGCGATGGAAGTGTGCCGACCTTTGCCCTTTAGCGCATTGAAGCGGCCCTCTGTGACAGGATTAGTGAGCCGTGCTTTGACAGGGCTGTTCGGCGGGGAACGTTCGTAAAATGGAAGGGTTTTTGATCTTTATTGGCGCAATTGTCGGGATCGCGATCTTGCTCGCGCCGATTGGTGTTTTGTTGCTGTCGCGGAAAGTGCGACAGCTTACAGAGCGTTTGGAGCGTTTGGAAACGGGGCAAACTGCGCCAGAGGTGAGCGAACCTAAGGCTGTTGTCACTGTCCAAGAGGATTGGGTGCCACCAGAGCAAAAGCGTCAAGCTCAGGTAGTTGACACATCAAGTCCCGAGGACCTTGAAACGTCAAGCACACCCAAAGCGTTCGTGTTGCGCGGCGATGTGTTTTCCAATGCGTTCGACTGGTTGAAAGAGAATTGGTTCCTTGGCATTGCCGCCATTTCGCTCGCGTTGGCTGGGATATTTATGGTGCAATACGGCGTCGAACAAGGCTTGCTCACGCCTTTCGCACGTATCATTGGCGCGCTTGCGCTTGGTGTGGCCTTTATCGTTCTGGGCGAAGTCGCACGGCGACGCTTTGGTGATGAGAGTGGAACGATGACCGCGCTGCCCTCGACGTTTTCGGGGGCAGGGATCGTCACGCTCTTTGCGGCCGTCCTGTCAGCAAAACATCTCTATAACATGTTGCCCGCTGATCTGGCGCTTTTTGCACTGATTGCCGTTGCGGCTTTGGCGGTGGTGCTTGGCTGGTTTTACGGCCCGTTCTTGGCCGCTGTTGGCGTTGTCGGTGCTTTGGGAGCGCCTTTTGTCGTCGGTGGCTCCAGTGATGCACCGCATCTTTTCTTCTATTACTTCGCGCTGATCGTGGTGATGGCCTTGGCCATTGATACGGTGCGTCGCTGGGCTTGGGTCTCTGTTCTGTCGCTGATCGGCGGCTTTCTTGCGACTTGGATGCTGCTTATCAGCGGGGCGGATGGGGTGCACGCTATGGTCTTTGGCGTGATTTCAGTGATCGCTGCGACCGCGATCCCGGTTCGACGCATTTGGCCCAATCAAAGTGGGTCAATGGTGTCTGATATCGCTCTGAAATTGCTTGGGAAAGGCGCGCGTGCTTGGCCGGAATTCCCGACGCGCTTGGCGGCTGGCACCTTTGTGGCAGCGCTTGCTTTGAGCACCTTAATAGCCATTGAAACACAGGGCGTGCTTGAGGGTTGGCTTGCGCTTTGGAGCATCTTTGCTCTTGGTTTGCTTGTTTTGATCTGGATGCGTAAAGCGGAGGCTGTGCAAGACTTGAGCCTGCTGGCACCCGTTGTTTTATTGGTTCTAATCGTTGTTCTTGCCGCTGATAGGTCGGCGGTGTTCAAAGATTTCACGACGCTCGCATTTGCGGATCGCGTCGAAGGGGATGTCACCGCGCGCGGGGCCAGCATTTTTGCGGGCATGTTCGCAGTCTTTGCCGCGCTAGGGTTCTGGCGTGCTTCCCTTGGCGTGCGCGGATCGCTGATTTGGATCGGCGCGAGCGCCTTGGCCTTGCCCGCAGCATTTGGCGCGTTGGAGATACTTTGGACACCTAGCAGCTACATCGGCGCGTACTTTTGGGCTGGCCATGTGATCATTGGGGCTGCCCTGATGACGCTTTTGGCAGAGCGCGCAGCGAAACGCTGGCCTGACGACTTGCGCCCCGCAGCGTTGTTTGCGATGTCAGCGCTTTCGCTCATTTCTTTCGCATTGATGCTCATCCTGTCCACTGTAGCGCTGAGCGTCGCGATTGCTGTGATGATCGTGATCGCTGCAATGATAGATCGGCGTTTCGATATGGCGTGGCTTGGGCTGTTCATCCAGCTCTGCGTTGCGGTCCTTGGTTGGCGTTTCTTGATTGATCCGGGCGTGCCTTGGGCGTCGTGGTGGAATACGCCGCTTTGGGAAGTCGTGTTGGGCTTTGCGGCACCGCTTGCGCTGATGGGGGTGGCATGGTGGATCTTGCAGCCACTTAAGAGGGAAGGCGCGCAGCTCGCGCTTGAAAGTGCGGTTTGGTCTTTCGGTGCTGTCTTTGTTCTGATCCTGCTTGAGCGCTGGTTGCGCGGTGATATCGACAGTTTCTGGGGGCTTTCCTTGGCAGGCTCGGTTGTGCTGATCTCTATGGGCACACAGCTTTATCGTTTGCGCGCGCCCTCGCGACTTGGCTTTTTCCGCATTGCTCTTGCGACGCTGCTTGGCGTGTTGGGCTTTGGCACACTTTTGTTTGCTTTGCTCCTTCAGTCGCCGCTGACGTGGCGTGGCTCGAATGATATCCATGGACCTTTGTTGATGGATACAATTGCGATTGCCTACCTCGTTCCAGCATTTGTTCTGGGCATTCTTGTTTGGAAACTTGATCACATTAATCGCATCCTGCGCGGCGTTTTTGCAGCGCTGAGCGCAATTCTTTGCATGGCATACGTGGGCTTAGAGATCCGACGCTTTTGGCAAGGCGCGGAGATGTCGGGCAATGCCGTCAGCCAAGGCGAGCTTTACAGCTATACGATTGCGATGATGCTGGTGTCCGTCGCGCTGTTGTTCTTCGCATTTGCGCGGCGCTCTTTGCTGCTGAGAAAACTTGCGATGGCGGGCATTGCTGTCACGATTGCTAAGGTTTTCTTGATTGATATGAGTGGGCTAACGGGCCTTATTCGTGTTGCGTCCTTCTTGGGGCTTGGTCTCGCGCTTTCCGCACTCGCATGGCTTAGCCGTGCCATGAGCGCGCGTTGGGAGGGGGATGTTGAGATTGAGACGCAACCTGCTCTGGACCCTGAGCATTAGGCTGCTTATAAGCGGCGCAACATGGCACAGATATTCGCGATCATTATTCGAATTATCAGCCCGGCGCTCTGAGGATTGAGCCGCCGGGACAAGGCGTATGGTTGGACCGCGCTGCCTCTCTCTTATTCTGAAATACTCCGTTCCAAAGGACGCGCGATATGTGTGCTGACACACCCGACACAACTGTTGACTACAAAGACACGCTGAACCTGCCAAAGACCGATTTTCCCATGCGCGCGGGATTGCCCAAGCGCGAGCCTGAGTGGCTTGAGCGTTGGGAGAAAATCGGCGTTTATGACAAGCTACGCGCCAAAGAGGGTCGCACGCCCTTTACGCTGCACGATGGACCGCCCTATGCGAAC
>CAYQZI010000255.1:0-3313 GCA_964421835.1 uncultured Planktotalea sp.
AATGAAAACCTCGGGTGGTCCGGCACGATGTGGTCCTATTCCTCTCGTGCGCCTGACCCGATGCTACGCCCTAATGACTGGCGCGAAATCTGGCTTGATCGGTTGGAAAACGAACCTTTCCTCGCGGCGCATTGGCTCGATCATCAAACCCGCGACAGCTATTGGGAACATGGCTCTGTCTGCGAAGACTACAGCAAGATTAAGGCCGCAACGCTCGCGATTGGTGGCTGGGGCGACGCTTATAAGAACGCGCCTCCTGCGTTGATCGAGAATCTAGATGCGCCAGCTAAAGCGATCATAGGCCCTTGGGTGCACAAATATCCACATTTCGCCATTCCTGAGCCGCGTATTGGTTTCTTGCAAGAAGCCCTGCGCTGGTGGGATCATTGGCTTAAGAGCGAAGATACCGGCGTTGAGAATGATCCGCTTTATCGCCCTTACCTTATGGACTCTGTCGCGCCCAAATCCTGGCACACAGAGCGCGCGGGGACATGGCTTGCGATCAATGACAAACCATCCGAACTGACCCGCGAGACATGGCACCTGGGCGAAAACACGCTTTCAAAAGACGCATCCTCATTTGAAGCCAAGATTAACTCTCCGCAAACCTGCGGCGCGCATTCGGGGGAATATTGCGCGATTTGGCTTGGGCCAGAACTCCCCGATGATCAGCGCAGCGATGATGCGATGTCGCTTGTTTTCAAATCCGCCCCGCTTGAAGCCGCGCGCGATATCGTCGGTGCGCCAAGGATCACCCTGACGCTCAGCTCTGACACGCCGCAAGGGCAAATCGCCGTTCGCTTGCTCGACATACAACCCAATGGGGCCAGCGCGCGCATCACCTACGGCGTTCTGAACCTAAGCCATCGGGGCAGCCATGCGAACCCTGACGCGATGACGCCTGATAGGGCGGAAGAGATCACGCTTGTTCTTGACCACATCGCCTATCGTCTCCCCAAAGGTCATCGCCTTGGCATCGCGATCTCTACCGCCTATTGGCCCCTCATCTGGCCCAGCCCTGACGTCACAACACTCACGCTGAGCAAAGGCGCGCTTAGCTTGCCTGTACGTCCAAGTGGCGACACAGATGAGTGGACGTTTGAGCCGCCAGAAGCGGAAACACCGTGGCAGATCGAAACGATCCGCGAAGGATCAAACAGCCGCAAAACTGTCACCGATTGGACCACTGGAATTGTCACGCTAGAGATCGTGGATGACTTCGGCAAAGTCAAAGACAGCGATCACGGTTTGATCAACGGATCCATCGCGCGCGAGTGGTGGTCGATCCACCCTGATGACCCGCTCAGCGCCAAGGGTCGCACCCATTGGAGCGATGAATTGGAACGCGAGGGAATCGCTTTGCGCACCGAAGCGACGTCAGAAATGACCTCTGATGCCACGCATTTTCACCTTTCCGCGCGGCTCGAAGCTTATGAAAACGGTGAACTTATCTTCGAAAAAGACGTGCAACGCAGCATTTTGCGCGACAACCTGTGAAAGCGTGATGCGGAAAAGGGCAATTAACCCTTGCTGTACTCGCCGCAATCCGCATTGTTAACAGCACAACTATGAAAACCGCCTGCTTCAAAAACGACGGCGGATCAAAATAGCTAACTGGGAGACCTTAAATGCAAGATCAACTCGACTACCTCGCCAAACGTGCGAGCGCGGGCAAACTGTCACGCCGTGATTTCATGGGCAAAGCCTCTGCCCTCGGTGTCAGCGCAGCTGCGGCAAGCACGATGTTCGCAACTGCGGCACAAGCGATGACCCCCAAAAAGGGCGGCGATCTGAAGATCGGCTCCACCGGTGGCGAAAGCACGAACTCGCTCGATCCAGCAACTTACGCAAGCCAAGTGCCCTATCACAACGGACGTCAGTTCGGTGACACGCTGGTTGAAGTCTCCGCCACTGGAGACATCGAAGGCCGACTCGCAACCAGCGTAGAAAGCACGCCAGACGCGAAGACGTGGATGTTCAAACTGCGCCAAGGCGTCGAATTCCACAACGGCAAGACGATGACCGGCGACGACGTCATCAAGACGATGGAGCGTCACTCCAACGAGGAGTCCAAGTCTGGTGCTTTGGGTGTGATGAAAAACATCGAAAGCATGAAAGTTGAGGGCGACACGTTCTCTGTCACGCTGAAAAATGCCAACGCTGACCTGCCTTACTTGATGGCGGACTATCACCTGATCATCCAGCCGAATGGCGGCATGGACAACCCTGCTGAAGGTGTTGGAACTGGCCCATATAAGATGGAAGTCAACGAGCCTGGTGTGCGTCATATGTATTCCAAGTTCGCGAACTACTGGGGCGACGATGGTCACTTTGATTCCGTCGAAATCCTCGCGATCAACGACGCTACAGCGCGTACAGCGGCACTTCAGTCCGGTCAGGTTCATCTGATCAACCGTCTTGAGCCTAAGATTGCGGGCCTTTTGGCGCGCGCACCGGGCGTTCAGGTTCAGTCCACACCGGGCCGTGGTCACTATGTGTTCATCATGCACACCAACACTGCACCGTTCGATTCCAAAGAACTGCGCCTCGCACTGAAGTACGCGATCAACCGTGAAGAGATGGTTGAGAAGATCCTGCGTGGCTATGGCTCCGTTGGCAACGATATGCCAATCAACGCGGCCTATCCTTTGTTCGACAGCTCCATTCCACAGCGGACCTACGACATGGAAAAAGCCAAAGAGCATTACGCGAAATCTGGTCATGATGGCTCACCCATCATCCTGCGCACGGCTGACGGTGCCTTCCCGGGTGCGGTTGAAGCGGCTCAGCTCTTCCAGCAGTCCGCAGCCGCGGCTGGCATCCCGCTTGAAATCAAGCGCGAGCCAAACGATGGCTACTGGTCTGAAGTTTGGAACAAGCAGCCGTTCTGTGCATCCTACTGGGGTGGCCGTCCGGTTCAGGACCAGATGTACTCCACAGCGTATCTTTCAAGCGCGGACTGGAACGACACGAAGTTCAACAACCCTGAGTTTGATGCAAAGCTGCTTGCAGCTAAAGCGGAGCTCGATCTTGAGAAGCGCAAAGCGCTTTATTCTGAGATGGGTAACATTGTGCGCGACGAGGGCGGTCTTATCTGCCCAATGTTCAACGACTTCATCGACGGCGTCAGCGACAAGCTGGTGGGTTGGGAAACCGATCCGAATGGCGAGCTGATGAACGGTCAGGTCACACGCAAGCTGTCCTTCGCATAAAGGTCGGATCTGCACATGCACCCGATTTTGAAACTGGTGTTCCAGCGCTTAGCGCTGGGGCTCCTGCTCCTTCTTGCCGCGTCTGCGTTGATCTTTGTGGG
>CAYQZI010000256.1:0-3299 GCA_964421835.1 uncultured Planktotalea sp.
GGAACTCATCAGGATCATTGACCAAATCAAACAGCATCGGCGGATAGCCGGGCGCATGGATATATTTCCACTCTGCATTGGCGATCATATAGACGCGGCAATCCAGCGGCATGCGGCCCGTCTTGGGGCTGAATGGCTGCATAAAGTAGTCGTATTCGCTGATCACATAATCGCGCCAAACGCTTGGTTCTTGGCCCTCCAAGAGCGGCAAAAGCGAATGCCCATCAATGATGTGACGGGGTACACTACCGCCAGCGTAATCAATAAATGTGGGAAGCAAATCAATCGCTTCGACCATTTTATCCTGCACCGTGCCGCGCGTCGCATCGCAGCGCGGATCAGGGTCAGCAATTATCAGCGGCACTTTAACCGACGGGTCATGGAAGAAATCCTTATCCCCCATCCAATGATCGCCAAAGTAGTCTCCGTGATCCGACGTGAAGACAACCATCGTATTGTCCAGCAGCTCGCGATCTTCCATGAACTTAAAAAGTACGCCAAGCTGATCATCGATCTGTTTGATCAAGCCCATGTAGGCGGGGATCGTCGTCTCGCGGCGCTCATCATTCGAAAACGTCTGCGCGCTGATACGGTTTTGATATAGCTCTGCCAGCGGATTGGGATCCTCTAGCTCCGCCTTTGATCGATGCGCGGGCTGTACATCCGCGGCGCTGAACATATCATTGTAGGGCGCAGGCGCGATATAGGGCCAATGGGGTTTGATATAGCTCAGATGCAAAAGCCATGGCGTCTCGCCATCATCCTCATCGAGGAATTGCATGGCACGGCGCGTCATATAGGGCGTCTCGGACTCTTCGTCCGTGACCCGTGCAGGGCTGGCCGCGACATCATTGAAAAAGCCAGAGCGCACATCACCCTCGCGCATCACCGAGTTGGCTGACCAATGCCACGGATTTTCATGATCTGTATAGCCGCGCTCTTTGAGGTAATTGTTATAAGCCACATTCGGCTTCAAAACACGGTCCGGGTGGATGCCATCGTCGCGCTCATAGGGTTCGAAACCAACCTGCGCGTGATGCACGCCGATCTCGCTTTCGGGATCAATCCCAAGGCGCTTCATGCCCTCTTGATCCGCGACCATATGGGTTTTGCCCACCAGGACTGGACGCATCCCAAGCGGCTTAAGGTGATCACCGATGTTCTGCTCGCCCACACGAAGCGGCACAAAGTTACCCGTCGCCCCGTGCGAGGACACATAGCGCCCCGTGTAGCAACTCATACGGCTCGGGCCACAAATCGGGGACTGCACATAAGCGTTGGAAAAGCGCACGCCGCGTTCGGCGAGCGCATCAATGTTGGGTGTGTGCAGGGTCTTGTGACCCGCACACGACAGATAGTCATAGCGCAATTGATCGCACATGATGAAAAGGATGTTTTTGCGCTGTGACATGATCTTACAAGTTTACCTTGCCGCCATCGACGTTGATCGTCTGACCCGTGATAAAGTCGCTGTCGGATGTGCACAGGAACATGAGCGTTCCGAGCAGATCTTCTGGCACCATTTCGCGTTTGATCGAACGGGAATCGACGGTGGGTGCACGCGCGCGATCCCATTTGTCGTTGCCAGCAATGGAACTGCTTTCTGTAAGGCCAACCGCAATCGCGTTGATCTGGATGTTCTTGTCACCCAACTCGCGCGCGTGCCCACGGGTCAAACCAATAACGGCCGCTTTGGACGCAGTATAGTGCGACAGGCCGGGAGGGCCGTAATAGAATGTGCCAGACGCGATGTTGACGATCTTGCCACCGCCCGCGCGCACCATCGCTGGCAGGGCCGCTTTGGTTGATTGGTGGATCGAGCGCGTGTTGATCGTCATCACCTTGTCAAACTCGTCATTGTCGATCTGAAAGAACGGCTTCAGCTCAAGGTTCGCAAACAAACCAGCATTGTTAATCACAATGTTCAGCGCGCCAAATTCGCTTTCTGCCATTGCGACCATCGCGTTCAGATCATCGTCAGATGTCACATCTACGACCATGCCAACCGCTTTGCCGCCGCCGGCTGCGTTGATCTCTGCGACCACCTCTGCGGGGTCCAAAATGTCGGTAACAATGACATTTGCGCCTTCAGATGCTAGTTTCTTCGCATATTCCGCGCCAATTCCGCGCGCAGCACCTGTGATTGCTGCTGTTTTTCCGTCCAGTCGGCCCATGTGTCTTCTCCCTTAGCTTTTGTTCTTAAATCTCGATCTCAAGAATTTTTGCGACCTCTGGCCAGCTCATCTTTCCATTCTCGCGCAGATCGTTGGTCAGATCCTCTGGCACCCAATCAATAAAGCAAGGCTTGAAATGCTCGCGCGCTTCAATCGCGTTGAACCAGCGCTCCACATTAGGCAAGCGACCACCTTCCCACATGCCGCGCATGGACATCATCGCAAGGCGATTAACGTAAGGCGTCAGCGCAATATCGGCGATGGTGAAGGTGTTCCCCACCAGCCAGTCATTGCCCTCCAGAGCCTTTTCCATCTTGTGCAAATAGCTGTCATAGAGGCGCACTTTTTCCAGCGCACCGGGGGCCTCAAAGCCATGGCGAATGATCGCATCTTTGAAGCTTTTCCAATCTGACGTGACCGAAAACTCTGGCGTTGACGCGAGGAACTTTTCAGTGCCCTCTTTACCAAGCTTGCGCAAAACCGTGTGACGGTGCGAGCAAAGAAACGTCATTGCGCCACATGCTGGGTGCAAATCTTCATCCACAGCCTTTGTCCAATAGCGCACCTGCGCGCGCAGATAAGGATCGGTAGGGTGGACAGAGGTTTCTGGCGCAATTTGGTCAAGATACTCAACAATCACCGTGCTGTCTGGAATAACCGTCCCATCGTGCACCAGCGTAGGCACAACAGCCTTCGGGTTGATCTTAAGGTACTCCGGCTCGAACTGCTCACCGGCCAGAATGTCGATATAGACGCCGTCCCACTCCAAGCCCTTTTCAGCCATCGCAAAGCGCACTTTTGCCGCGCAGACGGAGGATCCGTGGTGATAAAGTGTGAATGTCATAGTTGCACCGTTACCCATTTAAGTTCTGTCATCGCTTCCAAATCCGCGTCCGTCCCTTCGCGACCTACGCCGCTTTCGCCGTTACCCCCAAAGGGCACATGCGCTTCGTCGTGGATGGTTGGGCCGTTGATGTGGCACATGCCTGCGCCGATATTGCGCGCGAAGTGGAACGCTTTGTCGATATCTTTGGTAAAGATTGCTGACGACAAGCCAAACTCGGTGTCGTTGGATTTTTCTAAACCCTCTTCGTAGCTATCAATCGGATAGATCGAGGTGACGGG
>CAYQZI010000257.1:0-3265 GCA_964421835.1 uncultured Planktotalea sp.
GTTTTGGAGCCGCTCGGCATGTGATCATTGGCATGGGCAAATTTGCGAAAACGGAACATAGACTTGAACTTGACGCGCGCTTCGCTGGGCGCGATTTCCGCAAGCGTGAATTTGCTCAGCACATCGCCGGGCCATTCTTGATGATTGCTATCGCCAAAGGTCCACCACGGCAGGGCAATCACATCGCCCATGCCGGCATGGGTCAGCAGATCAGCGATGAAGCCGTCGCCAAGACCAACATTGATAAATTCATCCGCGTCAATATGCGCAAGCCATTCGGCATCGCTGCTTTCGAGATAGGCAAAGGCGGCGCGCATACCGCTGTCTTGGGGGGTATCATTAGCTGGTACGCTATGGCGCAGGTGGGTCAGCGCGCCTGCATCGGCGAGCGCATCCAGAAGTTTGTCAGAGCCATCCGTGCAATCGTTCGAGCAGATGATCACTTGATCAAAGCCGATCGCGCGGTGATAGGCGAGCCACTCCACAATAAAGAGGCCCTCATTGCGCATACAGGCCACAAGGGCAGTTTTCTCGGCCTTGCTCATGTGATGCTCGCTTGGCATTCGGGGCAGATCAGAACTTTGCGATCTGCCGCGTCGCGGGTGAAGGGCGCAATATGGTGGAGACGCCGCGAGGGCGTCTCACCGGGTTTGCTGTTTGGCCCGACGCCGATGACCCAATTCACCCGTGCGCTAAAGCCACAATTTGGGCAGGTCAGCGTTTTGGGTTGCAGGTAGGCCATCGCGCCGCACTACAGATCCATAAGCAGGCGGCGCGGATCTTCGAGCGCTTCTTTGACGCGCACAAGGAAGGTGACCGCGCCTTTACCATCGACAACGCGGTGGTCATAGGACAGCGCCAAATACATCATTGGGCGGATGACAACTTGACCATTGATCGCCATGGGGCGGTCTTGGATTTTGTGCATGCCAAGGATGCCAGACTGCGGCGGGTTCAAAATAGGTGAGGACATGAGCGAGCCATAGACGCCGCCATTGGAGATCGTAAAGGTGCCGCCCTGCATTTCCGCCATAGAGAGCTTGCCATCGCGTGCGCGTTTGCCCTTTTCAGAGATCGCTTTCTCGATATCCGCGAAGGACATTGAATCGGCATCGCGGATCACAGGAACAACAAGGCCTGTGGGTGTGCCAGCGGCGATGCCCATGTGCACGAAGTTTTTATAGACGATGTCGGTGCCATCAATCTCTGCGTTGACTTCGGGGATTTCGCGCAGGGCGTGGCAGCAGGCTTTGGTGAAGAACGACATGAAGCCGAGCTTGGTGCCGTGCTTTTTCTCGAACAGGTCTTTGTACTCTTTGCGCAGGGCCATTACCTCGGTCATATCGACCTCGTTATAGGTCGTCAGCATGGCAGCGGTGTTCTGGCTGTCCTTCAGACGCTTGGCGATGGTCTGGCGCAGGCGGGTCATTTTCACACGCTCTTCGCGGGCGGCATCATCAGCGGCCACAGGCGCGCGAGGTGCGCTAACGGGGGCGGCGCTGGCCGCAGGGGCAGCGGCGAGCGCTTTGGCAACGTCGTCTTTCATGATGCGGCCATCGCGGCCCGAGCCGGTCACGGCATCGCGTGAAATGCCAGCTTCTGCCATTGCTTTTTTGGCTGATGGTGCGTCTTCGACATCTTTACCAGTCGCGCTTGCGCTTGGTGCAACTGCGGCAGCCGGAGTGTCACTTGCGCTGGCAGTGGCCCCACCGATCACGGCCAGTTTGGCGGACGCATCGACGGTTGTGCCCTCGGCGGCGACAATCTCTGACAAAACACCAGCCGCAGGGGCAGGCACTTCGACGGAGACTTTGTCTGTTTCCAGCTCGCAGAGCATTTCGTCCTGCGCGACAGTGTCGCCGACCTTTTTGAACCATGTGCTGACAGTGGCTTCGGTGACCGATTCACCGAGCGTAGGCACCATCACATCGATGCTCTCGCTGCTTGCGGCGGGCTCATCGGCCTTGGCGGCTTTCTTCGCAGGTGCGCTTGCGGTGCCAGACCCCTCAACAATCGTGGCGAGCAGGGCATCAACGCCCACTGTCGCGCCTTCTGCGGCAACGATTTCGCCCATCACGCCAGCGGCGGAGGCCGGCACTTCGACAGTGACCTTGTCGGTCTCCAGCTCGCAGAGCATTTCATCAACAGCCACAGCGTCGCCGGGCTTTTTGAACCATGTGGCAACAGTTGCCTCTGTGACCGACTCGCCCAGTGTTGGAACGCGAATTTCAGTGCTCATGGGTTAGTTCCCTTTCCGTGTCAGCGCGTCGTCAATCAGCGCCGCTTGTTGTGCTTTATGTATGCTTGCAAGACCTGTCGCAGGCGAGGCACTTGCCGAGCGGCCCGCAAAGACAGGGCGCTCATGTTTTGCTTTGATCCGTGTCAGAACCCACTCAAGGTTCGGCTCCATAAAGGTCCAAGCGCCTTGATTCTTTGGCTCTTCTTGGCACCAAACCATTTCCGCGTTCTTAAAGCGGCCAAGTTCCTTGACCGCAGAGTTTGCGGGGAAGGGATAGAACTGCTCGAAACGCATGATGTAGGTGTCATCGATCCCACGCGCGTCGCGCTCTTCGAGGAGGTCATAATAGACCTTGCCCGAACACATCACGACGCGTTTGATCTTATCATCGGCCACGAGTTTCGTATCCGAGTTGCCATATTGCGCATCGTCCCAAAGCACGCGGTGGAAGCTTGATCCCGTCGTAAATTCCTCTGCTTTGCTGACAGCCAGTTTGTGCCGAAGCAAGGATTTCGGTGTCATCAACACAAGCGGTTTGCGGAACGTGCGATGCAATTGGCGGCGCAGTATGTGGAAGTAGTTCGCAGGGGTCGTGCAATTGGCAACGATCCAGTTGTCCTGACCACACATCTGCAAGAACCGCTCAAGACGGGCCGAAGAGTGCTCGGGGCCTTGGCCCTCAAAGCCGTGGGGCAGAAGCATGACAAGACCGGACATGCGCAACCACTTGCTTTCGCCAGAGCTGATGAACTGGTCAAACATAATCTGCGCACCGTTGGCGAAATCGCCAAATTGTGCTTCCCACAACGTCAACGCGTTCGGCTCTGCCATGGAATACCCATACTCAAACCCAAGGACCGCGTACTCAGAGAGCATCGAATCGATGACCTCGTAGCGCGCCTGACCCTCGCGGATGTTGTTGAGGGGGTAATACCGCTCTTCGGTTTCTTGATTTACAAGGCCGGAATGACGCTGCGAGAAGGTGCCGCGTGTGCTGTCCTGACCCGAGAGGCGCACGCTCATGCC
>CAYQZI010000258.1:0-3253 GCA_964421835.1 uncultured Planktotalea sp.
ACCAGCGCGAGCGGGCAGTTTGGCATTGTTGTCGATGCCGTTGGCTATGACGCCACGCGCGCTGCGGCGAGCGAGGTTGCAGAGGCAGGCGGCGTCATCTTGCATATTGGTCTTGGAGCAGGAACAGGCGGGCTTGATATCCGCCGGATGACGCTTCAAGAAATTACGTTCATTGGCACATATTGCTACACACCTGCCGATTTCCGCGAAACTGCCGCTGCGATTTATGATGGTCGTCTTGGTGCGCTGGACTGGGCAGAGCAACGTTCACTATCTGATGGGGCAGGTGCCTTTGACGATCTGGACAACGGACGCGTGGCTAGCCCGAAAATTATTCTCAATCCTTGGGGATAGCGACGGCGCTTACCCCATAAACAACCTCTGAAAGGTCGCAAACTCATGAACATCGACAAGAAGATCGTTGACGATCTTGTCGCGAACGACGTCTCTTTCGTCACCACAGTACCGTGCAAGCAGCTTGCTGGTGTGATCGATGAAGTCGATAACCGCGATGATATCTTCCACATTCCGTCTAACAAAGAGGACGAGGGTATGGGCCTCTGCGCAGGTGCGTTCATGGGGGGCAAGCGTCCTGCAATCATCATGCAGAACACGGCGATTGGTGTGACGATCAACACGCTTGCAACACTGACGCAGTTCTATCGTATGCCGTTGCCGATGATCATTTCCTATCGCGGTGAATTGCGCGAACCAGTGGCGTGCCAAGTTGAAATGGCGGTTCACACCAAAGCGCTGCTCGCGCAGTTGAACATCCCGACCTATCACTTCCACTGGCAAAAGGATGTCGAGGAATTCGACAACATCCTGAAGTACACATTCATGTGCAATAAACCCGTCGCGATCCTGACTGACGCGAACTTCTGGGGAGGCTACGGCGACCAATGATCCGTTCAGAAATCCTAAAAGAAATCGCTCCGATCCTGAAAGATCAATTGATCGTTTGTAACATCGGTATCCCCTCGCAAGAGCTGCATGCGATCATGGATCAGCCCAGCAACTTCTACATGCTTGGCACTATGGGTCTGTGTTCTTCCATCGGTCTTGGCCTCGCCTTGGCGCAGGACAAAACCGTTATCTCCATTGATGGCGATGGTTCTGTTTTGACCAATCTCGGCACGCTTCCAACCATCGGGAACAATATGCCGAAGAACTTCATTTTGATGATCATCGACAACGGATCTTATGGATCAACTGGCGATCAACCGACCTATACGGGCATGAAAACCGATCTGGCTGGCATGGCGCGTGCGGCAGGCTGTGACAATGTGGTTGAAGTGCAGGACGTTGACACTGGCAAAGCGCTGCAAGACGCGATTGATGCTCAAGTTGGGACCGTCATGGTCGTGAAATGTGACAGTGGCAACGCCAAGATGCCGGTTATCACGATGGATCCTGTGGTGATCCGTCATCGCTTCATGGAGGCTGTGAAAGCCTAATGCGAAACGCCGCTGCGCATATCCACTCTGCGAGTGATGCGCGGCGGCTTGCTAAAAAACGTCTCCCTTGGATGATCTTCGATTACATCGATGGATCAGCTGGGGAGGAGACGGGTGCTGCGCGCAATCGCGCGGCTTTGGATGCAGCTGTTTTGCATCCGCGTATTTTGTGCGATGTGAGCGAACGCTCGCTCTCTACGACCCTCTTTGGAAAGCCGACGCAGCGCCCTTTTGGCATTGCACCGATGGGCATGTGCAATTTGTCAGGGCCTGGCGCTGATCTGATGCTCGCGCGGCTTGCTGCGAAATACCAAGTGCCGCATGGGGTCTCCACCGTTGCTTCGACCCCGATGGAGAAGATCATCGAAGTGGCCGAAGGGCATGCGTGGTTTCAGCTCTATTTCAGCGGCGATGGTGTTGGCACGTTCAAGCTGGTCGAGCGTGCGAAAGCGGCTGGATACGAGACGCTTGTGCTGACTGCGGATGTGCCGGAAGTCGGTCGTCGTCCGCGAGAGCTGCGTCATGGGTTTAAGATGCCGTTCAAGATTGGCCCGAAGCAGTTCATTGACTTCGCGGTGCATCCTCATTGGTCCTTATCGGCCCTCTTCGGTGGAAAACCGCAGATGGCGAACTTCGAGATGGAGGGGTACGAGTTTGATCGGACTGAGACCCGTGCACGTGCGGATTGGGACACGCTAAAGCGCTTGCGCGATGCTTGGCAGGGCAATTTGGTGGTCAAAGGCGTGCTCGATGTCGAGGACGCTGTGCGCTTGCGCGATGCTGGCGTTGATGGGGTGCAGGTGTCGAGCCATGGCGCACGGCAGCTTGAAAGCGCGCCAGCGCCTTTTGCAGTGCTCCCCGCGATGCGTGCTGCGCTTGGCCCGGACTATCCGATCTTCTTTGACAGTGGTTTACGCTCTGGCGAGGACGTCTTGAAAACGCTTTACGCCGGCGCAAATTTCGCCTTTTTCGGGCGCCCTTTACAGTTTGCGATTGCTGCTGGCGGAGACGCTGGATTGGCAAAAATCTGGGACGTGTTCAGCGATGAGCTGAGCATCGCGATGGCGCAAACTGGGCTTACGAAAATCCCGCAATAGGAAAGCGTTGCGAGACTGCCGTTGCTCCCCTAGGGTCGCGCAAAACCAATCGTGGAGACACCTATGAAAATCGCATTTGCACTCTTGTCCGGCCTTGCCCTAACCGCTTGCGTGTCATCAGGTGGCCCGCGCCAAGCCGTCACGGAAGTTACGTTTTCATCGCAAAGCTCGAATGCGCTATTTGGCTATGACGAAACGCTGATTCAGGTGGTTGCGCCACGCGATATGTCGAAAGTTATCTCTATCATCGAGCCGCAAAGCAATGTGCCGTGTCAGCTTCAGGGCGAGAATTTCACAGCAAGTTTCAGAACCCCCGGCAAAGTTTTGCTTCCCGATTATGGCAGACTCTCAAAGCCAGTGACAGTGACGTGTACCTACCAAGGGATCACACGGAGCGTCACGGCAAATGCCTTTGATGCGACGCGCGCCGAGGCGGTCGCAAATGCAACAGGCGATCAAAGCGACACGACCTTGGGCGGCGCTTTGTCAGGCGCGCTTGCCGGTGCGCTTGCAGGGGCGGTTGTGGGACGTGATCGCAAAGGGCAGAACGATTGGAAGTACCCAACGATCAACGTGAATTATCAATCGATGGAAACGCGCAATCAATAGACGCGCTTGACGGGCTGACGCAGGATCGTTTTCAACTTCTCTGGCGCTGTGCGGCGTGGATCACCCAGGTAAATCTCGTGATGCTTGCCG
>CAYQZI010000259.1:0-3243 GCA_964421835.1 uncultured Planktotalea sp.
ACCGCGATATGGGTCCAAAGGTGCGTTACTTGGGCAAAGAAGTGCCAAGCGAAGATCTCATCTGGCAGGACCCGCTTCCAGCAGCATCTGGTAAAGCTTTGAGCGATGCAGACATTGCAGCTTTGAAAGAGGCAATTGCTGGCTCTGATCTTTCGGTTGCAGATTTGGTCTCTACCGCTTGGGCCTCTGCGTCCACGTATCGTGGTTCCGATCACCGCGGCGGCGCCAATGGCGCGCGTATCCAGCTTGAGCCACAGCGCTCTTGGGCGGTGAACGAGCCTGCCAAGCTTGAGCGTGTTCTGGGTGTGCTAAGCGGTATCCAAAGCGCATCTTCGTCTGATGTGTCCATGGCTGATTTGATCGTGCTTGCGGGCAACGTTGGTGTCGAGCAAGCGGCGAGTGCGGCGGGCCACGATGTCTCCGTTCCATTCACGCAGGGTCGTGTGGATGCGACGCAAGACCAAACAGACGTTGAAAGCTTTGCCGTTCTAGAGCCGCAGATCGATGGTTTCCGCAACTACGCACCAAAGGAATTCTCTGTCTCTTCCGAGGAACTTTTGGTCGATCGCGCGCAACTCTTGACGCTATCTGCGCCCGAGATGACAGCGCTTGTCGGTGGTTTGCGTGTGCTTGGTGCGAATGTTGATGGCGCAAGCCATGGCGTGTTCACAGAGCGCGCAGGCCAACTCACGACTGACTTCTTCACGGGCATTACCGACATGAGTGTCGAGTGGAACGCAGTTGACGACAACGAAACCATCTACGAAGCGCGTGATCGTGCCACGGGCGACGTGCGTTGGACCGGCACACGGGTTGATCTGGTCTTTGGCGCAAACTCGCAACTGCGCGCGATGGCCGAAGCCTATGCGCAAAGCGATGCCTCGGAGGCATTCGTGAAAGCGTTTGTGGGCGCATGGGTCAAAGTCATGGACGCCGACCGCTTCGACGTCGCCTAAGATTGGGATGATATAATCAAAGAAACGCCGGCTTTTTTGGGTCGGCGTTTTTATTGTTTTTATTTTTGGGCTGATGGGGTTGAAGTCTTCAATTTCAAGAATTTTTTCTTGCGACATTTAATTTGGTGAGTATTGTTACACGCTCTGCTGAACGGGAATATGTGTCGAGTAATTGGCTCTTTTCTTGAATTTGGATTAGCTCCGACGTGAACAAAGCCCTTATTTTCCATGCAATCGCAGTGTTTGTTTTTCTAGGTTTGCCAATTATTGTCTTCGGATTCCCCAAACTACTTGAAAGTTCAAACTACGGTATTGAACGAATGCAGTTTTTTGCTGTGACTCTTCCGATAGTCATCGCGCTAGGATATCTGCGCGGCTACTTTAGATCGCTAGCTGCTTGGTTTGTTTTTCTCACTTGTTGGATTATGTCAGCGCATACCTCCTTTTTATCGGAGAGAACTTTTTCTGAGAAATTGGGTGCGGGCATAGTATTTCTCGCTTTAACGCTGATATTAGCCAGTTTAATTTACTCATATTTTGAGAAACCGAAAAAAGACGACTGAATCGTGACAACTTATTGGAACTTGGCGAAATTGCTCTTCTTTTTGATTTTCAACATACTCGTTTTGATCGTCATCACCAAAGTTGTTGCTGTCTTCATCACACATGCCGTGTTTAGCGATCAATATGATTGGTTCAGCGCGCTACGAGTAGAACAAGGCAAAAACACTAACTACGTAATATTTTTATTCTTGTTCTTGTTCGTACTTTGCCCGAAATGCACTTGGCACGTATGGAACCTTGCCGATCTAAATGTTCGATGTCTAAAGGTGACATTTATTTTCGTGACTTTATTCGCGGCCTTTTATTTAGTTACTTTGATGTAGCTAACGGAATTTGCAAATTTTGTGAAAAACTTATAATCCCGATTATGTTACTTATCCAACGCCTCGGCGACAGCTTGAACAGCGGCGAGAACAGCGTTTTGTGTTTGCTCTAGATCTGCCTCGGTGAGCGCCAGGGACGGATAGAGTTTGCCGGGGGATTTGAATACTCCATGGGCACGCAGAGCAGCGTTGTAACCCGCGTTGCGCATCGGGTCATCATGTTTGGCACTGCGAAAATCCCGGCATTTGGAAGCGGTGAAAAAGATATCAAAAAGCGTCTCGTCACCGCAAATCTGATGCGGGATTCCAGCGTCGCTCAAAGCATCGGACTGCATGTCTTGCAAGGTTTTTCCCAGCCCGCGCAGACGGGTGTAACTGCCCTCGCGGCGCAGAACCTCCATCGTTTTAAGGCCGGCAGCGGCAGCGATTGGATTGCCTGAAAGCGTGCCAAGCTGCATGAGCCATTTGTCCGCGCCTACCTCTGATTTATCGAAATGGCGCATGATTTCAGCGCTGGCGCCAAGCGCAGCCAAAGGAAAGCCGCCGCCGATGATTTTACCCAGCGTGCAAATATCCGGCGTCACGCCATAGCGCTCCTGCGCGCCGCCATAGGCAAGGCGAAAGCCCGTCACGATTTCATCGAAGATAAGCAAAACATGGTGTTTATCACACAGATCGCGCAGCCCTTGAAGGTAGCCGGGCTGCGCAGGGATAATCCGTTGCAGCGGCTCGACGATGATGGCAGCGACGTCCTTGTGTTCGCTCAAAAGCGCTTCGACGGCAGCAAGGTCATTATAAGGCGCGATCAGCATTTGATCGGCAACGCCCTGCGGAATGCCAGCGCTGTCTGGCACCGCTTGGGGGAAGTTCACGCGCGCCGCGGGTGCAAGGCTCATTTGCGCTTCCGCGCTCATTCCGTGATAGCCGCCTTCGAACTTCAGGATTTTGTCGCGCCCTGTGTAGGCGCGCGCGAGGCGAATGGCGTACATGTCAGCTTCGCCACCTGACGCGACAAAGCGGACCTGTTCGCAACAAGGAACGGCATCAACGATGGCTTCTGCCAGCTCAATGCCTTTTGAGTTGTTGGCGAAAAAGGTCATGCCTTTCGGGAGTTGTTCTAGAACGGCCTCCATAACTTCGGGATGACCATGCCCCAGCAGCATTGGTCCCGACCCAATCAGATAGTCGATGTACTCAACGCCATCCTCGTCCCAAACGTGGCTGCCTTCGCCGCGCGCAATGACAATGCCGGGATCAAAATTGCCGAAGCCAGCTGCAGGCAAAACTTCGTTTGCGCGGGCGATCCAGTCTGATTGAGAGGTCAGTTTTTGCATATGTCAGGCCAGTTCCAGAAGCGGGGTTCCAAGGGTGTCGAGATCGGGGTTTATGCCAAGGCCAGC
>CAYQZI010000260.1:0-3218 GCA_964421835.1 uncultured Planktotalea sp.
ATCTTCGACAAGGCGCAGATCAAGGCCATCCAGCACCGCGTTATATTGATTGAAAAGCTCTACGCGTTGCAGTGTTGTCAGAATACCAGTGGCCTCGAAGCCATTTGCGTCTTGCCACTGGGCCATAGAGTTGCGCGTGCCGCGCCCGAAAGAGCCATCAATGGCCGCATTATAATAGCCCGCCCATTGCAGCGCGATTTGCAGGTTCTTCTTGGCATCGCGGCTCAGGGCGTTCTCGCTTGCGCGTGCCTCGCGCGGCGTCTCGTCCGGCTCGAAAGGTTGGGGCTCAGGCTCTGGCGCAGCTTCGGCAATAACCGCAGTGCTTTGTTGATCCGTAAGCGCAGGGGCCAGCGGTGTAACGTTCAAAAGATTCGCGCCGACGGGCCAGAACTGCTGACGAAAAGAGCCGGAAAACGCGATGAAACTGTCGCGCGGGATGCGCCCCTCGCGGCGATATCCACGTAGCACCGCGTCTGCATCCTCTGCCGTATAAGGCCCAAGCGCCACCGCGTACCACCCGCCGCCCAGCGAAAAGCCGTTCACATCCGGCAAGCTCGCAGCGTAATCGCGCGCACGCGCTTCTGCGGCATTCAGGCTTGGCTGCGCTTCGATCTGCACCCATGCGGCATCCTGCGCCAAGGCAGGGCGCAGCGCGGCGAAAAGGAGGATGACGAAAGTTAGGAAAATGCGTTTCATTCAAAAGCCTCGTAAGGGAACTGCTGGATACTATGCTACTTTTTGAGATCTTATCGACCTGCTTTGCGTGCAGATTGAGAATGGTTTTCGGCAATTTTTGGGCAATAGTCCACTGGATTTGCTAACATTGATGTGAATAGCCCCGCTGCGCAGGACGTTCGCTTGATTGATTGACCCCAAAGGGCGCAGCGGCTAATCAGGCCCAAAGGCGCATATGGCGCGCAATGCATCAGGTGGCGATTGTCATGACTTCTGAAAAACCTAAATCATTTCAAGAGATTATCCTGCGTTTGCAGTCCTATTGGTCTGCGCGTGGCTGCGCGATCATGCAGCCCTACGACATGGAGGTAGGCGCAGGGACGTTCCACCCTGCGACAACTTTGCGCTCGCTTGGCAGCAAACCCTGGGCGGCGGCATATGTGCAGCCCTCGCGTCGCCCGACGGATGGTCGCTATGGTGAAAACCCGAACCGTCTTCAGCACTATTATCAGTACCAAGTTCTCATCAAGCCAAGCCCGCCTGATTTGCAGGCGCTCTACCTCGGCTCGCTAGAGGCGATTGGCGTGGATATGGAGATGCACGATATCCGTTTCGTCGAGGATGATTGGGAAAGCCCGACGCTTGGCGCTTGGGGGCTTGGTTGGGAAGTTTGGTGTGATGGCATGGAAGTCAGCCAGTTCACTTATTTTCAGCAGGTCGGTGGCCATGATTGCGCCCCTGTTGCGGGCGAATTGACCTACGGCCTGGAGCGTTTGGCGATGTACATCCTTGATTGCGATCATGTGATGGACATGCCCTACAACGATCCGCAATCGCCAATCGCGCTCAGCTATGGCGATGTATTCAAGCAGACCGAAGAAGAATACGCGCGCTGGAATTTCGACGTCGCGAACACCGAGGTCCTGCTACGCCATTTCGAGGAAGCCGAAGCCGAATGCGCGAGCATTCTAAGCCAAGAGCACGACGATCCAAAGACCGGCAAGCGTATCATCATGGCGCATCCGGCCTATGATCAATGCATCAAGGCGAGCCATATCTTCAACCTGCTCGATGCGCGTGGTGTGATTTCTGTGACAGAGCGACAGGCTTACATTGGCCGTGTGCGTAGCTTGGCGAAAGCCTGTGCGGATGCCTTTGTTCAGACTGAAGCGGGCGGATACGCCCAATGAGGCTTGGTCAATTTCTAGCGGGGTTCACTGTGTTTGCAGCAATCATAGCTGGCGGCGCGATGTATTACCTTCAGGTTTATGCGTTTTATGACGAGGTTTCGGCCACGGGCGAAACAGATGTGCAACTGGTCAGTTTGGTAAGCGGCGAGCCTGAACCGATCCTGTTTGACGGGTTTGAGGCGATTGACGGCAGCAGCTCGCCCATTCGCTATCGGGCCTGCTTTACCACCCCGATGAGCCATTCACTGCTGAGCGAAACCTATGAGCCTTATGAAAACGCAGAGCCGCGCAATGCGCCCGGTTGGTTCGACTGCTTTGATGCGGAAGCGATTGGCGCAGAACTCGAAGCAGGGACGGCGCTTACGTTTTTGTCAAAAAAGAACTTTGCCTACGGTGTCGACCGCGTTGTTGCGATCACTGAAGACGGACGCGGCTACGTGTGGCACGAATTGAACGATTGCGGCGCGAAAGCCTATGATGGCTCGCCCACAGGCGAGGCTTGCCCGCCGCGCGACGAATTTACCGGTGAAATGCTGGAAGGAAAGAATTGATGCCTGATCTGCTGATCGAACTGTTCTCCGAAGAAATCCCCGCGCGCATGCAGGGCAAAGCTGCGGATGATCTGAAAAAGCTGATGACGGATGGCATGGTCGAGGCGGGTTTGACCTATGCCTCTGCCGCTGCGTTCTCCACGCCGCGCCGCTTGGCGTTGACGGTTGAAGGTGTTCTCGCAGAAAGCCCAACTGTGCGCGAAGAGCGCAAAGGGCCGAAAGTCGGTGCGCCCGACAAAGCGATCGAGGGGTTCCTGCGCGGTGCGGGTTTGAGCCGTGATCAGCTAGAAGAGCGCGACACTCCCAAGGGCGCGGTCTATTTTGCGAGCATTGAAAAACAGGGGCGTCCTGCGGCGGAGATCATCGCTGAGGTGCTCGAGCATACGATCCGCAATTTCCCTTGGCCTAAATCTATGCGCTGGGGCAGCGGGTCTTTGCGTTGGGTGCGTCCTTTGCATTCGATCATTTGCGTGCTTAGCGATGAAGCGGGCAGCGAAGTTGTGCCGCTGAATGTGGACGGGATTGCCTCTGGCAAGACCACTCATGGTCATCGATTTATGGATCCCAAGCAGATTACTGTGAATGGATTTGAAGACTATGAAGCGCAGCTCAAACGCGCCTTTGTGGTGCTGAATGCGGGTGAGCGCGCGGATGCGATCTGGGAAGATGCCAAGAACCAAGGTTTCGCCAACGGCCTAGAGGTTGTTGAAGACGCAGGGCTTTTGCGCGAAGTCGCGGGGCTTGTGGAATGGCCTGTTGTTTTAATGGGCGAGATTGCAGAGGATTTCCTTGGCCTGCCGCC
>CAYQZI010000261.1:0-3208 GCA_964421835.1 uncultured Planktotalea sp.
GCCAAGAAGTTGCCTGCAACGTTACCAACACCGATTGCGGCTGCGCCGGAACCGATTGCTGCAAGTCCTGCGCCGATGTGTGCGAGATCGCCTTCCATAGTATTTCTCCTTACGATTGGAAGTTTAGATAAGTGTGTAGAGTGCGTGGTTTCACGCACCCACAATAGTTAGTGAGACGGGTGCAATGCGTCCTTTAGGTAAACGCATGTCAGGATAGTAAAGACGTAGGCCTGGATCGCGGACACCAGCACTTCAAGGCCGTAGATCGCGACAACCCCAAGGATCGACAAAGGCGCGACAGCGGTGAGCGCGGCAAAGCCTGCGAAAACCTTCAGAACCGCGTGACCCGCCATAACGTTGCCCGCCAAACGAATGGAGTGGCTGACAGGGCGCACGAAGTAAGAGATGACTTCGATCAAAGCCAGAACAGGACGCAAAGCAAGTGGTGCGCTGGAGACCCAGAACAGACCCAAGAAGCCTGCACCGTTCTTGATGAAGCCGATGGCTGTCACTGTGAAGAACACGCCAAAACCAAGGATCGCTGTGACAGCGATATGTGACGTTGGCGAGAACGACATTGGGATCAAAGCAAGGAAGTTAGAGAAGAGAATGAAGATGAACAGCGTGAAGATATACGGGAAATACTTGATCCCGTCTTTGCCTGTTACGTCTTCAACCATCTTATAGACGAAACCGTACATCATCTCTGCGATCGACTGCGCGCGACCCGGGATAACGGCGCGGCGGGATGTGCCGATGACCAGCAGGCCAATCACGCAAACTGCGGCCAGCGCAAGCCAAAGCGTCATGTTCGTGACTGTGAACGTACCAATCGGGCCATCGCCAAACAAAGGTTTGATGATGAACTGATCCATTGGGTGGAACACAAGTCCGCCTTTTTCCTCAGCCATGCTTCAGTCCTCTTTCTGCGCGTCCGCTTGCGCGGAGATTTGTTGATCCTGGATCTCTTTCGCGGTGCGCATCATCGTTTTGATACCGGCCGCAAGACCCAACATTATAAACAGCACCATGAAAATCGGCAGCGTGCCAAACAGCACATCCAGTCCGTATCCGATGCCAAAACCGATCCCAAGACCGGCGACGAGCTCTGTCACCATTCGCCAACCCTGTTGGGCTTGCGAGTAGTGTTCCTCCGACGCGGGCTTTGGGCCTGTCGCTGCTTTCACCTTGGCGATCCGGTCGTCCAATTGCTTGAGACGGTCTTGATTGTCAGGCTCGGTCAACGGCTCAAATCCCGTTTAGAGGTTTAGGGGAGTGCTATGCTCGTGCTGCGAATGAGTCAAGTGAGTGTCGCGTTTACGTAAGATATTGATATGCATGAATTTTCGTCGAAAATTCGCGGCTGCGACAGCTGGGCGCAGGGGCGAATTCTTCTGATTATAGACATATCGCATATTCAACCATTTGGTTGACGAATAACCCCGCTTTGCGTTTATGACCCTATGAGCCAAACTCTCGACACTGTCTTTGCCGCCCTCGCGGACCCGACCCGCCGCGCGATCCTGTCGATGCTGCTAGAGGATGATATGGCTGTGACAGACGTGGCAGACCCTTTCGAGATGTCGCTTGCCGCAGTGTCAAAGCACCTGATCATTTTGACGAAAGCGGGTTTGATCACTCAAGAAAAGCGTGGCCGCGTAAAGTGGTGCAAGATCGAGCCGAACGCGATGAAAGAGGCCTCTGTGTGGATGCAAAGCTTTGGTCAGTTTGAAGAGCTCGACATGGATGCCTTCGAGCGGTTCTTGCAAGCGGAGTTGGAAGCGTGATCATGATTGCACAGCGAAGCGTGCAGCATGTGTTTGAACGAGCCGCTCAAGCCCCGCCACCACATCTACAAAGGTTGGAACAGCCATGACGATTGATCAACAGGCCGCGTGGAGCGATCGCTTAATCAGCCAGTTTAGAGAGTTCGCGCAGGAAATCACTATTCCCGATGGCACAGAACTTTTCATGCCCGGCGGCGCGAGCAATACTTTTCTCATCGCATGCTCTGGCCGCATTCGCGTTGAGCAAACAAGCCCATCGGGCAGATCCGTGGTCCTGTACCGCGTCAACGCGGGCGATAGCTGCGTGATGACGACGTCCTGTATGCTCTCGGGCGCGTCCTACTCGGCCTATGGATATGCGGAGGGCGATGTCATCGCGCTCGCATTTGAGCGCGGGGCGTTCACGCGTTTGATGTCAGAGGAAGCCGTGTTTCGCAGTGCTGTTTTTGCAGCTTTTTCACATCGTATCAGCGAGTTGACCTCTGTGATCGACGATCTTTTGCTCAACCGGATGGACCAGAAACTGGCTCATTGGCTGTTCACTCAAGCAGATGCCTCGCTTCGGATCAGTGCGACACATCAACAGATCGCCACCGAGCTGGGCAGCGCGCGCGAAGTCATGTCTCGGATCCTCAAGGATTTCGAACGCCGTGGTTGGCTGAGCCTCGAACGCGGTGCGATCACTTTGCACAAGCCCAAAGATTTGCAGCGTCACGCGAGAATTGATGTTGTGTGACCAAGTTACAGACTGGCCGGACGTCTCTGGGCATATGTGAAGTGCAAAAATGGAGAATCTTATGCAATTCACAACAAATGTCGGATCCCTTGACCGTATTCTACGAATCGTCGTCGGCGGCTTGCTTATTGTTTTGGCCCTGACAGGAACGATTGGACTTTGGGGATGGCTTGGCGCGATCTTTGTCGCCACGGCTTTCATGAAGTTCTGCCCGATCTACGGTATTTTTGGCCTCAAAACGAGCAAAGACTAACCGTCAAACTGAACTTGGGAACGGCGATGCACTGCTATGGCCGTTCCAATTTGCGCCGCTCTTTTATCTTGCAGGTCATTCATGGAACTCACGCAACTGTCTGATGAACTCTTTATCAGCCCGCAGATTCAAATTTCTGATCTTAAGGAGCTAAAGAGCCTTGGGTTTCATCTGATTATCGTTAATCGGCCTGATGGCGAGGGCAAAAAACAACCCAGCCATGTCGCGCTTCGGAGCAGCGCGCAGCCCTTGGGCATCGATGTAAAATATATCCCTGTTGTGCCGGGGCGCGTAAGCCAACAGAGCGTTGATAGGTTTGCAAGGGCGCTGAGCGGGGCTTCTGGCAAAACACTGGCGTTTTGCGAGTCTGGTATGCGGGCGAAGCGGCTTTGGGAGAAAGCCTTTCCCGATCAAGTCCAAACGTGGCGCAAA
>CAYQZI010000262.1:0-3198 GCA_964421835.1 uncultured Planktotalea sp.
GCGGCGACTATATCTTCATGCGTGAGCTCAACCTTGGCAGTGACAGCGTCGTGGTATTCTTTGTGATCTCCGGGTTTGTCATTGCCTATGCAGCGTCGCGCGATGGAAAGCTGTCGACCTACGCCTTTAATCGTCTGACGCGGCTTTTGTCTGTGCTGCTACCCGCCTTGTTGCTCACCTATGTGTTTGATCAATGGGGTCAACGCATCGGGCCAGAAGCGTACACGAGCTTTTACAATCCAACCCCTTTGAGCGAGCTGCTTTTGCGTGGCCTAAGCATGTCCAACGAGTGGGGCGCATTTGAGCGGATTCGTCTGGGCACCAACGGTCCTTTGTGGTCGCTGAGCTATGAGGCGGCGTTCTATGTGCTGTTCGCGATTGCCTTTTTCATGTCGGGCGCGCGTCGCATTGCGTTGCTTTGTGTTGGCGCATGGCTGATTGGGCCTCGTATTTTGCTTTTGATGCCTGCGTGGCTTATGGGCGTTGCCCTGTGGCAATGGGTGTCATCAGGTGGCGTGAATCGATTGACAGATCGCACCGCGCGTTTGCTCGCCTGGGGTGGGCCGTTGATCTATTGTGTCTTTCAAGCTTTCGATGTGCCGCGCCTTTTGGCTATGCAGACGGCCCAAGCGTTTGAGCCGCAGCATTACCGTCTTGTTCTGGCTTTTTCCGATGAATTTATCTGGAATGCGATCATCGGTGTGCTTACGAGTTTGCATATCATCGGCATGGCGCGACTTGTGCGTCATTACCAAGGCGATCACGCGCGCATTCGCTGGTGGGCAGGGGCAAGCTTTTCGATCTACGTGACGCATTATCCAGCGCTGCACTTGATAGATGCGGCGTTTCCGGCCGAGACGCTCGCGCGTGATGGGCTTTTGGTGGTAGGGTCTATTCTTGTCGGACTTGTGTTCGCACATGTGTTCGAGCGACCGATTGGTGGCCTACGTCGCTGCCTGTTGAACGTAACGAAAGTTGCACCACCGCCGAAGCCGCAACCCAATTCCTAGCACTGAAACGAAAGACGCCACTGGCATCCCGTAGGGGAATCGAACCCCTCTTTCCAGGTTGAAAACCTGGCGTCCTAACCGATAGACGAACGGGACGCACTGTGGCGTGAGGGGACTTCTAGGCAAAGACGCTTAGCCGCGCAAGAGGTAAAATCAGGTTTTTATTCAGAAGTTTTTGCGGCTGTTTTTAAGCGGGTGCCGCATCCTCAAGACGCAGTTGCGGGCTTTGTCGACCACCCCATGAATTGATCTCCAAACGTCCTGCAAGGTGGAAACGTTTACCCCCGTGATTCTCCAATGCAGGGCCAAGGGGCGTGTCCATTGCACCAAAGCAAATCGCATCAATGCGCGTGCCAAGACCATCGCTGAAACTGATCTTGAGATGGGTTTCACCAACGCGTTTGGCGAATTTGATCTCGACATCTGGAAAAGCAAAACGCGGGGCAGGGGCACCTGCGCCGAAAGGACCGGCTTGCTCGAGTTGCTCGATCAGCTCGATCTGCGCGGCACCGGGCATGAGCATTCCATCCAGGCGCAAATCCGCAGGGCCAGCGTCACCTGCGCCTTGCTTTGCCATCAGCTCGGACAGGCGCGCCATCGCGGGTTCAAGCTGCGCACGGCTCAGTGAAAGACCCGCCGCCATCTTGTGACCGCCGCCTTTTTCAATCAGTCCCTCGTGCGCGAGGCGCTGAATGGCAGCACCTAAATCGACGCCGCTGATAGAGCGACCAGAGCCTTTGCCAGCATCGCCGTCAAAGCCGATCACGATGGCGGGGCGGTGTGCGGACTCCTTAAGGCGGGATGCGACGATGCCCACAACACCCGCGTGCCAACCTTCACCTGCCGCCCAAACGAGCGGGGCGGCAAAGCCACGCTTTTCGGCTTGTTCCAATGCGGCGGCGCGCACGTTGTTTTCAATCTCGCGGCGCTCTGTGTTCAGCATATCAAGGCGCTCAGCCATGGCCTTAGCCTCATGTGGATCGCGCGTGGCAAGCAAGCGCGCTCCAAGATCGGCTTTGCCGATCCGCCCACCTGCGTTAACGCGCGGGCCGAGCAGAAAACCAAGATGATAAGAGCTTGGTGCAGTGTCCATGCGCGAGACATCGGCGAGGGCGGTGATCCCGACTCGCTCACGCCGTGCCATGACGGTCAGCCCTTGGCGCACGAGCGCGCGGTTCACACCGATTAAGGGGGCCACGTCAGCGACAGTGCCAAGGGCAACTAGGTCGAGCATGTTGAGAAGGTTAGGACCTGTCGCACCGTCGATCCGGAGCTGTCGGCCAGCTTCCACAAGCATCAAAAAAACGACGCCCGCCGCGCAAAGATGCGCAAGATCGCCGGTTTCATCGGCGCGGTTGGGGTTCACAACGGCATGCGCAGGGGGCAGGGTTTCGCCGCCCAAGTGATGATCCAGCACAACAACATCCGCGCCTTTGGCCGCAGCGATTGGACCATGGCTAAGGGTGCCGCAATCGACGCAAATGATCAGATCGTGGGAGGCGGCCAGCATTGCCATCGCCTCATCATTGGGGCCGTAGCCTTCATCAATGCGGTCGGGAATGTAGAGCGTCGCGGTTTGATCGAAATGACGCAGCCAGTCGATGATCAGGGCCGCGGACGTGCCGCCATCCACATCGTAATCCGCAAAGATCGCAATTCTTTCGCGCGCTTTGACAGCGGCAAGAATGCGCGTGGTTGCTTTCTCCATATCGCGCAGGGAGCGCGGATCAGGCAGAAGGTTTTTTAAAGTTGGCGCAAGAAAATCGGCCGCCTCCTCGGGCCTGACAGCCCTCCTCGCAAGGATTGAACAGATGGGCGCGGGAAGGCTTGTCGCTTGCGCCATCGCCTCAGCCTGACGCGCAATTTCGATGTCAGGGCCGACCCAGCGCCGCCCTGTTAAAGAGCGCTCCACAGTGAGGAACGCACCCATGATTTAAGCTTTGACAGGCAAGCGGTAGCTCATCCGCCGAACCGAGCCTGTCTTGGACCGCATGAGCAAAGTTTCGGTGGTGATATAGCCAACTTCGCGCTTGATCGCGGGCAAAAGCGTGCCACCTGTCACGCCAGTCGTCGCGAAAATAACGTCTTGGGTTACCATTTCATCACGTGTGTAGATGCGATCATGATCGTCGATGCCTGCTTTGCTTGCGCGGCGGCGTTCATCATCATTTCTGAACAAAAGCCGTCC
>CAYQZI010000263.1:0-3179 GCA_964421835.1 uncultured Planktotalea sp.
GTGGCGCTATATGTCTTTATGATCGCGTGGAACGAGTTTCTCTTCGCGTTCATGTTCCTTGATAACGTCGATCTCTACACGCTCTCGCGCGGCATCGCAGAGCTGAATTCATCCGAAGTCCCCCGCCAACATCTTATGGCTGGCGCTGTGATCGCCACTGTGCCAGTGCTCGCGCTGTTTCTGTGGTTCGAGCGGTTCTTGGTCGCGGGTCTGACCGCTGGAAGTGTGAAAGGTTAAGAATATGTCACTCACTCAACAAGCGATTGATATCCTGACGAAAAATGACCGTGGCGGATATACAATTCCGACCAATGGACTGTACCCTTACCAATGGAATTGGGATAGCGCCTTTGTCGCTTTGGGCATTGCGACCTATGACAGCACACGCGCTTGGTCTGAGATTACGACGCTGATTGAAGGGCAATGGCCCGATGGCATGATCCCCTCAATCATTTTTCGCAGCGATGATCCCGACTACTTCCCTGGCCCTTCGCGTTGGGGCGATACTTTAGGTCCAATACCTTCGACTGGCATCTCGCAGCCGCCGGTCCTCGCGACCGTTGTGCGCATGTTGACCGATGCTGGCACCGCTCAAGACACCGCGCGCCGGACCGAGGTGTTTGACGCACTTTACGCCTCTCACAAGTGGTTTCATGACGCGCGCACGGTGGATGGCATTGTCACGACAGTGCATCCTTGGGAGACGGGGCGCGACAATTGTCCTGAATGGAACATTGGTCTCGATAGCATGTCCATTGCGCCTGATCTCGCGCCCTACACGCGTATGGATAACAAACATTCCGATCCGAAGTTCCGTCCAAGCCAAGAGCAATATGACAAGTTTCTGACGATTGTTCAGTTCGGCCAAAGCGTCGGCTGGGATCAGCGCCGTTTGACTGATGAAGGGCCGTTTTTGATGGCGGATCCCAACATCCATTTTGTACTGCTCCGCGCCGATAAAGACCTGCGCGCGATGGCGGTTGGTCTTGGTAAACCGACGGATCAAATCGATGCTTGGATTGCCAAGGGCGAGGCGGCAACAGATTATCTTTGGAACGACGCGCTTGGCGCATTTACTGCGCGCGATGTGCGCAGTGGTGCCTTCTCCGGCGGGTTCAGCAATTGCAGCGCGCTTTGTTTTTATGCCGATAGCGGCAGCGCCGAGCAACGCGCGAAAACGCTCGCGAATATGCAGCGGATTGCGGCGCGTGTCGATCACATGTTGCCAAGTTGGGATCCTGACGCGATAGGTTTTGAAGCGCAGCGTTATTGGTGCGGACCGCTGTGGCCGCAGATGAATTACATGACGGCTTTGGGTCTCGCGGAGCAGGGCGAGCGCGCAATGGCAGACCGCGTCCGCGAGGATCTATGTAAAGCCATCGAAAAATCCGGTTTCTGGGAATGCTTCAACCCATTGACGGGCGAGGGCTGCGTCAGCTCGCAGTTCTCTTGGACCGCTGCAGTGTGGTTGTCGTGGCAGCATGAAACAAAATTAAAGGGCGTGGCATAGATGGGATCTATCAGTCTGAATTCCGTCGAAAAATGGTTCGGCGACGTACAAGTGATCAAGGGCATTGACCTTGATATCCTTGATGGCGAATTGATCATTTTCGTTGGCCCCTCTGGCTGCGGGAAGTCCACGCTATTGCGGATGATCGCGGGTCTTGAGGAAACCAGCCGAGGGCAGATTATGCTCGACGGGGATGACGTGACGCACAAGGTTCCGTCAGAGCGCGAACTGTCGATGGTGTTCCAATCCTACGCGCTTTATCCGCATCTTTCGGTTGGCGAAAACATGGGGTTCGCTTTGAAAACGGCGGGTGCGCCAAAGTCTGAGATCGCGGAGAAAGTGAACGCGGCGGCGGAGACCTTGAAGCTCACTGACTATCTTGATCGCCGCCCCAAGGATCTCTCTGGCGGTCAACGTCAGCGGGTCGCGATTGGCCGTGCGATTGTGCGCAAGCCCAAGGGTTTTCTGTTTGATGAGCCGCTTTCGAACCTTGATGCGTCCTTGCGCGTTGATATGCGCTTCGAGATCGCGCGCCTGCATAAAACCCTTGCCAGCACGATGGTTTATGTGACCCACGATCAGGTCGAAGCGATGACCTTGGCGGATCGTATCGTTGTGCTGAAGGACGGGTTGATCATGCAAGTTGGCTCGCCGCGCGAGCTTTATGAGCATCCAGATAACGTCTTTGTCGCGCAGTTTATCGGCAGTCCGAAGATGAACTTGATGGGTTGCACCGCTGGCGCGTTGAGCGACATTAGCCCCAAGGATGCAGCGCAGCTTGGCATTCGCCCTGAACATATTTCCGTTGTTGCGGCGGGCGGGGGGCATTGTGACGGCGTGGTGCAAGTCAGCGAATATCTTGGTGCGGATTATTTCCATTATGTGGATTGCGGTGATCTTGGGCTTTTGACTGTGCGCACGGCTGGCTCTGCGGACGAGATTGAAGGGCAGAGCGTCGGGTTGAAATTTGACGAAACGCGCCTGCATTTCTTTGACGATGCAGGGCTGCGTACGGGAGACACTACATGAAGCGTTCAGAGATCAACGAGATCATTGGCGAAGCTGATGCGATGATGCGCCGCTATGGTTTTTCGCTTCCGCCCTTTGCCTATTGGTCGCCGGAGGAGTTCAAAGCAAACGCCGCCACTGCGCGCCATGTGATCGAAGCGCGTTGCGGTTGGGACATCACCGATTACGGCGATGGTCGCTTTGATGAGATGGGGTTGTTTTTGTTCACCCTGCGCAATGGTCTTCAATCTGATCTGATCGCAGGAGGTGGCATGTGCTACGCCGAAAAACTACTGATCTCCAAACAAGATCAACTCTCCCCGATGCACACGCATGTGCTCAAAGCCGAGGACATCATCAACCGTGGTGGTGCAACTTTGGTCGTTGAGCTGTTCGGCTCTAACGATGCTGGTAACTTCGCGGATGATCGCGGCGGACAAGTGATGTGCGACGGTATTTTGCGCACCTATGCGCCCGGTGAAAAATTACGCTTTGCCCCGGGTGAAAGCGTGACGCTGCGCCCCGGCGATTGGCACGCGTTTTGGGGCGAGGGAGGCGATGTGCTCATCGGCGAAGTCTCGACCGTGAACGACGATGAAACCGACAATATCTTCCGCGAACCCATTGGCCGTTTTGCCCAGATTGAAGAGGATGTTGCGCC
>CAYQZI010000264.1:0-1210 GCA_964421835.1 uncultured Planktotalea sp.
GAACGGCGCATAGCCCGCTTGCATCATCAAATGCGGAATATCGAAGTAGAAGGCAGTCTGTGTGATCTTGCCGTCTTCGATCTTGTGGAATTCAGCGTAGCGCAGCATCACCATTTTGCGGGTGGGTTGAATGCCAAGCCAAGCCTCATCGAATAGGCCCATCAGATGCCCCATCGAGCAGACCCAAACAGAAGCGCCATCATCCATGAAGTTGTCGCCAGCAAAGAACACATCCATACGCCGCTGCATACGCGTGAAAGAGCGTCGAAAGGGCTGCCAAAATAGGCGCGCAACTTCATTGATGTCGGTTTGCAGATTGAATGGATGGTACGCGCGCCAAATGTAATTATCGCTCGTGAAGTCTTGCAAAACTTGCGCAATTCCATCGCCGCTCGCCGCATCAAGCGCGGCATAATACTCTAGAACAAAGCGTTTTTGAGTTTGAAACTGTGACATCTGCGAAGTCCCTATCAGCGGCGATTTGTGAAAACTTTGGGTGAACTTGCATTCGTATGCAAGTGTGAAACGCAAGCTGTCAAAAGACTTTGCTTTTCTTTTGTGACACGGCTTGGGTATGCTCATGCGTAATCGGTGCCTATGTGCAAATCACAGGACTTTTCATGACTTCACACACGAACACGCGCCGCGCGGCGGATCATCTTGTCGACTTGTTGGTTGCTCAGGGCAGCACGCATGTTTTCGGTGTGCCGGGCGAGAGTTACTTGCCAGTGCTGGATGCGCTTTATGCACGTGAGGACGAGATCGCATTTATCACATGCCGCCAAGAGGGCGGCGCTGCAATGGCGGCGGATGCGCATGGCAAACTCACAGGACGGCCCGGCATTTGCATGGTCACACGCGGGCCAGGTGCCACGAACGCCAGCGCGGGCCTGCATGTGGCTTATCAAGATAGCACGCCGATGATCATGTTCATCGGTCAAGTCGCGCGCGATATGGTGGAACGTGAGGCTTTTCAAGAGCTTGACTACCGCCGTATGTTTGGGCAGGTCGCCAAATGGGTTGCAGAAATTGATGATCCTGCGCGCATTCAAGAGTATGTTTCGCGCGCCTATCGCGTCGCTTTGTCTGGGCGTCCAGGACCTGTGGTTTTGGCGCTGCCTGAAGATATGCTCTACGAAGATATTGCTATTCCGAAAGCGCCGCGCAAAGCGGAAGCGCCGAAGTATCAGCCTAGCCCTGATGCGATGGA
>CAYQZI010000264.1:1310-3179 GCA_964421835.1 uncultured Planktotalea sp.
TTGGTCCGCGCTTGGGAGAGATGACGACACAAGGATATACATGGCTGAAACCACCAGTGACACAGCAAGATTTGGTGCATGTCTTCCCAGAGCCTGAAGAGCTTGGTCGCGTCTATGAGCCAACCCTTGCACTTGCGTCGGATATGGAGAGCTTTTGCGCTGCGCTTGCCGATTGGGACGCGATCGAGCCGCAGCGTTTCGCGAAACGGACCGCTCATCTGCGCCAAGAGTTCGAGCGTTATATCGACCCAGCGACCATCCCTGATGATCCGCTCGCGCCGATCTTTGCGCATCTGAACGACGCGCTCCCCGATGGTGCGATCCTATGTAATGGGGCTGGCAATTACGCCGCTTGGTTGCACCGTTTTTGCAAATATCGCAGCGCAGGATCACAGCTTGCGCCGACGTCGGGCTCGATGGGCTATGGCCTGCCTGCGGGTGTTGCTGCGGCCGTCAGCGCGCCCGAACGAGAGGTCTATGCTATCGCCGGGGATGGGTGTTTTATGATGTCTTGCCAAGAGTTTGCGACAGCCGCGCATCATAACCTGCGCCTGACTGTGATTGTTGTGAACAATGCGCGTTACGGCACGATCCGCGCGCATCAAGAGCGTGAATTCCCCGGGCGAGTGTCTGGAACTGAGATGATTAATCCAGATTTTTGCGACTTTGCGCGCTCCTTTGGCGCGCATGCGACGCGAGTCGAGACTGTGGATCAGTTCAAACCGGCTTTGGCCGATGCACGCGCGCGGGGTGGCATAAACTTAATTGAAATCATGCAAGACACCAACCTCATCGCACCCGGTAAGTGGTTAATCTAGAACGTTAAAAACTGCCCTAATCTTTGCGTCTTGCGCAGCGCTTAGATAGTTCGGCTGATGCTCTGCTAAGATAGCCTTCGCGCGCGTGTTCGCGCGGCCCCACGCATCTTCTGCGCCAGCGTCTTCCCAGGTTCGCGGCTGTTCGCGATCCGCAAGTTTGGGGTAATGGTAATCGCGCTCCATCGCGGCGTGTGTTTGCGCAGAGCCAAGGAAATGCCCATCGCCCAAGATCGCTTCGCAGATGGCATCATAACCGAGGTTTTCTTCGCTCACTTCAATCCCGCGTAAAGCGCGATAGGTCATTGCATGCATGTCGTCGTCTAGAATGAAGGCCTCAAAACTTGCACCCAAAAGGGCTGCCGTCATGCCGGAGCTCTCATAGATCAAGTTGCCGCCAGCCAGCGCCGCCGCGAGCGATGTCATGCCCTTTTCCACGCCATATTGCGCATCGATGGCTTTGGCATCTGTCATCGAGCAGGCGACGCCAGAGGGCAGGCCAAGCCAGTTGGAAAGCTGTGCAGAGGCTGCGTTAAGAACTGCCGTTTCACCGCCGCCGCCCGCAAAAGCTCCGCTGCGCAAATCAATGACCAAGGGCCAGTTGGAAAAGATCATCGGGAAACCGGGTGAAATGACGTTGATCATCACCAAGCTCGCAAGCGTTTCTGCGAGCGATTGAGCCAAAAAGCCAGCTAAAGTGGCAGGAGCCGTCGCGCCCGCCTGCGCGGCGGTGATGCAAGACATGGGGATGTTATGTTCGATGCATTTATAGACGACATCCACCGCATCTTCGCCAAATCGCATAGGTGAAATGACAGGGCTTATGTGGGTTTTCAGGAACGGTTGCTGAGCGAACTTATCTTCGCCCCCTGCAACGATGTCGAGCATTTTTACAATTGGATCAACATGTTCTGCCAGCGTGAAGGCCGTCGCGACGGGCTTGCTGGTATTCTTCATCAGCGCATAAGCGGTACTTACATCAAGGTCGAAAGGTTCAGGAACATCAGTCGCGATACAACACCGCGTGAACCAGGCAACATTGTCGAGCGTGTCT
>CAYQZI010000265.1:0-3129 GCA_964421835.1 uncultured Planktotalea sp.
TCGTCAACTGTCGTGTCATGTTTGATCACGCCACCTTGCGCGCACACAACATCAGCCATCGCATCTGCAATCGCCTGAACCCCGCCCATCGCATAATGCACACCATAGGTTTTTTCCAAATGAGAGACCAAAGCGTAGATCGAGGTTACATGCGTAGGATCGCCGCCAATGAACAGCGGATGAAACGATAGCGCCATGCGCAAACGTTCATCTTTTACACGCGACGCGACAAGTCCATAGATGGAGCGATCCGCGCGCAACCATGCAAAAGTCGGCAGAACTTTGATGGTTTCCCAAGCGCGATGCATTGGCTTGGTCAGCATACCTTCATACCCAATCACGTACCGCGCTTGGGCATCTTTCAGGAACTTCTGGAACCCCTTCACATCATTCGGGCTCAGCTTAGCGACTTCCGCCAACATCTTGTCATCATCAGAGCACGCATGAAACTTAGAGCCATCCGGCCAGCGCACTTCATAGAACGGCTCCAAAGGACGCAAATCAACGTCGCCGTGAAAATCGCGCCCGCATTCAGCCCAAAGGCGTTCAAACACATCCGGCACAGTCACAATCGTTGGACCCAGATCAAAACGATGCCCGTCTTGTTCAATCGAAGAGCCACGCCCGCCGGTGCGATCAAGCCGATCGAGCACCGTGACGGCATAACCCTTCGCGCCCAGACGCATCGCGGCGGACAACCCTCCCAGACCCGCACCGATCACAATGGCGCGGTTGTCAAATCCAGTTTCTGAAAAGTGTTCCATCATCATCCCAAGCAGCAACTGTCCAGTCTAGTTTACAATATTAACGTGAGAGAGCTTCACAAAGCAAGGCATATGTGTCAGTCTAAGTTTACACATTAGGGAATCTAGAGGGAACGCTTGGCGATGTCGCAGGTTGTCAGTTTCAGTCTCTTCCGCTTTGGCTCATGGCGTGCGCGCATCTGGGCTTTTGTGATGATGGGGCTTGCACGACCACACATGAGCAAGATCGAAGGTATCGATTTTTGGAAGCTGTGCGGCTCTGGTTCTGGTGAGGGATTTACCCCTATTCCCAACACCGCTGTTTACGCAATTCTGGCAACTTGGCCGAATGAGGAAACTGCGCGCCGCGCCATTGAAAGCGATCCGCTCTTTCAACGCTACAAAAGCAACGCGTCCGAGCATTGGAGCATGTTCATGAGCACCGATGTCGCGCGGGGCGAATGGTCTGGCAAAACACCGTTTATTCCTATGCAGCACGGCAAAACCGGCCCTCTGGTTGCGCTGACGCGCGCGACAATCAAACCCAGCATCGCGGCACGTTTCTGGCGACGCGTGCCGAACATCTCAAACGTGATCGGCCAAGATCCAAACGTCCTTTTCAAAATTGGTGTTGGTGAAATACCATTGCTCCATCAAGTGACGTTTTCAATCTGGCGTGATGCGGCTCAAATGGCGAATTTCGCGCGCACAGGACCACACGCAGACGCCATCAAAGCGGTGCGGCGCGAAGGTTGGTTCAACGAAGAACTCTATGCGCGCTTCACCCTTCTTTCAGACATCGGAACATGGGGCGGCACCTCTCCCCTCGCACAAGTTGATATAGCATGAAACATCCATTCCCCTTCTCCGCCATCGTCGGTCAAGACGATATGAAACAGGCGATGATTCTCACTGCGATTGATCCCTCAATTGGCGGTGTTCTGGTTTTTGGAGATCGCGGCACAGGCAAATCCACGGCAGTGCGCGGGCTTGCAGGTCTTTTGCCCAACATCACTGCCGTCAAAGCCTGCCCTGTAAACAGCGCGCGGCTTGAGGAGTGCCCAGATTGGGCAAGCGTTGAGAATGGTGAAACCCATGAGATCGCAACACCTGTCGTCGATCTCCCCCTTGGGGCATCTGAAGATCGCGTCACGGGTGCGCTTGATATTGAACGCGCTTTGACGCGTGGCGAAAAAGCATTTCAACCGGGTTTGTTCGCGCAGGCCAACCGTGGCTATCTCTATATTGATGAGGTCAACCTGCTCGAAGATCACATCGTGGATCTGCTTTTGGATGTTGCTCAATCCGGCGAGAACGTCGTGGAGCGTGAAGGTCTCTCAATCCGCCACGCGGCGCGGTTTGTGCTTGTCGGCTCAGGCAACCCTGAAGAGGGTGAGCTGCGTCCGCAACTTTTGGATCGTTTCGGCCTATCTGTCGATGTGGCTTCCCCTGACAACATCGACGAGCGTGTTGAAGTGATCAAACGCCGCGACGCGTTTGAGAACGACCATGCCGCCTTTATGCTGCGCTGGCAGGCGGAAGATGCGGCGCTGCGTGATCGTATTGTATCAGCGCGCTCCGCTTTGAAAGAGCTGCAAACGCCAGACAGTGCTTTGCGCGATGTAGCGGAACTTTGCTTGAACCTTGGCGCTGATGGTCTTCGCGGCGAGCTAACCTTGCTCAAAGCTGCGCGCGCCTATGCAGCGTTTCGCGATGATACCCATCTTGCAACGGCACATATTCGCGCCACCGCCGCACTTGCCTTGCGCCATCGTTTGCGCCGCGATCCACTTGATGATGCTGGTTCTGGCACACGTGTGGAGCGCATCGTGCAAGACACATTGGGCGTCTAAATGACTCCTTGGACCCGCGCTACGCTGGCATTGATCCTGCTCGCGATGAACCCGAAAGGGTTCAAGGGTATGATCATCCGCGCACGCGTTTCCCCTGTGCGCGATGCTTTGATGCAGGTCGCCAAACAGGTTCCATTGCAACAAATCAAACTGCACCCAAGCATGAATGCGCAAGCGCTTGATGGTGAGATTGATCTTTCCTCCACCCTAAAGCGCAACGCATTAGTGATGCAAAAGGGCCTGCTGGATCGCGATCCTTCTTTGTTTATCCTGCCTATGGCTGAACGCGCAGATCCTTATTTAACCGCGCGTCTCAGCCAAACACTTGACGCAGATCAGGGCCATTGCTTCCTTGCGCTTGATGAAGGTGTTGATGCGGATGAGCACATTCCGGCATCCTTAAGCGATCGCGCGGCGTTCTGGATTTCACTGGATGGTTTGGCGCTGGCTGACTTTGAAACCTTCAAGCTGCCAACAAATGTGGACGACTTGGGTAAAGCCGCGCGCCACGTCGATTTCGCGGACGATGTTCC
>CAYQZI010000266.1:0-3077 GCA_964421835.1 uncultured Planktotalea sp.
GTGGCGGAGGCTCAGGGATTCGAACCCTGGGAGGACTTTCACCCTCGTCGGTTTTCAAGACCGGTGCATTCGACCACTCTGCCAAGCCTCCGACGCGCACTCCATACCCTTGCTTATGCACATCGGCAAGGCCCCAACGCAGGGAAATCTCACTCAAATGCTGATCAGCTGATCGATTTTCCGCCCAGCAAGGCCGAGCAGACTTTTCATAAGCTCAAAACAAGGCTACATTGCGCACGAGCAGTTACGACATAAATGTCAATTTTGAGAGCCGCGCGCTGACAAGGACCGAAATATCGGCCAAAGCGCATCGGTTTTGGGGCAAAGGGCAGACAATGAACATCACGGCAGAAACACTTTCAACGCGGCGCGTCTGGATCGCACTCGCGCTTGTTTCCAGCTTTGCGCTTGCAGGCTGCGAAGAGGGCCAAGGCCCCGCATTCCTTCAACCAAAGCCCAAAGTCGATGAGTTCGTCGATGGTGATCCCTCGCGCTCTGTCAAATTGGTTGAGCGCGACACCGAAGCACCGGATATTTTTCAAGTCACCGAAAGCGGGCTTTGGGATGGTCGCCCCTCGCTTGGCGGTGTTTGGGTGGCACATCCTGATGTCAAAGACCCCGAACGCGTCATCATTCGCAATGAAAAGAACGGCAAGTTCGTCATTGGCGCGCTGTTCCGCCGCGAGCGCGAAAATCCTGGGCCGCGTTTGCAGGTCTCGTCTGATGCGGCCGCCACGCTTGGGATGCTTGCAGGCCAACCTGCACGCCTGAACGTCACAGCATTGCGCCGCGAGGCCATCAAGGAAAACGCGCCAACGCCCGATGCAGCGCCGCAAGCGGATGCGCCCGCAGCGATAGAGGAAACCTCGCTCGCGCCTGCGCCAAGCGCCGCAGTGGCCGCCGCGCCAGAGCCTGCCCCAACAAGACCTGCGCCTGCCTCGAGCGGGCTGAGCAAGCCGTTCATCCAGCTTGGTATCTTTAGCGTCGAGCAGAATGCCAACAACACCGCAGAAGCGATGCGTGTGGCGGGAATTGTGCCAACGGTCAAGAAATCCAACAGTTCTGGCAAGACCTTTTGGCGTGTCCTCGTCGGACCTGCGCAAACAAGTGCCGAGCGCAGCGCTTTGTTGAAAAAGATTAAGGCGTCTGGCTTCGCAGATGCCTATGCTGTCAGCAATTGATTCTTAGCATTTGAAGGAGGGCCAGCTTATGCGCCGCCTGTTCACAACTGGTTTGGCGATTGTTCTGCCGCTGCTTTTGGCTCTCCCTGCGAGCGCGTTTGACACGCGCGCCACCTCTGCTTTTGTGATCGATCAAACGACAGGCACGGTGCTGCTGAACAAAAACGCAGATCAAATGTTGCCACCCGCGTCGATGTCAAAACTGATGACGCTCTACATCGCCTTTGAAGCATTGCGCGACGGACGTTTGTCACTTGATGAAAAGCTGCCCGTGTCTCAACACGCGATGTCCTATGGTGGCTCGACCATGTTTCTGGACACCACAGATCGCGTGTCAGTCGAGGATCTTATTCGCGGAATTATCGTACTTTCGGGCAATGATGCCTGCGCCGTCATCGCCGAAGCGCTGAGCCCCAATGGCACCGAAGCGGGATTTGCGCGCTACATGACGCAACGCGCGCAGCAGCTTGGCATGACCAATTCAACCTTCAGCAATTCCAACGGTTGGCCACAAGCCGGCCACCGTATGTCGATGCGCGACCTTGCGCTGCTCGCAAATCGCCTGATCACCGATTTTCCCAGCTTCTATCCGCTCTTCGCCGAGCGTGAGTTCAAATTCGACGGGCGCGCACCGCAAAACACGCGCAATCGCAATCCGCTGTTGTCCCTTGGGATTGGCGCGGACGGCTTGAAGACAGGCCACACGCGCGAGGCAGGCTACGGACTCGTCGGATCAGCCAAGCAGCGCGAGCGCCGCGTGATCTTTGTCATTTCCGGTCTGCAAAGTGCGCAAGCACGCGCCGAAGAAGCAGAAAGCATTGTCAATTGGGCCTTCCGCCAGTTCGCCGTAAAGCCTGTCGCCAAAGCAGGCACCGCTGTCGCCAGCGCAGATGTCTGGATGGGCCGCGATCAGAATGTGCCGCTTGTCCCGCTTGAAGATGTATCGATGTTGATGCCTGTCACCACAACGGAAGCTGTCAAAGCAGAGGTTATTTACAACGGCCCAATCACCGCGCCAATTATCAAAGATCAGCAAATCGCAGAGCTGGTGATCACCCCCCCGGGCCTGCCAGAAACGCGCATCCCTTTGGTTGCGGGCAATGATGTGCCTGCGGGTGGTTTCACCTCGCGCATTGGCACTGTTGCTCAAATGCTGATCGAACAGCTGAATGAGCAGCCCGCCGCCGCAGAACAAGGCTCATAAGTCCATGAGCTCCGCCAAAGGGCGCTTTATCAGCTTTGAAGGCATTGATGGCTCGGGCAAATCCACGCAAGCCAAGCGTTTGGCCGCTGCTCTGGAAAACATGGGCTATGAGGTCGTGCTCACGCGCGAGCCGGGTGGCTCGGCAGGCGCTGAGGAAATCCGCGCGCTTGTGCTGCAAGGCGATCCAGATCGGTGGTCCGCCGAGACGGAGATCCTTTTGTTCACCGCCGCGCGGCGCGATCACTTAGAGCGTACGATTGGTCCCGCACTTGATGCGGGCAAGGTTGTGATCTGTGATCGCTTTGCCGATAGCACGCGCATGTATCAGGGGCTCAGCCGCGGCGATCTGCGCGCTTTGGTGAATCAGTTGCACACGTTGATGATTGGCCGCGAGCCCGACCTGACGCTGCTGTTTGACATGGACCCCGATGTCTCGCACATGCGCGCGGTAGAGCGGGACAGCATCGACAGTCGCTTTGAAGATTTCGGCGCGGACTTGCAACGCGCGATGCGCGCTGGCTTTCTCGACCTCGCGGCCTCTGCCCCCCAGCGTTTTCGCATCATCGATGCGGCGCGCGATATCGAGAGTATTGCGCAAGACACGCTTGATACTGTTCGGGCGCATTTGCAATGAGCGACGATCGCTTGCCCGAATCCGATTGCGTCCCCGGCGCACCGCATCCGCGCGACAC
>CAYQZI010000267.1:0-3075 GCA_964421835.1 uncultured Planktotalea sp.
GCAAGGTCATACTGATACCCGAGAACGTCCAAAGGATCGCCATTCAGCGCCTCTAACCCACCCTGTGGCATCGAAAACGGGTTGTGCGAGAAATCGATCTTGCCCGTCTCTTCGTCCGCCTCATACATCGGAAAGTCCACGATCCACGCGAAGGCGAAACGATCCTCATCAATCAATTTCAGCGCCGAACCAATCTCGTTACGCGCGCGCCCTGCAACGCTTTCAAACGCACTTGGTTTACCACCCAAGAAGAACGCCGCGTCGCCCACACCAAGGCCAAGTTGCTGGCGGATCGCCTCTGTGCGCTCTGGTCCGATGTTTTTGGCCAGCGGTCCAGCCGCTTCCATGCCCTCGCCCTGATCACGCCAGAAGATATAGCCCATCCCCGGCAGACCCTCTTTTTGCGCAAACGCATTCATACGGTCACAGAACTTGCGCGAGCCCCCTGTAGGTGCAGGGATCGCACGAATTTCAGTACCTTCTTGCTCCAAGAGCTTCGCGAAGATCGCAAAGCCAGAGCCAGCGAAGTGCTCGGACACAACCTGCATTTTAATTGGGTTGCGCAAGTCAGGCTTGTCAGAGCCATACCAAAGCGCTGCGTCCTTGTAGGAAATCTGCTCCCACGTTTGGTCAACCTTGCGACCGCCACCGAACTCTTCAAAAATGCCACCAACGACGGGCTGGATCGTGTTGAAAACGTCTTCTTGCTCTACAAAGCTCATCTCAAGGTCGAGCTGGTAGAAATCCGTGGGCGAGCGATCCGCGCGCGGATCTTCGTCGCGGAAACACGGTGCGATCTGGAAGTACTTGTCAAAGCCCGACACCATAATCAGCTGTTTAAACTGCTGTGGCGCTTGTGGCAGCGCGTAGAACTTGCCGGGGTGCTGGCGTGATGGCACAAGGAAGTCGCGCGCGCCTTCAGGGGAGGATGCCGTGATGATCGGCGTTTGATACTCGCGGAAATTTTGATCCCACATGCGACGACGCATCGACGCCACCACATCCGAGCGCAACGTCATGTTACGCTGCAACTTTTCACGACGCAGATCGAGGTAGCGATATTTCAAACGTGTCTCTTCAGGATACTCTTGCTCACCGAAGACCATCAAGGGCAGTTCAGACGCCGCGCCCAGAACTTCGATATCACGGATAAATACTTCGATTTCGCCTGTTGGGATCTTTGGGTTTACCAAGCTCTCATCGCGCGCCATCACGTTGCCATCGATGCGGATACACCACTCAGAGCGCACCTTTTCGATCTGGCTGAACACAGGGCTGTCCGGATCAGCCATGACCTGCGTGATACCATAGTGATCGCGCAGATCGATAAAGAGCAAACCGCCGTGATCGCGCACGCGGTGCACCCAGCCAGACAGGCGGACATTTTCGCCCACGTGGGATTTGTTCAAGTCGGCGCAAGAATGGCTGCGATAGGCGTGCATGGTGTATTTCCTTCGGAAAGGGCTATAAGTTTGGGCCGATACACCGCGCGCGGGCGCGAAAGTCAAGGGATGCTTGCGTGCAGGCTCATAAGCCCCTTGAACCTAACCCGCGCATGTCTATAACCCACGACAATTTGCACGCTGCCGCGACTCGGGGTTTGCGCCCTTAAAGTGCGCGCTGAAAAAAGAGGTCTGCCATGCCCAAACGTACTGATATCTCCTCCATCATGATCATCGGCGCGGGGCCAATTGTTATCGGGCAAGCCTGCGAATTTGACTACTCTGGTGCGCAAGCCTGTAAGGCGCTGCGCGAAGAAGGCTATCGCGTCATTCTGGTCAACTCGAACCCCGCAACGATTATGACAGACCCGAACCTTGCGGATGCCACTTACATTGAGCCGATCACGCCTGAGATCGTCGCCAAGATCATCGAGAAAGAGCGCCCCGATGCGCTTCTGCCAACGATGGGCGGACAGACGGGATTGAACACGTCCCTTGCTCTGGAAGAGATGGGTGTTCTCGATAAATTCAACGTCGAAATGATCGGTGCCAAACGCGAAGCCATTGAAATGGCAGAAGATCGCAAGCTCTTCCGCGACGCGATGGACCGTCTCGGCATCGAAAACCCGAAAGCCACAATCGTCACCGCGCCCAAGCTAGAGGACGGCTCCGCCGACTTGAACGAAGGTGTGCGCCTTGCCCTTGAGGACCTTGAGGAAATCGGCCTGCCCGCGATCATTCGCCCAGCCTTTACGATGGGCGGCACAGGCGGCGGTGTGGCGTATAACCGCGAAGATTATGAGTTCTTCTGCCGCTCTGGTATGGACGCCTCTCCAGTTAATCAGATCCTCGTAGACCAATCGCTCTTGGGTTGGAAAGAATTCGAGATGGAGGTCGTGCGCGACACGGCGGACAACGCAATCATCGTCTGCGCGATTGAAAACGTGGACCCCATGGGTGTGCACACAGGCGATTCGATCACTGTTGCCCCTGCACTGACCTTGACGGACAAAGAATACCAAATCATGCGCAACCACTCGATCGCCGTTCTACGCGAGATTGGCGTCGAAACAGGCGGTTCCAACGTGCAATGGGCGGTGAACCCTGTTGATGGCCGTATGGTCGTTATTGAAATGAACCCGCGTGTCTCACGCTCTTCCGCGCTTGCGTCTAAGGCGACAGGCTTCCCGATTGCTAAAATCGCCGCGAAACTCGCAGTTGGTTACACTTTGGATGAGTTGGACAATGACATCACCAAGGTCACGCCCGCCTCCTTCGAGCCAACTATCGACTATGTGGTCACCAAAATCCCGAAATTCGCGTTTGAGAAATTCCCAGGGTCTGAGCCTTATCTCACCACAGCAATGAAATCCGTCGGCGAAACCATGGCGATTGGCCGCACAATCCACGAAAGCCTGCAAAAAGCGCTCGCTTCCATGGAGTCGGGTCTTACAGGCTTTGACGAGATCGAAATCGACGGCGCGCCAGAGAAATCAGCCGTTGTCAAAGCCATCTCCAAACAAACGCCAGACCGCATGCGTACCATCGCGCAAGCGATGCGTCATGGGCTTTCGAACGATGAAATCCACGGTGTCACCATGTTTGACCCTTGGTTCCTTGATCGCATTCGCGA
>CAYQZI010000268.1:0-3070 GCA_964421835.1 uncultured Planktotalea sp.
TTCGCGTCGTGCAGGCGCTTTGCGTCAATCGCTTGAAGGGCTTATTGCGCAGCATCCCGATGTGTTTGAGAGCGTGCGCGGCGCGGGCCTCATGCTCGGGTTGAAATGCAAAGCGACGAATATCGATATCGTAAATGCAGGCTACGACAACGAAGTTATTACAGTTCCTGCCGCTGACAATGTGATCCGCCTGCTCCCAGCGCTCAACATCACCGAGGACGATATCGCCGAGGCCACGAAACGTCTAAGCGCCGCCGCCACGCAAATAGAGAAAACGCTCTAGTTTCCTCTCTCTCAAAATATCCCGGGGAGCGCGAGGGGCTGGTCCCTCGCTCCCGAAGTAACAAAAAGTATAGACAGATGAACCATTTTCTAGACATCCACAAAACAGACCCCGCCGCGCTGACAAATATCATCGCGCAGGCGCGGTCCATGAAAGATGCGCGTGTGGGTCTGCCCAAAGCGACCCTTGATGCAGATCAACCGCTCGCAGGCCATATGGTCGCGCTGATCTTTGAGAAACCGTCTACGCGAACGCGCGTTTCTTTCGATGTTGGCGTGCGCCAGATGGGGGGGCAGACCATGGTGCTGTCAGGCTCTGACATGCAGCTTGGGCACGGGGAAACCATCGCAGACACCGCGCGCGTTCTGTCGCGGTACGTCGATCTCATCATGATCCGTACGTTTGACGAAAGCGTGCTGCTTGAGATGGCCGAATATGCAGATGTGCCTGTGATCAATGGTCTGACGGATCGCACGCACCCTTGTCAGATCATGGCAGACGTGATGACGTTCGAAGAACATCGCGGATCGATCAAAGGTAAGAAAGTTGTTTGGTGCGGCGATGGTAACAACGTCTGCGCATCCTTCCTGCATGCGGCAGGGCAGTTCGGCTTTGATATGGTGTTTACAGGTCCCAAGCAGCTTGATCCAGAGGATGAGTTCGTCGGTCTTGCGCGCAATGCTGGTGTCAGTGTCAGCATTGAACGCGATGCACAAACGGCTGTGCAAGGTGCTGATCTGGTTGTTGCGGACACATGGGTCTCCATGCACGACAGCCAATCTGCCAAAGAACGTCGCCACAATATGCTGCGACCCTATCAAGTGAACGAAGAGCTGATGTCGCACGCTAAGCCCGACGCTTTGTTCATGCATTGCTTGCCCGCGCACCGCGAGGAAGAAGCGACAAGCACAGTGATGGATGGTCCGAATTCAGTGATTTTTGATGAGGCGGAAAACCGTCTTCATGCGCAAAAAGCGATCATGCGCTGGTGCCTGCAAAAATAGCGTTTAATCAGCCAGAAAGATCGTGGTGAGCGATCCATCATTGCCGCGTAAATAACCAATCCCGCCAGCCTCGTCTGGCCTCCCAGATGTTGTCAGGCCAAAGAAACGCCCCAGCGCGCTTTCTTGCGCGCGATCTGTGACAATCTCGACCTTGCGCCCATTGAGTTCGGTTGTGATGGTGCCGCCAGAAAACTGATTGCCAAAGACAGTCATGCCCGTGATCTTCACCGCGTTAAAGCCAACATTCGCAGAGACCCCGGTCTCGCGATTGGTGATGTCGAACTTATCGGTGGTCACATCAACTGTGCCTGCCGCAAAATCAGCCTTAATTTCAGATGTGCCGTCGCTCAGATCGAAATTGCTGGTGGTGTTGAAATAGCTCGCTTGTGCTTCGCCGGTGTAGGTTGCCGTTCCTGTGCTTGGCATATCCTCTTCTCGCGTGACGACGCCATAAACGCCTGTCGTCACAAAGGGTACTGTATTGACGAAATAGGCATGCGAATAAACGCGTGCGTAGTCGTAATTGCCTGTAAACCCCTGAGCAGGAGTTGAGAACAAGGTCGAGACGCCATCCGTGAGCAGCCCATTTTGCGTATACCCATCAGGGTCGATCAAGGTGTATGTACCATCATTAATCGTGGTTGCGCCGCTTTCGTGATCAAGCGTTCCAGAGGATGCGCTAAGCGTCGTGGCTGTCGGAATAGGGCGCAGTTTCAGCGCGACACCCCCAAGCGTACTGGTTGCCGATGCAGTGCTCGCCAGCCTCTCATAACTCGGATCAAGGTTGTTGCCTGACGTGCTCAACCGGCTTTCATCCACAGCGTTGCACGCAGTTAAAGCGCAGCCGAGCATCAAAAGCAGCAGGATCCGTCGGACAGAGTGAGGCGTTGCAAACATGCGGGCCAGTTTAACCACAAAAGTGGCGATGCCCAGCGGTTTTCCGCGCTCTAGCAGGATTGTGCTTAGGGTCTTAGAGCGTTGCTTATGTCCCGCGCCGCTTGGCGCGCAGGGTTGGATCGGCCTCGCGCGGGTTCTCTGGCCAAGGGTGTCGCGGATATCGCCCGCGCATGTCCTTGCGCACATCCGCATAGGATGTGTCCCAAAATGCAGGGATGTCCGTGGTGGTTTGCACAGGGCGCCCTGCAGGCGACAAAAGCGTGACACGCAAAGCTTGGCCTGCAACAATGGGGTGAACAGTAGTGCCGAACATCTCTTGTAAGCGCAGTTCGATTTCAGGCGTGCCATACTCGTAATTTACAGGGATGCGCCGCCCCAGCGGTGTTTCCACATGCGAAGGTGCTGCTTTATCAAGGCGTTGTTGTTGCTCCCACGTGAGTAGAGCTTTTAGCGGTTCGAGCAGATTGAGCGCTTTGAGCTGGTTGGCGTTTTTGATACCGGAAAGATAGGGGAGCAACCAAACACTGGCACTTTCAAGGAGCGCGTCTTCGCTGAGATCAGGAAAATCCTCACCCGCTTGACGCATAAGATCAACGCGCGTGCGAAAGCGTTGTACCGGAGACGTAAACGTCAAGCCAAGCGCGCGCACGCCATCAAGCATCGCGCTTGTCAAAGCCTCGTCAGGCGCATCTTTCCAATGGCGCTCATCCAGCACCACAGCGCTGAGCTTTTCGCGACTGTAAGCAATGACACGGCGGTCGCGTTTGGACCACGCACATTCATTGACCCATGCGATATCGTCTGAATACAGCGCGCGAATGTCGGCAAGATCAACTTGCGCCGCCTGCCTGATGCGCGCTTCACGCGGGTTGCCATCGGTGTCGGT
>CAYQZI010000269.1:0-3060 GCA_964421835.1 uncultured Planktotalea sp.
AAGCGAATGCCGCCTCCAATGCGATTTCGACCATCTCGCCAAAGCTGCGCTCGCGCTCCTCTGACGGCAGCGCTTCGTGAGTGATCAAGTGGTCTGACACAGTCAAAACTGCCAAAGCACGTGCATCGTAGCGCGCGGCAAGTGTGTAAAGTTCGGCGGCTTCCATCTCGACACCTAGGATTCCGTGGCGGATCATTTGCTCGTTCAAATCCGGCCGTTCATCATAGAAAACATCCGCGGAATAGATGCCACCGACGTGCGTTTTGGTGCCTTTCGCTTCGGCCGCATTCACAGCTGCGCGCAAAAGTCCCCAATCGGCGCAAGGAGCGTAGTTCAGCTCTTTGAAAAAGCCGAGCGAAGGTGTCGAAAGTGAAGACGACGTCATTGCAATGATCACGTCTCGTATATTCACGTAGGGCTGCATCGCGCCACAAGATCCGATGCGGATCATCGTCTTTGCGCCATAGTCTTTCAGCAATTCATTGGCATAGATCGACAGCGACGGCATGCCCATGCCGCTCCCTTGAATGGTGACACGATTGCCGTTCCAGGTGCCCGTGAAGCCAAGCATCCCGCGCACTTCGTTCACCAGTTCCACATCTTTCAGGAACGTTTCTGCCGCCCATTTCGCACGGTAGGGATCACCGGGCATAAGCACGGTTTCAGCGATTTGATCGGGTGTTGCACCAATGTGAATGGTCATGAAAAGGTCCTATCGTTTGTATTGCACGAAGACGGTTTTGCTCGCGATGCGATCATAAAGCTGACGCGCGGTCGCGTTGAATTCTTGGGTCATCCAATAAACAGTCGGTGTCTCGCCCTGATCCGCGACATCATAAACATGCTCAATCAACGCGCGCCCTATGCCTGTGCCACGCACAGCGGGGTCCGCGTAGAGGTCTTGCAGATAGATGACGTCCTCCACTTTCCAATTATGCGGATGATAAATCCAATGGACAAGGCCAACCGCGACACCATCTAACACCGCCAAAGCGGCGCATTGACTTGTGTTCGCAGGATCAAGCAAACGTTCAAAAGTGGTCGCGTAGACCTCTTCGCTGACGGAGCTTTCGTAGAAGTCGAGATAAGCGGTCCAAAGACGGCGCCAATCGGCTTCATCACTTTGCGCAAGGGGGCGGATGATTAGGGATGCGTTCATGCGCAAGACGGTAGAACCGCCTTGCAACAGCGTCAATCACTCAGCCGCAATCGCCGCAGGATCCGCGAGCGTCACGATGTCTTTCATAATCGCGTTCAACTCAAAATCCTTTGGTGTGTAGACCCTTGCGACACCCATCGCGCGCAGACGTTCGGCGTCATCATCGGGGATGATACCGCCTACAATCACAGGCGTGTCGCCCAGACCGGCTTCGCGCATACGTTTCATCATGTCTTCGACCAGCGGAATATGTGAGCCGGACAGAATTGAAAGCCCAACCACATGCGCCCGCGTTTCAATCGCAGAGGCCACCAGTTCTTCGGGGGTCATGCGGATGCCATCGTATTCGATGTCCATGCCGCAATCGCGTGCGCGGAAAGCAATCTGCTCAGAGCCGTTGGAATGCCCATCAAGGCCCGGTTTGCCAACAAGGAATTTGAGGCGACGACCAAGCTTATCGCTCACGACATTTACGGCGTCACGGATATCATCAAGCCCTTCGGTCTTGTTGGACACAGACGCTGAAACACCCGTTGGCCCGCGATACTCACCATGTACCCTGCGCATTTGAGCCGCCCATTCACCCGTTGTGACCCCGGCTTTCGCAGCTTGGATCGAGGCGGGCATGACGTTCTCGCCTTTGCTTGAGGCTTCGCGCAGAGCGGCGAGCGCGGCATTGACCGCCTCTTGATCACGGCTCGCTTTCCATTCGTTCAAACGCGCGATTTGCTCATCTTCAACCGCGGGATCAACAACCATGATGCCGCCGTCTTCGGTCTGCAAAGGTGATTGCTCGCCTTGTTGCCATTTGTTAACCCCCACAACGATGGTTTCATTGCGCTCGATCTTGTTCAGGCGATCCGCGTTGGAGTCAACGAGGCGCGATTTCATATACTCAATCGCATCAATCGCGCCGCCCATAGAGCCGAGGTTCGCAAGCTCTGCGCGCGCGCCTGTCTTAAGCTCTTCAACCTTGCGATCTACCGCTGGGTTTTGATCGAACAGATCGTCGAACTCTAAAAGGTCCGTTTCATAGGCGAGGATTTGTTGCATACGCATGGACCATTGCTGATCCCAAGGGCGCGGCAAGCCAAGCGCTTCGTTCCACGCAGGAAGCTGAACCGCGCGCGCGCGCGCGTTTTTGGACAGTGTCACAGCGAGCATCTCAAGCAGGATCCGATAAACGTTATTCTCTGGCTGTTGCTCTGTCAGGCCGAGCGAGTTCACCTGAACACCATAGCGAAAGCGGCGCATCTTAGGATCCTCAACGCCGTAACGCTCAAGGCAGATTTCATCCCACAGGTCCACAAAGGCACGCATTTTGCACATCTCCGTGACGAACCGGATCCCAGCATTCACGAAGAAAGAGATACGACCGACAAGTGTCGGAAAATCCTCCGCTGGGACGCGTGGACGTAGCTCATCAAGAACGGCAGTGGCTGTGGCGAGGGCAAACGCGAGTTCCTGCTCCGGCGTCGCGCCCGCCTCTTGCAAGTGATAGGAACACACGTTCATTGGGTTCCACTTGGGGATGTTCGTGTAGCAATACTCAGCCACATCCGCGATCATTTTGAGCGAGGGCTTGGGCGGGCAAATATACGTACCACGCGACAGGTATTCTTTGATCAGATCGTTCTGAACCGTGCCTTGCAGCTTGGACACATCCGCGCCTTGCTCCTCAGCGGCAGCGACATAAAGCGCAAGCAGCCAAGGGGCCGTCGCGTTGATCGTCATCGATGTGTTCATCTCTTCCAACGGAATTTCATTGAACAACGTGCGCATGTCGCCCAAGTGACAAACGGGTACGCCAACCTTGCCCACTTCACCGCGTGCCAGCACATGATCACTGTCGTACCCCGTTTGCGTTGGCAGATCGAACGCCACAGACAGACCCGTCTGGC
>CAYQZI010000270.1:0-3045 GCA_964421835.1 uncultured Planktotalea sp.
GAAAAAGCGGCGAGTGCATCTGGAGCGCTAATAAATGCAGCAAAATGCAAACTGCTACAAATTTAGGCTAATTTTTGATGTTGTTGCTTAAATTTCAGGCGTTACGCGAAAGCGCCTTGAGAATCATCTGCACCCCATGATCACGCGCGGCAGTGCGCACACTGGCGCGGCCAAGGGCACCAAATTCTACGGTTTCGCTTGTGCTGCCCTGTGCATTGGCAAGCCCAAAGCAGACGCGCCCTTCAGGTTTGAAATCCGATCCACCTGGCCCTGCAATGCCTGTCACGGACAAGGCCAGTTGCGCGTTTGAGTGGGCCAAAGCGCCTGCCGCCATTTCGCGCGCGACCTCTTCGCTGACCGCGCCATAGGCCTCTAATGTGGCTGTGCGCACGCCTAGCATTTCGCGTTTGGCTGCATTCGTGTAGGTCACAAAGCCACGCTCGAACACCGCAGAGCTGCCCGCAACATCGGTAAAGGCTGCTGCGATCATCCCGCCTGTGCAGCTTTCAGCGGTTGCAATCATGACGCCACGTTGTTTCGAAATTTCAAGGGTTTGCGCGACAAAGCTCACATGATCACCAAGTGAAAGACAGCTGCCAGCGCGATGACGCAAAGCGCAGCAAATATCCCGGCAATCACGTCGTCCAGCATCACGCCAAGCGCGTCATCGCGCCGATCCGCCCAGCCCACGAGCCACGGTTTTAGAATGTCAAAAAAGCGAAACAACAGGAACGCGGCCAGCCAGCCGGGCCAAAGCAACAGCGCCTCTATATGGAAGTGCCAAGCGCCGTAAAACACAGGGGCAAGCGCGATCCATTGCCCGATGACTTCATCGATGACAATCTCTGACGGATCGTGATTGTCGCGGCCTTTGGTCATTTGCTCAGTCGCCCACCATCCTTTGAAAAAGCCGACGACAATCGCCACAAGAAACAGCCAGATCCCGCCGATCTGATAGAGGGCAAAGCCAAAAGGCAGCGCAACAAGCGAGCCCCAAGTGCCCGGCGCAGGCTTCATGTGGCCTACGTAAAAGACAGTGCCAATGAGATGCGCAAGGCGGTTCATAGCGCCACCAAAGTGGCTGTCGCAATCGCGGCGATTCCCTCTTCACGGCCCGTAAAGCCAAGGCGTTCGCTGGTGGTGGCTTTGACGGACACACGATCTTGCGTGATCTGCAAAAGCTCGGACATCTTCGCCTTCATTGCGCTTGCGTGCGGGCCAATCTTGGGTTGCTCGCAAATCAGCGTGCAATCCACGTTGGAAAGCGTAAAGCCGCGGCTGCGCACCAGCTCGACCGCGTGGCGCAGAAAAATCTCGCTCGCAGCCCCTTTCCACTGCGGATCAGAGGGCGGGAAATGTTGGCCAATATCGCCATCGCCAAGCGCGCCGTAAATCGCATCGGTGACCGCGTGCATGCCGACATCAGCATCTGAATGACCTTTTAAGGCTTTGTTATGGGGCAGCTTTACACCGCAAAGGATCACATGATCGCCACCCTCGAAAGCGTGCACATCAAAGCCGTTGCCAAGGCGAATATCCAACGTTTGCTCCAATATCTTAGCGGCGCGCGCGAAATCGGCGGGCAGAGTTATCTTTAAGTTGTTCTCATCGCCCTCGGTGATCACCACGTCAAGCCCTGCGGCGCGCGCAACCTCTACGTCATCCGCTGCGCCGCCTGTGTGTGCCGCATGTGCCGCGAGAATTTCAGGCAGCGCAAAGCCTTGCGGTGTTTGCGCGCGAAAAAGCCCCGTTCGATCTTGCGTGCCGCTGACCTTGCCATCCGCGCCAATCCACAGCGCATCGCTGACCGGCAGGGCAGGCGCGGCGCAGGTGGCAGAGCCAAGCGCATCGATCACGCCGTCAATCACCGCATTTGAAACTGTGCAGCGCGCCACATCGTGGATCAAAACATGGGTGATATCGCCGCCAAGCGCCTTAAGGCCATTGTGGACCGAGCCATCGCGCGCCGCGCCGCCATGCACCACCTGCACGCCATCGATGCTTTGTGCGTAGGCGCTGTCATCGGGGTGAATAACCAGCACGATCTGTGCGATATCGCCGCGCGCACGAAACCGCGAAACGCTCCACGCAGCTACAGAGTGACCCGCAAGCCTTTGCCATTGTTTCGGTCTATCGCCGCCTGCGCGCTTGCCACGTCCTGCGGCCACGATCACCGCGCCAATGCGCATGTTTTGCTTTGAATTCATCATGATGGTTTCATATCCAAAGCGCCCAGAGGGTGCAATCTCACGCATCAATGCCTAAATTATAGGCGAAAACATGCGAGTGCCACTTATTTACACTTTCATTCATTGAGACATTGCCCGCCACAGACTATGAACGCAGCATGATTCAGTCGCTTCAAATCGGCGATGTGCGCCTTGCACCGCCTGTTCTACTTGCTCCGCTCGCGGGGATCACGGACCTGCCATTTCGCACACTTGTCAGCGGGTTCGGCGCTGGTTTGGTGGTCAGTGAAATGGTCGCGAGTCAAGAAATGGTGCAGGCAAAACCTGGGGTGCGCGAAAAGGCCGAATTGGGTTTTGGCTGCGTAAACACATCAGTGCAGATTGCAGGGCGTGATGCCTATTGGATGGGTGAAGCGGCCAAAATGGCGGCGGGCAACGGCGCAAAAATCATCGACATCAACATGGGCTGCCCTGCCAAAAAGGTGACCAATGGCTATTCCGGCTCGGCTTTGCTCAAGGATCTCGATCATGCGTTAGGTTTAATCGAAGCTGTGATAGCCGCAGTTGATTTGCCCGTAACGCTGAAAACCCGCCTTGGCTGGGACGACGCTTTAATGAACGCCGCCGAGCTGGCCGTGCGCGCAGAGAATGCAGGCATTCAAATGATCACCATTCATGGACGCACGCGCTGCCAATTTTACAAAGGCCATGCTGATTGGGCCGCGATCCGCAGGGTCAAAGAGGCGGTGCGCATTCCGGTGATTGCAAATGGCGATATCGTTGATGCGAGCAGCGCGCGCGAAGCGTTGCATCAAAGCGGCGCGGACGGCGTGATGATCGGGCGCGGCGCGCAGGG
>CAYQZI010000271.1:0-3038 GCA_964421835.1 uncultured Planktotalea sp.
ACATGGGACACATAGCCGCCGCCATTTTGCGCATAGGCGATTGGGGCCTGACGCAAATCAATTACGACGTCGCGCCCGCCGCCATAAGTGATGTCATCATAGCCGCCCGCATCCCAGATGGTCTGCATAAACGCGCCTGTGCCGAGCGTGTAGGAATCGCCGCCCGTACGGGTCGCGGTGTTTGCGCCATAGAGGCTTTGCAGCGCCGCGATATCGATTGCCCCAAAGCCCCAGAAATGGCCTGCGCCGAGATCATCAGGTGGCAACGGCGCGTTTTCCCAGACGTCGTTATAGGTCATGATTGTGAAGGGGATTTGGTTGAGATTGAAATCTCCCAAATCATCATTTTCGAGCACCCCCCGCATTGGACGAGAGCCACCGCCGGTATCATGGGGGTGCGCGAGACCCAAAGCGTGCCCGTATTCGTGGGCCGCAACGTTGTTCATAAAGCCGCCGCGCGCCGTTGATGCATCGGTCCAAACGTCATCGTCCAGCACGATTGTTCCATCGCTGTAGAACGTATTGCCCTGCGGATTTGCGCGCCCCCACAAGCCCGAATCATAGACCGCATCCAGGTCGCCCACGACAATCTGGAAATCAGCATCCTCCTGATTGTCGGTTTGCACGAAGGAGATATTGGCGAAGTCTGAAACGTGCTCGAAGATCGACATGAACTCGGTAATCTGCTCTTCGGTAAAGCCTTGACCAAGCACCAGAGCGCCTTCGTCATTGACCACATCGCCCAGGCCGGCAAACCAGACTTTCACCGCATCATCTGTTGGCAAGACGGCATCTTTCCAGATGATTGCGTCAACCGGCGTTGCGGCGGTCAGGTTGGTGACGGTGATCTGATACAACCCTGCTCCAAACCCTGTTGCATCGCGCATTTCGACGTAGACTGTTTCGTCATCCGTCGGTGTGTAGCGCAGATAGGCGTCGAGGCTGTCTTCGTTTTCGTCGTCATTGGACGCGATGAACTGGCCGTTCGAGTCGTAAATCGTAATGTAGGAATCGACGTCGCCAAAAAACGCGTCATACATCTGGAATGCGTATTCCTGCCCGCCTTCCAAGTCGATGAAGCGCCAATCGGCGTCTCCGGGTTCAATCGCTTGGGTATAATAAAACTCGGGCTCCAAGGACCACGTGGTACTCAGATCATCGATAGGGTCCGCCATCGAGCGCAATTGATAGGTGCCCGCGCTTTGCTGGGAACTGCCTTCAACAGAGACGTAATAGGTATCTGTGCCGTTGGTTTCAAAGCTGACTGTGGACAGGCCGGTGTCTTCGTTGCTCGCGATCAGGGTAGAGTTCCGGAAGACTTCGATGATGGGGTCCGACAGCCCGACACTGGACCCGCCATCGACGGATACCGTGAAAAATTGGTTGTCGGGGTAGTTGTCGATTTTATAGAAATCGCGATCGCCGGGAGCCAAAAAGGCATCGACGCGGCCAAAACGGTCGAGATCTTGTGCTTGGGGCCGGAAACCGGATGCGTCCGGGTATGCGCCCAAAAGATATCCCCCGGTGCCACCATCGGCAGAGGACACCGCGAGATAGTATGTGCCAGTGCTTAGGAAGGCGCGGTATTCGATAACGGACGCCAACACGACGCCGGGTGCGAAGTCATCGTTCGACGCCACGACGTTTCCGTTTTCATCCAGCAATTCGAGGTAAGGGTCGAAGAGTTCGCCTGCGCCGGAGCCAACAACACCGAGTTCATAATCACTGAACGATCCGTGTTCCGTCAGTTCGATCCGGATGTAGTCGACATCGCCTTCGCCGATGTATCCTTCGAAGCTATCACCAACCGCGATTTCATATGTCGTCGAGATGTCTCCGGGCGCGTCAATGCGGCTTTCGCCCAATTCCGCCGCCAGCGGATCACCGAGAATTACGACCGGGTCCGAATAAAAGCCGTTATACGCTTCGAAACCGTGGATTTCCGCACGCGGACCTTCACGAAAGTTGCACGACAAACACATTTGCCATCCCCCTGAAAACCAAAACCCAAACACAGGATAGTCTGGTTGGTGACGCTATTCAACGTCACATTCAACGAAGACGGGCAGCCAGATGCGCAAGCGTTCAGCTGCGCTACGGACGTGCGAGAGAGCGCGTCTCTGTATCTTTCAAAAGAGCGATCAGGACGTAACGAAGCCGGGTCGATGTATTTTCCAGATCATGCTGGTCGCAATAATCAAGCAGGTCATCACAGACGTCGAGAAGCCAGTAATGTCCGCCAAGTGGTATCGGTGTGTTTGGAGATTTTGGTCTTTGATTATGTTTGGGTGGCTGACCGTTGGTGTTGTGATCTTGTGCCAAAGTGCTGCCTCATTTCGTCGGATGGTATTGAAACATTCACACTCGTCTTACCGCGCATATGCGCACCTGATCCTGCCTGCTCGCGGGTTTGTGAGGTAATTAACTCATTTTATGATCGACTTTTCAAGCTGTATATCGTCACAGTAAAGCGGATTTGCGGTTTTATGCGACCGCGCTATGGTACAAACGAGAAAAGTAGCTTGATCGCTCAACTGTGCGGGCGCGCGAGCAATCTTTGAGTGAACTAGTAATGGAGGCAGCGGCAGTATGCGGCCAAAGGTAAAAATTTCAGATGTCGTGCGGGAAAGCGGTGTGTCACGTGCGACGGTGGATCGGGTTCTCAATAACAGGTCTGGTGTCAAAGAAGCCACGCGGCAGCAAGTCGTCAGTGCGCTTGAAACACTGGGCTATGCGCCAGATGCATTGTCAGCGCTGAAGACCCAGAAGCCCCATGATATCCGGGTGTTTCTGTTGAATGGGACGAACCCTTTCTTTGCCGAGATCCGCGAAGGATTTCAAAAAGCGATGGCCTCGGCTGAGGGGTTGGGACTGCGGATGTCTTCCGTGGATTTTGATCCTTACCGCCCCGAGACCTTGGAGCAGGCGCTTGAGGAGCCTGCCAGCATGTCTGCGGCGATTGTAGCTGTTGGCGCTCAGACCGAGAGGACTGTCACCGCTATTGATAGGCTACTAACGCGCGGCATTCCGGTGGTCAC
>CAYQZI010000272.1:0-2991 GCA_964421835.1 uncultured Planktotalea sp.
ATGCATTTATGCGTTACGATCAGCACAGGAGCTGTGTCATCGGCATGGCTAAGTTGGCGCATGCGATCGATGGAAATACCTGCTTCGCCAAGGATCGTCGCGATCTTTGCCATAGCCCCGGGTTTGTCATGCAGGCCAACGCGCAAATAAAACGGGGCAGGGGTCGCGGCTTTGGCGGCATTTGCTTTTTGCAGCTGTGCGGCTGGCATGCCGAATGTCGGGATGCGAGTACCGCGCGCAATGTCCATGACATCGCCCATCACAGCGCTAGCAGTTGGGCCCATGCCAGCCCCTGGACCGCGCAACACCACTTGCTCAACATGGTTGCCTTCGATGACGACCATATTTGTGCCGCCCTCAAGCTGGCCAAGCGGAGAGTCCGCGGGAACAAGGCAAGGGGTCATCCGTTGCTCCAGCCCGCGACCTGTCATTTGCGTCACACCAAGCAGTTTGATGCGAAAGCCCATATCAGCGGCATGTTTGATGTCTTGAAGTTCGATACGCTGAATGCCTTCAAGCTCAACCGCATCAAAATCAACCTGTGTGCCAAAGGCGATGGAGGCGAGCAGGGCGAGTTTATGACCCGCATCAATACCGCCGACATCAAGGTTTGGGTCGGCCTCTAAATAGCCAAGCTCGGCGCATTCTTCAAACAAGGCATTATAGCCGCGACCGGACTTTTCCATGTTGGTGAGAATGTAGTTGCAGGTGCCGTTCATCACGCCCATCACGCGGGTGATTTCATTGCCCGCCAGACCTTCCAGCAAGGATTTGATCACAGGAATACCACCCGCAACCGCGGCTTCATAGCGGATGATTCTGTCGTTATCTTCCGCCATTTCCGCAAGGCTTTGACCATGATGCGCAAGCAGTGCTTTGTTCGCCGTGACGACGTCTTTGCCAAGGGCGAGCGCAGCTTCAACCGCGTCTTTTGCAACACCTGTGTCGCCGCCGATGAGCTCCACGAACACATCCACATCGTCCCGTTTAGCCAAGGCAACCGCATCTGTTTCCCATGCATAGCCGGAGAGAGAGACGCCGCGATCGCGTGATTGATCGCGGGCGCTGACGGCGGTGATGACCACATCGCGCCCCGCGCGCGCGCTGAGCAAGGCAGCCTGTTGGCGGATGATCTTGACAACGCCCGTTCCGACCGTGCCCAATCCTGCAATTCCAAGGCGGAGGGGGGATTGTTGGCTCATGATCTGGGCTCCTTTGACGTCACGATGATTGGCTTTGGCTTTACTGCTGCGCGTTGCTCTGTGCAATCGGCTTTCACATTGAACCTGTGTTATTCGCTCGTGTTTGGCGGCTGAATCCCGTTTTCTAGGCGGTCGCGCAGCCGATCGTCCAGATCGTCCTCGCTCGCGGCAAGACCGGTGCTTAACTCTTGCTGGCGTTTGCGAAGCGCATCAATGCGCTGTTGCAATGCGTCATTCGTGTCGCCGGAGGGCGAAAGCGGTGTGTTCACCAATTCCTCGCGGCGGGCGTCGAGCGTGCTTTCGGTCTCATCAGTAATCGTGGCTTCAGGCTCTTTCAGCAGCACATCAAGCGGGACAAATTCGGGGTAGGGCGTGTCTTGGTCAAATTCCGCATCCGAGAGCTCTAGATCGGGCAGACCCGCGCAGCCCGACAGGACAAGCAAACCCAAGATCAACACGGGTAAAGTTTGAACGGACAAAGATCTAACAGGCAAACGCATAAAGCAAGCGGGTCCAATGGTTTTGGCACTTGTGACCCAGCAACTTGAGCGAGGCAAGAGAAACTGAAAAACCGGTTTTTTCTGAACGCGCGTTCAGTTAGCCTAGCGCGTATGGCACGCACCCAAGGTTCACACTCCAGCTCGACCGGTCCCAAGATCCGCGCAGCGGCGCAGGCGCTTTTCGCACGCCGTGGCTATGCGGCGGTCTCTATGCGCCAAATTGCGGCGGAAGTGGGGGTGCAGGCCGGTGCGCTTTACAACTATACCCCTGATAAACAAGCGCTTTTGTTTGATCTGATGCAGCAACACATGAGTGATCTCATGAGCGCGCGCGCAAAACACATTGCAGTAAGCGGGGCCAGTTCCGCGCAAGACAAGCTTGAAGATTTCGCGCGGTTTCACATCCGCTTTCACCTTGATCGCCCCGATGCGGTGTTCATCGCTTACATGGAGCTGCGCAATCTGAGTGAGCCGCATTTTGCCCAAATCGAAGAGCTGCGGCGCTGCTATGAGGATCATCTGGTGACGATTTTGCAAGAAGGCAGCGCGGCTGGCGTGTTCGCGCAAGCGGATCAAAGGGTTGTGTCGCGCGCAATCATCGCCATGCTGACGGGGGTCACAACATGGTATCGCGATAGCGGCGCGATGAGCCGAAGCGAAGTGGAGGATGTCTATTGGAACATGGTGCGCAAATCGGTGGCACTGGGCTAACTCGCCCGATCAAAGATGCTGCGGTAGAGGCGGCTTTTGAGCGCTTTGACCCACAGGCGCGCGCGTCCTTGCTTGCGCTGCGCGATCTGATCTTTCATGTGGCGCAGGATATGCCCGAAGTTGGCCCGCTTCTTGAAACGTTGAAATGGGGGCAACCTGCGTACTTGCCCGCAAAACCCAAGATTGGCACGACCATCCGGCTCGGCGTGCCCAAAAGCGGTGGTTTCGCGCTCTATACCCATTGCCAAACGCCGCTGATGAGCGATCTTTCCGCGCAATTTGGCGCTGAGCTTCGATTTGAAGGCAATCGAGGGGTGCTGTTCGAGTATGGCGCAGCGGTCCCGCATGAGCCGCTGCGCATTTTGATCGCGCGCGCGCTGACCTATCATCTGAAGACGTAGATCGCGCCCAAAGTGTTAATGCGCGGGTTTGATGAAGGTGCCATTGCGCAAATCCTTAACGGCCTGTATCAGCTCTTCGCGGGTGTTCATCACAATCGGGCCATGCCACGCCACGGGCTCCTGCAAAGGCTGGCCCGAGATCAGCAAAAAGCGCACGCCTTGCGCGCCTGCCTGAAC
>CAYQZI010000273.1:0-2991 GCA_964421835.1 uncultured Planktotalea sp.
GCGTGCAAGTGCAAACATCTTATCTCCCCTTTACCGAGCCCCAAGGACCAACCGCAGCAATTTTCGCTTGGCTCACGCCCCAAGGCCCCGATTTTTTCGGCGCAGGCGCAGGCTCTTCCATCTCGGCATCATGCCCGAAGAGCGCAGCGCGCGCGCCAGCTTTGTCCACTTGATACTCGCGTTCCAGAAAATCCGCCACATAGGATTTCTTGCTCTCATCCCACGTCGCATAAAGCTGATAAAACAGCTCTTTGTGACAAATGAACAATTGCCGCACATCCTTGGGGCTCAATTGGCTTAAGAGCATATTCACCAAGTCACGATCCCCATGATCAGCGCTGCGCAGCGTATAGAAATAAGCCGGATGATCCGAGCTGATCCGAGGCCACTTGCCCCCTTCTTCCGCCCAGCGCAAAAGCGCCGCAAGCCCGTGAAACTCTTCCGGCAGGTCCTGCGCATGACGCCGCGCAAGCGCGCGAATGTCGCGGCGCGTGGCCCCCGCCAGATCAATCCCGCTTTCCTGCGCGGTGTCCACAACGATGAAATCCATCTTCTGACGGATGATCGCAGCCGCATCTATGCCGCGTGCTTTGACGATGGGTTCGGCCAGATCGTTATATTCCAGAAACTTCGCAATCTGATTGCGATCTTTCATGTCGAACACATATTTGATCGGCAGCGTGCCCAGCGCCGTCTTGGCACCGCTTGAAATCACCGCAGGATGATCCATCCCTTGGAACACATAAAGCCCGCCAAAATGCGCGGTCCAGAAATTGCGCTGCTCGAATTCCATCAGATCAAGGCGCACAGGATTGCGCGTCACATCGCCCGTGCGCTTGGCCTTGCTGATCATATCTGCGATCAAAACATCGTCAAACCACGCATCTTCCTCGCGCATGAAACGATCGACATCGTTGGCGAGCGCTTGAGCGTCGGCGACCGTGCCTGTGGTGGTATCCGCCTCGATCTTAATCTTGCGAATATCAAACAGGCGCTTGGGGCCATCGACAGCATATACCGAATTGACCAACTCCCCCGCCACCGCGTCGCGCGCCGTAAGCGCAAAGAGTTGTGGTTCGTTCTGCGTGATGAAGTCCTTCAGGATATCGCGCGAAGTCGAGAACTTCGCATTCAGCAGCGGCGCTGATTTTTGATCCGTGGTGAGAAGAATAAACTGCCGGTTCACCCCCGCATGGTTGAGGTAGAGCGGATCGTCCAGCTCATCGCCAATCTCGGGCGAGAAACCGGAGATATCGATGTGGAAATCGGTGAGTTTGGTTTGCTTCTGCGTGAGATGTTTGAGCGCACGGTTATAGCGCTCGATCAGCGCCGGGCTTTCAATATGGATGAGATTGCCAAACATGAGGCCGCGTTGGATGAGGTGGATCAAATCGCGTCTCCCCTAAAACACCTGCAATTATTGTAACTTAACTCTTTTGCCAAAGTTGTCTCCAAGTGTTCTTCAGAATGGCTAAGGGCAAGATCACAGGATAGATCATAGCAAAAGCCAGAAGCACCAATAGAATATTGTCTATCCAACCGATACCTTGCTCCCAATTGAATAAAGCCGAATGCACAGCAAAAGAACTTTTCCAGCCGAAATAAACTACTGCCGTTAGAATCACCCCAGAAAACGCCTTTACATACGCAAGGCAAAACATCCTAAAGGACCCTTTTTCGTGACGACCATACAACGGGTCAATATCCCAGACCCAATAAACAACGATGCCTGAAAAGATGATCAAAGGTATGCTCGTAATAATTCCAAGCACTAAACAAGATCCCTTGTCCATTCATCCTCATGGGGAAGGCGCTCTTTAGCCAAACATTGATCTAGCACAATCTCACCGCCCAACCCTACTCAACCGGACCACCAAAACCGCGCCAAGCGTGAGCGCGGGCAAGGCGAAGGCGCGATACGCCACAAGCATTTTGAACCCCGCATAGCCCCAGAAAGAACCGCCAAACAAAAGCAAGCTTTCCTCGATGCTCGTCCCTTCAAACCCGTTCGCCAAGCCAATCCCGAACGAAACCAGAAATACCGCCAACGCGCCCACAGCGAACCCAAACACGCCCCAGCGCAAGGGCAACAGCGCCCCGACAATCAGCGCCAAGACGGTCATTCCAATCACCACCATCATCGCGTGCTCCTCTTTCGTAAAACGACTCGCGCGCTGCGCATCAGCCACAGGATTGGCGGGATCATAAACGACCACATCAGGATGTCTTTCAAACGTCTCAAGTTGATTTCATCCCCAAAACATCACGATACGCAAGGCTTAGAAAGACTAAGAACCCTAATATACTGATGGGCGTAAAAGCTGGCATCCATTCGTGCAACTGCCAACCAAAAGCCACACCGAACATCGTGAATGAACCAACTCCATTCAGCAGAACAAAAGCGGTGACTCCTGCGAGGATCGCAATCAATGCACGTTGTCTTTTGGCAAATGTTCTACGCGCAAGCTTAAACGCAATTATCGCGGGCATGACCCAAACGATTGTAGGCGCTACAACCATCAAAGCAGTTAACCAAATGAAGCCAAGGACAACGTCCATTTCTTACACTTTGCTGTCCAAATACCGCTTCTTCGCAATCTCGGTCCGTTCATAATCACGCACCATCGCGTCAATCGCGACTTCATCGCTCTTATCTGCATAGCGGAATTCACTATCGGCGTAGCGGTTGATCTCTTGCACGACCATCTCCACCGTGATCGGCTGGCGGAGCTCTGAAATCATCCCTTTCTTCTCGTCATACGACTTAAAGAGGAACAACTCAGGCTCTTCCATCCATTCATCGGGCAATTCAAAGTCCATCGCGCGCACCTTCACGGCGTCTGTGATGTTCTTGATCGCGCGGCCTGTGAAGCGCTCATCCGCCTCTTGGATCCCCTTCAAATAGGTCCCCAATTTCGCAATCGTGTCCAGCACCCCAACGCGCCCTTGCACATCGTCAAAGACCTTAATCAAGCCTTCCTCATGCGGTTT
>CAYQZI010000274.1:0-2969 GCA_964421835.1 uncultured Planktotalea sp.
TTTCTTCACACACCGGATCCTTCAAACTCGAAGGATCTTTCAGCCTCTTCAACCTTATTGCTTGGCTCCAAAAGATCCGGCCGCAACAAACGGAGCGGCTCCACCTGTGCCGCCTCGGAATGAGAAGTCCCCGCCAAGTTCTTCAGCGTTAGGTCCAAAGAATTGCCCATTGATACGTGCAGTATCTATTGGATCGCATTCTGTGGGGCACCCGGCGACATCTGATGCAAACGTGCTTCTGAACGTACCGTTCGAAATAGCGGTTCTCGCCATTATCCAATCGGGCGGTCTACCAGTGTCGCCAACCAATATGTTGGTAAAGCGGCCCTCGATGGTGCCTCCATTGGCGAATGCAACATCAAACTGCGCATCAGCACTAATTGTTCGCTGAGAGTCTGCCACATTGTCGGTGTATACATCCCCAAAAGCATGGCCGTTGAAAGTTGCATTGCCAGAGATTGGCATATCCGCAGTGGTTTCGCCGATCACACTATACAAACGATTGTTCACTTGGGTGGTCTCATTGAAATCGGTCGCCGAAATACGTGCAAAGTATTTGAAGATCGAAGTGCCGTTTCTAAGATCTTCCCATGTTCCATCAATACTTGCTAAGTAGACTGTTGTTTCACCGTCTTCCAATTGTTTTGTATATAACCACCCGTCGTCATTTAGGTCGTCAGGACTAAAGGTGACCGTGCGCCCAAATGCAGTCAATTCCACGTCGACGTTGCCATTTGAGCGCGAATTGATTGCTTTTACTGAGACGTCTTGGCGGCGTGCGCGGCCGACAGTGTTGTTGCTTCGATCCCGAATGAGCATTTCACTTCTACTTGAAAGCGTCGAAGTTGTCGCGGGTTGCAGAAGTGCTGAAATTGGCGCTGTGATCTCCGTTTCTTCTGGATTTGAAGACGTTCGGGTCTCTGTTTGCACATCAATACCGCTAAGATCGACCCCGGGATCAGGCAATGAAAAGTCAGCGAAATCGATTTCTTCTTCGCCAGAAACACACGCAGTTAAAGCGAATGCGCATATCAACAGAGCTGTTATTGGAAACGGTTTCATCGATTTACTTATTAAGTGTGGACTTAAGTAAAGCCTTTGGTTGCACTTCTTAAATCGCAACCAAAAAAATTAATAATTCATTAAGTCGAGCATTAACTTTTAATTTGGCCAGTCGCCGCGCGCACGTAGCTCTGTCGAAGAGATATCACGCATAGGCGCGTTCACGAAGGCCCAAGCAGGGGCATCTGCGTTTGACAAAAGCCGCGCTTGGCGGCCTTTCAAAAGGGCGGAGCGATAGATCTGCGCCGCAGGAGCAGTGCGCCCATCGATGCGCTCACCGGGACGGGCGAGGACGCCAATGGGGACGGTTTCAATGATTTCATCCCAGTCTTTCCAAAGATGGAATTGGGCAAGGTTGTCCGCGCCCATGAGCCAAGTGAAACGTGCGAAAGGAAACTTCTGGCGCAGCGCGCGTAGGGTTTCAGCGGTGTAGCGCGTGCCAAGCTGGGCTTCGATGTCTGAAATATGGACCTTCGGGTGCTGCATGAACAATTGCGCGCGCGCCATGCGAAGGTTCATCGGCGCTGGTCCGCGCCTCTTCAAGGGATTGCCAGGAGAGACGAGCCACCAAACCTCATCCAGATCGAAGCGCTTCAAAGCCTCACGCGTGATATGCACATGACCGGTGTGGGCCGGATCAAAGGAGCCGCCGAGTAGGCCAATGCGTCTGCCGCGTGTTGTGTGCGCTGTGGGCTGCATGTGGGTCGTGTATCGCCCGCAAGGCGCCGATGCAATTAGGGGATCGGGCAGTCGTTCACTTCGCTGACGGCTTTGCGCCACGCTGCAGCGGCGTCGAATGTCTCGTGCTGCCAGTCATCATCGGATTTGCGGGGGATCAAGCCATAGCGGATCATGTAGCCGGGTCGATAGTTGGGCGGGCCAAGCCCTTCGATCTCAGCGCATGTATCTAGGAAGAAAGGGTGTTCCGGATTGCGCAACTTGTCGATTGACACGCGAATGCCTGTCATTGTTGGGCGATCGAGGAAGGCGAACATCCACTGAGAGAGTTCGCCAAGTACGACATGAGCGCTTTCGTCCCGGACACGCTGTTGGTCGAACAATCCGTAGGACGAGTAGGTGTAGTAGACCTGCACGGCATCATCATAGCGCTGCTCGTTGGCACAGGCGCGCACGATGCGGGCAAGCTCGGACGGGTGCATGTCATTGCGCAACTCATCTTGAGCAAGGCAGCCAAACTCACGCGGAAGGGCGTCATTGGCCTGAGCGCTCAGCAGCACTGGCATCAAATAGGTGCAGATCAAAGCGAGCACGCGCATAGGAAACTCCCAATCCAATTGCGCCTATCCTCGCATCGCACTATGTGAGTTCCAACTGAATTTAGCGTGAGGAACGATCCCATGGCCGCGTATCAATATGTGTATCACATGCAAGGTGTGTCCAAGACTTATCCCGGTGGTAAGAAATGCTTTGAAAACATCCACTTGAACTTTCTCCCCGGCGTTAAGATCGGTGTTGTCGGTGTCAACGGCGCGGGTAAATCGACGCTTTTGAAGATCATGGCCGGTTGGGACAAAGACTTCAGCGGTGAAGCGTGGAAGGCTGAGGGCGCGCACGTGGGCTATCTGCCGCAAGAGCCAAAGCTTGATGAAACGCTCGATGTGCGTGGCAATGTGATGCTGGGCGTCGCGGACAAAAAGGCGGTTTTGGATCGCTATAATGAACTCGCGATGAACTACTCTGATGAGACGGCCGATGAGATGGCGGAATTGCAGGATAAGATCGATGCAGAGAACCTCTGGGATCTGGATAGCCAGATCGACGTCTCCATGGAAGCGCTGCGCTGCCCGCCGGATGATGCAGATGTGACGTCGCTTTCTGGTGGTGAGGCGCGCCGCGTGGCGCTGTGCAAGTTGCTGCTGGAACAGCCTGATATGCTGCTGCTCGAC
>CAYQZI010000275.1:0-2940 GCA_964421835.1 uncultured Planktotalea sp.
CAGGCACTTTGCTTGGCGCGGTTGCACTTATGCTGCTCCCAAGCGCGTCGGAAGAGGGCGGCTTTTTGACGGGGCTGGGCTTGCAAGGCGCGCATTGGCTATTGCTGATTTTCATTCCCATACTCGCAGCCGTCGTCGCATTCTTTGCCACGCGAATGGCTGCGCGCAACACGCTACGGAGCCTAAGATGACCGATCAGAAGAACCCTATTCAATGGCTGCGCTCGCTTTTGTTTGTGGGGCAGATTTATTTGATGATGCCGGTTTTTGGTCTGGTTTTTGCGCCTTGGGCGCTGTTTTCAAAACGCGGTGCGCGCTTTACCTGCAAGGCCTATAGCCGTTGGGTGTTTTGGACCGCTCGCTGGATGGTTGGACTAAAGGTGGAAGTGCGCGGTACGCCGCCGACGGATGCAGGGCTGATCGCGGCCAAGCATCAGAGTTTTCTCGATATCATGATGATTTTTACAGCTATTCCTGCGGGCAAGTTCATCATGAAAAAGCAGATCCTATGGACCCCTGTGATTGGCCAATATGCCAAGCTTTTGGATTGCATTGCAGTTGATCGCGGCAAACGGGGCGCGGCGATTGAGAAGATGGTGAGTGATGTGAAGGCGGGGTTGGTGGAAGCGGGCCAGCTGATCATTTACAGCCAAGGCACGCGCGTCGCGCCGGGGGCGCATTTGCCCTATAAGGTTGGAACGGGTGTGCTTTATGAGCAGATGGGGCAGACCTGTTATCCCGTCGCAACGAATGTCGGTGTGTTTTGGCCGCGCACGGGGATTTATCGCAAACCGGGGGTGGCCGTTGTTGAGTTTCTTGCGCCCATTGACGTCGGACTGAAACGTGATGACTTTATGCGCGTATTGGAAGAGAGGGTTGAAACCTGCTCCAACGCTTTGATGCGTGAAGCAGGTTTTGAAGTATAGTGCGGCGCGATTTTTCTAGAAAAATCTGGCTCCCCCTCAGGCGTGGATCGCGCCATCGCCGCAGGCCAGTGCCGCTTCGCGCACAGCCTCTGAATAGGTCGGGTGTGCGTGACAGGTCATCGCGAGATCTTCCGCAGAGGCCCCGAATTCCATTGCAACGCAGACCTCATGGATCAGATCGCCCGCGCTTGGGCCAATGATATGCGCGCCCAAAATACGGTCAGTGTCTTTATCAGCGAGGATCTTTACAAAGCCGTCTGCTGCAAAATTCGCTTTTGCGCGGCCATTGCCCATGAAGGAAAATTTGCCAACCTTGTAGGCTGTGCCCGCTTCTTTCAGCTCTTGCTCTGTTTTGCCCACATTGGCGACTTCGGGGTGCGTGTAGATCACACCCGGGATGACGCCGTAGTTCACATGGCCATGTTTGCCGGCGACCTGCTCGGCGGCGGCCATGCCCTCGTCTTCAGCTTTATGCGCAAGCATCGGCCCATCGATCGCATCGCCAATCGCGTAGATGCCTTTGACGTTGGTTTGCCAATCGTTGCCGGTTTTGATCTGGCCGCGCTCTGACATCTCGACGCCCAATGCCTCGAGCCCGAGACCATCGGTAAAGGGACGCCGTCCCGTCGCAACAAGCACCGTATCCGCGTCGATGACATGTTCGCTGTCATCTTTGCGCAGTTTATAGCTGACTTTGGCTTTGGTCTTATTCGTGCTGACGCCCTGAACCGCAGCGCCAAGAACGAAGTTCAGTCCTTGCTTTTCCAAGATACGCTTGAAGGTCTTTTGCACTTCGGCGTCCATGCCGGGTGTGATCGTGTCGAGAAACTCAACCACTGTCACCTCAGCGCCCAGACGCGCATAGACGGAGCCAAGCTCTAGTCCGATAACGCCCGCGCCAATGACCACCATCTTTTTGGGAATTTTGCCAAGCTCAAGCGCGCCTGTGGACGTCACCACCATTTTCTCATCGATCTCGATTCCCGGAAGCGAAGAGGGCTCGGAGCCAGAGGCGATAATGATGTTTTTGGCAGTGTGGATGTCATCGCCGACTTTCACTTTGCCAGCCTCTGGAATGCTGCCCCAGCCCTTGAGCCAGTCGATCTTGTTCTTTTTGAACAAGAACTCGATGCCTTTCGTGTTGCCCTCGATCACCTCGTTTTTGTAGGTGAGCATTTGCTTCCAATCGACCGAGGGCGCTTTGCCTTTCAGGCCCATTTTGGCGAAGTTATGCTCTGCCTCGTGCAATTGGTGCGAGGCGTGCAGCAGCGCTTTGGAAGGGATGCAGCCAATGTTGAGACATGTGCCGCCCAGCGTGTCGCGCCCTTCGACGCAGGCTGTTTTCAGGCCCAGTTGAGCGCAGCGAATGGCACTGACATAGCCGCCGGGACCGGAGCCAATTACGATAACATCATAGTCAGACATGGTGTGTCCTTTTTGGTTTGTTGGGGAGGGGGCTTTGCCCCCGTCTCGGCAGGGCCGAGCTTCCCCCAGAGTTTATGTGGCAAGATGAAAGATCAAAAGAGAGCGCTTAGAAGCATGGCAACGGTTGCGGCCAATCCGACGAACCAGATCAGAGAGCGCCATGGCGCGAGGCCGAGGACATAGGCTGGGACATAGAGAATGCGCGCGCCGAGGTAGGTGAAGGCAAAGAGCATTGTTTTGCTGTCAGACTGATCTGTGTAGGTGATCACAACGACGGCAATGGTGAAAAGGATAAGACCCTCAAAGTGGTTGTTCATCGCGCGCTGCAAGCGCCCGGCGACGCCTGTGAGCACGATGGCTTTGTCACGTGGGCCTGCGGCTTTGTAGACCCCGACCTGCGTGATCGAGGCGATGGAGTAGGCGCAAAATTGCAGCACTTGCAAAAGAGCCGCGAGCGTGAGCGCCATGAGTTCGGGTGTCATGATTTCGCATTCCTTGCGTTGGGTTTGGTCCATTGGCGAATTTGATCCGCGGTGAGTATCGCGCGCACGCGCGCCGCGAACCAGTCTTGGCAGGCGCGTTCGGCTTGG
>CAYQZI010000276.1:0-2934 GCA_964421835.1 uncultured Planktotalea sp.
TGAACGATGAAGTCGGGTCAATGTTTGGTCAGGCCAAAATCGGATTGAAATACCTTACATCGCGATCAGGTCCGATGACGATGGCCGCCAGCCTTGCAACTGGTTTCTTGAAAACCCGTGATGATCTGGAAACGCCGGATATCCAGTTCCATGTTCAACCCTTGTCGGCTGAAAACCCCGGCAAGGGCGCTGATAAGTTCTCTGCCTTTACAATGTCCGTCTGTCAGTTGCGCCCTGAGTCCAAAGGTGAAATCAAGCTCGCCAGCGCAAACCCAATGGACTACCCGAAAATCCACCCCAATTACCTCTCGACTGACACGGACTGTAGAACCGCCGTCGCAGGCGTAAACATCGCGCGCAAAATTGCGCGTCAAGAACCTCTCGCGTCCAAGATCTCCGAAGAGTTCCGCCCGCATGCCTCGCTCGACATGGATGATTATAACGCGACGCTCGATTGGGTGCGCAGCAACACAGCATCGATCTATCACCCCACAGGCACCTGCAAAATGGGCAGTGATCCTATGTCCGTCGTGGACGACAAGCTGCGCGTTCATGGTATCGAGGGCCTTCGCGTTGCAGATTGCTCTATCATGCCAGAGATCGTCAGTGGGAATACCAATGCGCCTGCAATTATGATTGGTGAAAAGGCGAGCGATCTGATCTTAAACGGCTAAGTGATTCCCGTCGAAGAAAGCCGCGAAATGATCGCTAGCCTGATGATGTACGTCCGCCCCGAAACCAAAGGCGCGCATGATCGCTATTGGGCTTTGATCCGCGAAGAACTCTCCAAGTTTGGCATCGACAGCCCCGAAACCCTCTCGCAGGACGCGCCCGCCTATGATGTCTGGCAAAGCCCTGATCTGGTGCTCAGTCAGACCTGCGGCATGCCCTATCGGTTGCACCTACAAGGCAAAGTCGCACTGGTAGGCACACCCGATTACGGCATGGCCATGTGCTCCGCTGGCCATTATCGCAGTCCCTTTGTGGTGCGTTCTGATGATCCGCGCCAAACACTCAGCGCTTTCAAGGACGCGACGTTTGCCTTTAATCAACCGCACTCGCAATCCGGCTACGCTGCGCCCTATGCCCATGCCAAGGGACAAGGCATTTGGTTCGAGCACCTGCTTCAAACGGGCTCGCACAACAGCTCTGCTGCTGCCGTCGCTGAGGGCCGCGCCGATATCGCTGCGCTCGATGGCATGACATGGCGCTTGATCACTGAATACGATGCCTTCGCCAAAGACCTGCGCGTGCTTGAGTGGACAGACCCGACACCGGGTCTTCCCTTGATTACGTCGCTAGATCATGACCCTGATCACATGTTCACAGCCGTCCAAACCGCCATCACGCGTCTAGATCCGACTGACAAAACCACGCTGCACCTCAAATCACTGGTGAAGATCTCGCAAGCCGACTACCTCGCCGTTCCAAACCCACCTCAGATCACAAGCTAAACACCCGTCTTCTTTGGTCGCCAAATATCCCGGGGGTGAATTGGCCTTTGGCCAAGAGGGGGCTGGCCCCCTCCTTAGCGACGCGGCACGCGGCGCAAATCCTACCTTGGCATCGGGTTCTGCGCTTTGTTATACGCGCGCCATTCGGTGATCTCGGGATAATACATCTCGCGCCAACGCCGCACGCGCGGGTTCATAATCCGCTTCCACAAACGCGGATAAAGCGCAGCCATGGTCATCACAGGATAGCCATAGGGCAGTTGCGGCGCATCCGCTTCAGTATAGTTTTGCAAAAGCGGAAAACGGCGATCGGGCTTGTAGTGATGGTCTGAATGACGCTGCAAATTGATCAAAAGCCAGTTCGACGCCTTATGCGCCGCATTCCAGGAATGGCGCGGCTGGACATGCTCATATTTCCCATCGCCCAAGTGTTTGCGCGTCAGACCATAGTGCTCAACGTAATTCACCAGCTCCAACTGCCAAATCGCGACGAAAGCTTGCAGTAAGAACAACGCAACACCAGCGATTCCACTCAACAAGAACGCCAATACAACAAACCCAACTTGCAGCGCCCAATAGCGAAAGAACGGGTTGCTCAGGTCAGTCCATGGCAGATCCTTGCGCGCCAACATCGCTTTCTCAGCGTCAAAAGCTGAGTGCCAGCATTGGCGCAGAACGCGTGGAAAATAGCGATGGAACCCCTCACCGTAGCGGGCTGTCACAGGGTCGCGCGGGGTTCCAACGTAACGGTGATGCACCAACAAATGCTCTGAACGAAAGTGGGAATATAAAACCATCGCAAGCAATGCATCGCCCAAAAACCGCTCTCGCTTGTTCTTTTGATGCATTAATTCATGGCTGTAATTGATCCCAATCGTACCTGTGCCGACCCCAATACTAAAGAACAGTCCGATCTTTTCCCATGTGCCCAAATGTTCCGCTTGGCCTGTGTAGTAGATCAATCCAAAAAGGGTCAGAAACTGCACTGGAACCCATGCGGTTGTCAGCCAAATGTACCACGACAACTGGGTATCCTCTGTTTCCAGATCGACATTCTCAAGGTTTAGACCGCCAACAATATCCAACACTGTGAACAAGTACCACGTGAGCACAGGTATAATCAAAACCCACCAACCGCCTACAAAAGCTGCGAGCCAAATCGCGGGGATCAGCAAAAACGAAAGCCAAAACGGCAAAGCAGTTTGCGCTTTTGCGGCAGTCTCTGAAGATATCATTTTGCGTTACTCCTCGCACGGGGGTCTGAGTGCGTTTTACTGCCACCGTTGGCTAAATCAAAGGCTTTGCGCATCACAGTTGGCAGATCAGACGGGCGAAAGTCGTCAAGCGGGACAAATTCACCCGTTTCAGCAGCGCGATCCATCGGCACGAGCGCGGTTTTCACCACCAAACGTAAGTGAAAATGCGTGAATGTGTGGCGCGCTTCACCTTGGATGGTTTTCCATTGCGCCTTCATAGGTGG
>CAYQZI010000277.1:0-2929 GCA_964421835.1 uncultured Planktotalea sp.
GCGACGCAACCCGAGGGGGTGCGCCGCCAAAATGAATCGCCAACCCGGTTACATGGGGATGAGGCAGACTAGCGATAAATCCGGGTAGGTGGCGGACTATACGCCACCTAAACCGGTGTTGAATTGCTTCAACATAGGGAAAAAGCGCTTCGATATTGCGAAGATAACCCCCCAAAAAAGTTCCTAGGCTAAAGCCACCACTCACGGAACTTCTTGACGATAGGTCAGCTCAGCGTGAATCGAAAGTACAGGATTCCATACCTGTGAACGATTAACGGAAAATTAACGTAAGCAAGGATATGAATCACGCGTTATGTGCAACGCATGGCTGCGCTTGCGCGCAAAATGGTGCTTTAGATCGCATCTACGACGAACATTTGATTCTGGAACGCCGCCTTTAGAACGGCTTGGGCGGTGGTTTCCACGCTCAGCGTCGCGCGCGCAAGCCGCAGGTGTTTTTCGACAGTGGCAGGGGTTAGCCCCATCAACATCGCAATATCTTGTGTCGTTTTCCCGTCTCCAACCCATTCAAGCGCCTCGCGTTGCCGATTGGTGAGCGAGCGTTCACCGCGTTGATGGGGCAGGGTGACGATTTTCAGATGCGCGATATTGTTCATCAAGATGATGTCACTGCCATGCTCGGCCCAAACTGCATCCGCATCCGCTTGGCTCATTCCTTCGCGTGCAGTCAACGCAATGGCACCCTTTGAACGCGTCGTGATTGCCTTGAAACTGATGGAATACCCCGCAACGACGCCATGCTGCGCGTTCATCTCGATCACCTGCTTTTCACGCGCGCTGAGCGTGCCGCGTTCCATTTCGTCCCACAAAATACCCCAGCTACACGCACCGACATTGTTAAGCGCCCAACGCACCATCGGCGCATCACGATAGAGCCCAGCATCCACGAATAATCTCATGTATTCAGGGGTTTGGTTGGTCAAAAGCACAAAGTCATTCGGATCGCCCATAGAGGTCGGCGACATGAAATGCGAAAAGCCGTAGATGATCCGATCAAAGCCATACTCGGCCATTTTCGCACAATGTTTGGTCCACAAAGCTTCTGCCGTGGGCGCTGCGGTCAGCTCTTCAAGAAATCCGCGTAGCTTGCTCATATCGGTTTCGCCAAATGCGCGCGCAATGCATCGATGGCGAACAAATAGCCTTGCGCGCCAAAGCCAGCGATTTGGCCAAGCGCAACAGGCGCAATATAGGAGTGATGGCGAAACGCCTCGCGCGCGTGAATGTTGCTCAGGTGCACTTCAACGCTCGGCAACTCGACAGAGGCGAGCGCATCATGCAGCGCAATCGAGGTGTGTGTATAAGCGCCAGCGTTCAAAACAATCCCATCTTGCGTGCTCTTGGCACCGTGAATGGCATCAATCAACGCGCCTTCATGATTGCTTTGCAAAAAACTCAGCTGATCATCAGGCGCATGCGCGCGGCACATGGTTTCCACGTCCTTAAGCGTGGTGGTGCCATAGACGTCTGGTTGACGAGTGCCCAAAAGATTAAGGTTGGGTCCGTTCAAAATGAGTACGCGCATGAGTGAAAACCAAGTGATTGAAGCTGAGATATTGTGCTTGTCCCGCGCGCATCTGTCCAGAGGGGAATAGCTTGATTTCATTAGGTTTTGGTTGTGATTAAAGTTACATAATACTGATTATACGAAATACCCATGCCAGATTTGCAATGCGCTGCCCGCTTCAAACACGCCCCACAGCGCACCTGCTGAACATTAAGAATGCTCAGCAAGCCTTTGATTTAATGAGGCCATATCACCACACCTAGAAAAACGCCTGCAACCCTGTTTGCGCGCGGCCAAGAATCAAGGCGTGCACATCATGGGTGCCCTCATAGGTGTTCACGGTTTCTAGGTTAACCATATGACGGATCACTCCGAACTCCGCGGAAATACCATTGCCCCCGTGCATGTCTCGCGACATCCGCGCGATATCAAGCGCCTTGCCACAGTTGTTGCGCTTCACTATCGAGATCATTTCAGGCGCTGCATTCGCATTGTCCATCAAGCGTCCCACCTGCAAGCTCGCCTGCAAGCCAAGCGTAATCTCTGTTTGCATGTCCGCGAGCTTTTTTTGGAACAACTGCGTTTGCGCCAAGGGCTTGCCGAATTGTTTGCGATCCAGCCCATACTGCAAAGCACCGTGCCAGCAGAATTCTGCAGCGCCCATAACGCCCCAACTGATGCCATAGCGCGCACGGTTCAAACAGCCGAAAGGCCCTTTGAGACCTTGTACATGCGGCAGCAAAGCGTCCTCGCCAACCTCGACGTTGTCCATGACAATTTCGCCAGTGATCGAGGCGCGCAGGCTCAACTTATTGCCAATCTTTGGCGCGCTGAGACCTTTCATCCCTTTCTCAAGGACAAAGCCACGAATCTTGCCGCCATGCTCTTCGGATTTCGCCCAAATAACAAAGACATCCGCGATTGGACTATTGGAGATCCACATTTTAGAGCCTGTGATCTTATAGCCCGTCGCTGTCTTTTCTGCGCGCGTCTTCATGCCAGCTGGGTCAGATCCGGCATCTGGCTCGGTCAAGCCGAAACAGCCAATCCATTCGCCGCTCGCAAGCTTCGGCAGGTATTTTTGCCGCTGCGCTTCACTGCCATAAGCATAAATCGGGTACATCACCAAGGACGATTGCACAGACATCATCGAGCGATAGCCGCTGTCCACGCGCTCCACCTCGCGCGCGACAAGGCCATAGCTTACATATCCTGCGCCCAGCCCGCCGTATTCTTCCGGGATTGTGGTGCCAAGCAAGCCCATGTCGCCCATCTCGCGAAAGATCGCAGCATCTGTCTGTTCCTCAACAAAGGCCTCTAACACACGCGGTTGCAGTTTTTCTTGTGCATAGGCGCGCGCACTGTCTGCGATCATGCGCTCGTCTTCTGTCAGTTGCTCGG
>CAYQZI010000278.1:0-2884 GCA_964421835.1 uncultured Planktotalea sp.
GCGAGTTTGCTCAAGGGCAAATCGGCTTTCGTCTCACCGTTGTGCACAATCAAAAAGCGATCTTCTGCGATGGTCTCGCCAACGATTGCGAAATCGAGATCCCATTTGTCGAAGACCGCTTTCGCCTCTGCCTCAAGCTCTGGCTTCAGAACCATCAACATGCGTTCTTGCGACTCCGACAGCATCATCTCGTAAGCCGTCATATTGACCTCGCGCACAGGGACGCGCTCCAGATCAAGGCGCACGCCAAGCCCGCCTTTGTCGCCCATTTCAACCGCTGAACAAGTCAGGCCAGCGGCGCCCATGTCTTGGATCGAAATAACCGCACCCGTTTGCATCAACTCAAGCGTCGCTTCCATCAAGCGCTTTTCAGTGAAGGGATCACCGACCTGCACTGTGGGACGTTTGTCTTCAATCGTATCATCAAATTCCGCAGATGCCATGGTCGCACCGCCAACGCCGTCGCGGCCCGTTTTGGCACCTAGGTAGACCACAGGCATGCCAACACCAGACGCGGCGGAGTAGAAAATCTTATCCGTATCCGCGAGACCGGCGGCGAACGCATTCACAAGACAGTTGCCATTATACGCGGGATCAAAGCGGACTTCGCCGCCAACCGTGGGAACGCCAAAGCAATTGCCATAACCGCCAACGCCTTCAACGACGCCGTTCACCAGCTGGCGCGTTTTATGGTGGGAGACCTCGCCGAAAGAAAGTGAATTCATCGCCGCAATCGGGCGCGCGCCCATGGTGAAGACATCGCGCAGAATGCCTCCAACACCAGTTGCAGCACCTTGATAGGGTTCAATATAGGACGGGTGGTTATGGCTTTCCATTTTGAAAACAACCGCTTGGCCATCACCAATATCCACAATACCTGCGTTTTCGCCGGGGCCACAGATGACCTGTGGGCCTTCTGTTGGCAAGGTGCGCAGCCACTTCTTGGAGGATTTGTAAGAGCAGTGCTCGTTCCACATCGCAGAGAAAATCCCGAGCTCGGTAAAGCTTGGCTCGCGGCCGATGATCTCTAGAATGACCTCATATTCGTCAGGTTTTAAGCCATGAGCGGCGATAAGATCGGTGGTGATGGCAGGCTCTTGCATCCGGTTTGGTCCCCAAAACGTGAAGTTACGCGCGTCTTAATGCTAAAGCGCCCTAGGGGCAATGCGACAAGCAGGTGATTTGCGTCGTTGACCTGCGCAGGATTTTCCACTGATGTGACACTTAACAGTTGGGCATGATTTGGAGGGGCTGACATGCAGGTTTTGCAAAACCCACATCGCGGCACAGGCATAAGCATCGGGCTGGAGGCCACGCCAGCGCCGTCACGCAACTCGCGTACCCCGCGCGCATTGCTTGCAGATTGCCCTGTGCACAAAGAAACGCCGATGGTCACAGCGCTTGGGCTACATATCAAGGACGAGCGTGGGCGCATGGGATTGGGCAGTTTCAAAGCTTTGGGTGCGGCATATGTGATTGCGCATGAAGCCCAGCACGGCTCCCTTGAAGGGCGTACATATGTGACGGCGAGCGCGGGAAATCACGGCATGTCGGTCGCGGCAGGGGCCAAAGTCTTTGGTGCGAAAGCGGTGATCTATCTTGCGAAGACAGTGCCAAGTGCATTCGCGGATCGTTTGCGCGAAAAGGGTGCAGAGGTTATGATTGAGGGCGACGATTACGAGGCCAGTATGGCCGGTGCGTTGAGTGCGGCGAAAGAAAATGGCTGGACGCTGCTCTCTGACAGCTCATGGGATGGTTATTTCGACCTGCCGCATCGCTTGATGGAGGGCTATCTGGCAATGGCGGCGGAATGCACGGAGCAGATGGCCGCGCCGTCTCACATCTTTTTGCAAGCAGGTGTGGGTGGTCTTGCAGGGGCCTGCGCCGCATTGTTTCGCGATGTTTGGGGCGACGGGCCGAAAATCACAGTGGTAGAGCCGGAATTCGCCCCAGCGATTTACGACTCGATCAAAGCGGGCAGGTTCAGCACTGCCACTGGTCCTGTATCGGATATGGGGCGGCTCGATTGCAAAGAAGCGTCTTTAATCGCTCTAAAAGGGCTGTCGCGCGATGCGGATGAGGTTGCGTTGATTTCGGAGGCAGAGGCAGCCGCAACCTTGCCAAGGTTGGCCGAGCTTGGTCTCGCCTCGAGCACGTCTGGAACTGCGGGTATCACAGCGGCCTTGCTCAGTGATTTGCCCAGCGATGCGCGCGTTCTTTGCATCTTGAGCGAGGGCGCTTGATGTTCGAGCAGGTGGAGTTCCTGACGCGGATCAAAGCTGTGCAGGCGCGGATGGCGGAACAGGAATTAGCCGCGCTCTTGCTCACGCAAGAGGCTGATATCCGCTATCTTACAGGGTATCTCACACGTTTTTGGGAAAGCCCGACGCGCCCTTGGTTTCTGGTTCTGCCCAGCTCTGGCCTGCCAATTGCCGTGATCCCTTCAATTGGGGCAGCGCTTATGGCGCAAACGGTGGTGGAGGACATTCGAACATGGTCTGCGCCTGATTATAAGGACGATGGTGTGACCCTTCTGCGTGATACGTTGCGCGAAACTGCGGACAAAGGACGCATCGGGACGCCGCATGGGATTGAGAGCCATTTGCGCATGCCATTGGGCGATTGGCAGCGCCTTACAAACGAAATTGCAATCGGCAGTGACAATCAAGTCATGCGCGCTGCGCGAATGGTGAAAACACCGCTCGAAGTCGCGGCAATTCGCAAGGCGTGCCAAATTGCAGGTCGCGCTTTTGCCCGTGTTCCAGAGAAAGCGCGCGCTGGCACACCGCTGAGCACTCTGTTTCGCGATTTCCAAATCCTGTGTTTGGAAGAGGGGGCGGATTGGGTGCCTTATCTGGCGGGTGGCAAAGGCCATGATGGCTAC
>CAYQZI010000279.1:0-2878 GCA_964421835.1 uncultured Planktotalea sp.
CGATGCTTGCTCAAAAACACCCGCAGTTAGATCAACGCCGACGATCACGGCGCGCAGACATCGGTTGGAATGCCACGCCCACATGTGCTTCGCAGTAAGGTTTGCCGGCTTTCACAGGCAGACCGCAGAACCAGAAATCTTCCGTCGCAGGATCACCGACAGGCCATTTGCAGGTGCGCTCTGTCAACTCCATCAAGCCGATCTTCTTTGATTTCTTCTCGACCTCTGAGACTTTCGCCAGCGCCTCTGGGCTGATCTCATTTGCGGAGGGCTGTGGCGGAAGCGGCTGGCCCGCTGGAATAATCGCACGGCGCGCGCGCGAGGGCGGCGGCGGCGGCGTTGTTGGCTCGGCAATGGGCGCGGCTGCTTTGGGCGCGGCGTCTGCCTTTGGCGCAGCCTTCGCCTTTGGCTCAGCTTTCGCGGCCTTTGGCTTCGTGTCGGTCTTAGCCGTGCTTGTCGTCGCGCGGTTCGACAGGCCCAAGCGGTGGACTTTGCCAATAACCGCATTGCGCGTCACGCCGCCCAGCTCTTTGGCGATCTGGCTCGCGGACTGGCCTTCGCCCCACATCTTTTTCAGCGTCTCTACGCGTTCATCTGTCCAGGACATTCTGGCTTCCTTATGTAAAAAAGCGGCCCGCTTTACGCGCCGCTCCTGATATCTGGTGCTTGCCCCTATTCTAATCAGCCACGGCTGAGATACAAGTCGCACGAATCAGGGACACGAGGCTGGAGCCACCTATGACACAAAACACGCGCTTGGACACACCACTCATGGGTGCACGCCGCTTTGGACGGGTGAATTGGTTGGGCTTGCAGACCTTGATTTGGCGCGAAACGCGTCGTTTTCTGGCGGTATGGACACAGACCTTGCTCGCGCCATTGGTGACAGCGGGTCTTTTGCTGCTGATCTTTAACCTTGCCGTTGGGCCGCGTCGTGGTGAGGTCATGGGCGTGCCGTTTATCGAATTCATCGCGCCTGGTATTTTGATGATGACCGTTATTCAGAACGCTTTTGCCAATGTTTCGTCCTCAATCGTCATTTCCAAGGTGCAGGGCAATATCGTCGACACGCTCATGCCGCCCCTATCCCCGTTGGAGATGGTGATCGGCTATCTTGTTGGTGGTGTCGGGCGGGGCGTTTTTGTGGCGATAGCAATAGGGTTGGGTTTGCTCATCTTTCTTGGCATTGGTGTGCAACATCCGCTGATGGCGCTCGCCTTCGTTGTGCTCGGCTCTGCCTTTTTAGGCGGGCTTGGGATCATCGCAGGTGTTTTTGCGAATAAATTTGATCAAATGGCAGCGATTACGAATTTCATTGTGACCCCGCTGGCGATGCTCTCTGGCACATTTTACTCGGTGACTGTTCTGCCGCCTGTGCTGCGCGAGATAACGTATTTCAACCCGATCTTCTATTTGATCGACGGTCTACGCTATTCGGTGATTGGTGTGTCTGACAGCAATCCTTGGACGGGCCTACTGATTTGCACTGTGTCCGTCGCCATCGTTGCGGCCATCGCTTGGCAAATGTTCCGCACGGGATATCGCCTCAAGCCTTAACGCGCGAGCGCTTGTCGCCATGTAAGCAGGGCGGCACCCGCGATGATTATGCCTGCGCCCAACAGGGACACGGATGTAGGGATCACACCAAAGATCGCGGCGTCATAAATGGCGGCGAACAGGAGCGTGCCGTAGCTGAAGGGCACCACAAAGGATGCATCCGCGCGCGCAACGGAGTTCAAGAAGCACGTTTGCGCCGCGGCCATCAAAACGCCCACGCCTGCAAGTGCGAACCATTGTTGCGCCGTCGGCGGCTCCCACACGAATAGAACTGCGAGTGTCGCGATCACTAGGCCAATCGCGTTGTTCACCAGCAAGATTTGAAAGGGCGCTTCGCGTCCCGACAGACGTTTGATGAAGGTGATTTCCAAACCCAATATCAGCGCCGCCCCAAGGGCGAGCAATGCGCCCGGCGCAATCGCGCCAGAGCCGGGTCTTAACAAGATAACCGCCCCAACAAGCGCGATCCCAGCGGCGCACCAACGGATCGGGCCGACTTTTTCACCAAGCAAGAAAATCGCAAAGACCATCGCAAACACAGGGTTCAGAAAGCTAATCGCGGTCGCATCCGCCAAGGGGATGAAGGCGGCCGCCGCAAACATCAGCGTGACACCTGCCGCTCCGCATGTAGTGCGCATCACGTGCAGTTTCAGATCAACGGCAGCGAACTTTGGACGCAGGATCAACGCTGCGGTGCCAAGGCTAAGGGCGGCAAAGAGGAACCGTGCATGGGTGATTTGCACAGGATGAAGCGGATCGCCCAAAGCCTCTGTCCCGAGCGCTTTTGCCAGCAAAGTCGTTGCAGCAATAAACGCGGTTGCGCAGATCATCAGGATCATCGCAAGGCGCGGGTTATGGCTTGGCAGAATATCGTCGCGCGTATCAGTCATGCGCCTGATCTGCGGTGAAACGCGCGCGCCCGCAAGGAACGAATTGTACCCGCATACAATCGCAGACTTGCGTTCTGCGCGCGCTTCGCTATGACGAGCCTCATGATCACAACTGCACACAAGCGTCTCCGACGACACATGCGCCGCGCCTAATCCGCGCGTTCGATCTTCCGTGCGTGACGGCCAACTCTCTCACGCATCACCCATATTGTTGACTTGCCCCCGCCGCTCAGGCACTCACGGGGCTTTAGAATTCCCAAGGATACTCCCATGATCCCTTCTGTTTTGCCGACCTATTCACGCGCACCCATGTCCTTTGTTAAGGGCGAGGGAAGCTGGTTGATTGAAGCAGACGGGCGACGTTTTCTCGATCTCGGTGCAGGGATTGCGGTGAACGCTTTGGGCCATGCGCATCCGGCTTTGGTGAATGC
>CAYQZI010000280.1:0-2871 GCA_964421835.1 uncultured Planktotalea sp.
TTGATCGTTCCGTGATCGGTGATGTGCCAACGGCGATCCATTTGATCGGAGTGCGTGGGAATTTCTCGGTGTCAGTCAACGGCCACGAACTTTTCAGGAATTATGCCAACATTGATGACCAGTTTAACACCTGGTATCGCCCTTTCCTGATCCCCGTTTCAAACGATGCTCTGCAATCAGGTATGAATGAGGTTATCATCCACTCGCTGGCTGGTAAAACTGTTGGGATCGGGCGCGTCCGCGTTGGGGCTCAGCCCGCCCTCCAACGGGTGCAGGACAGAGTTTTCTTTTGGCACATCACTGCCCCTATCGCGATGGGGTTTATCCTCCTGATGTCCGGAACCTTGATCTTTTGCTTCTGGCTGGGGCGTCGACATGAAATTGAGTTGCTTTGGCTCTCGCTGTCAGCGGTCCTTTGGCACAGTCGAAACCATGAGTTCTATGCACAAACAATCCCGTTCAACTTTGAGCTATACGCAAAAGCCCTAAACTGCGCGACATACTTCGCGACAGCGTCCCTCATTGCATTCTACTTTTATTTCACCAGGTTTCCCTTCCGACGCGCTATTTCCATCGGCCTTTTCGCGATTGGGATCATCGCATCGATCTTGTATGTGCTGCTGTCGCTACCCGACATGACAATTCTTTTGCCCACCGGATTGGCAGTCCTTCTTGCTGGCGCTGTCGCAATCCGTGAGTTGACGAAACAACGGACGCCAGAACAGCGTGTGGTCAGTTTGGTGATTACCTTGCTTCCTTTCGCCACGATCTATGATCTTGCGATCTTTATTCGTTATAGCGGAGATGGTAGCGCAACTTATATTGCTGTGTTCTGCGTGCCGATTGTCGCAATGGCATTTGCTCTGTCTTTCGGCATGAGGACATTAAAAGCACTGACGGCACTTGGGCAAACAAACGAAGTTCTCGAAGAACGGATCACTAAGGTCCGTGCAGAACTCTCTGAAAGCGAAGCACAACGCCAAAAGCTCCTTGTCTCGCAAGCCATCAGCTCCGAGCGCGCCCGTTTGATGCAAGAGATGCATGACGGTATCGGTTCCAATCTGACAACGGCCCTCGCCGTCGCACACCAACAAGACCGCGAAGGCAACACTGTTAACGTGCTGAAACGCGCGCTCGGAGATCTGAAACTCACCGTTGATTCACTTGAGCCAGTGGATGGAGACCTTGTCGCGTTGATCGGAAATCTGCGGCATCGGATGGCGCGAGACCTTGTTGACGCAAACATGATCTGCAAATGGGAAGTTCAGCACTGCGCACCACTTGCCTGGCTTGACGCAACCAACGCATTACACGTCCTACGCATTCACAACGAAGCCATCAGTAATGTCCTTGCGCACTCAAATGCGACAGAAATTCGGATTGGATGCGCTGAAGAAACGCGTGATGGACGGCCCGGAATTCTGACATATGTCTCTGATAACGGGCATGGTTTTGATAGTGCCCAATCAGAAACCGGAAAAGGCCTCGCAAACATGAAAGCGCGCGCACGCTCCCTTCATGGTACTCTGAATTATACAACGAAAAAGGGGGAAGGCACGACAGTGGAACTTTGGCTTCCCCACGAGCGTTAGCGATCAACTCAAGTCCGACCTTTCCAGTGACAGCAGAATTCAAGCGATAGGAAACCCAGGAGTGGCAAATGATTCGAGTAGTACAAGAAACCTGCCTATGAAGCATTGCGATGCCAATTGAAGCGCACTATTGGACGCCATTAATCGCTTATGGTGAAACGGCTAACCCAGACCGGAACAAGCGCGACGCGCGGCGGACTAACGCCTGCCCGGCCCAGCGGGCTGGCGCTTGGCTGACGTCAGAATAATTCCGGGACTTCATTCGGGTTTTGATGGATAAAGTGCATCGCTTCAAAGCTTGAGCGCCATCCTCCGGGCAGGCGCTGGACCGGCTTAAGTTGTGCTTACAGGGCCGTTTTGGGCTCACTGGCTGTCTGATCTACGCAAGACAGCAACCGCCCCGTCAGCCAAGACTAGGTTAAGGTCTGCAATTGGGGGAATTTCGTTGAAAAAGTCGTCCTTAGATTTGGTCCATAAATCATTCAAAGAATAGGCGCGCGGACTTCCTCACGCTGGTTTCGGCGGTTGCTGAATTGGGAAGAGCTTCGCTAGTTTTCTGAGGTTCTGGGCGGTTGCAGCGAGGAGGAATTCGTCATTTGCGCCGCATGCACTGCCCGGCAGGGTCATGGCTTGGCCATGATCCCGAGAGGGTCCACGTAATCTCAATCGCCTCAACCCGGGGATGCGTTTGAGATGGGCGAACAGCATCTCAACCTTCTTTCGCAGCTTGCAAGACAGCGCGTATTCCTCCGTTTGAGCGATATCGCGGGCCATCTGTCGCGCACCCTCATGAGCGGATCGCATGACATGACGGTTAGGTTGTGTGGGGCAGCACTGTGACTTTAGCTTGCACTGATCGCAGTCAAGTTTGCTTGCACGGTACCGTATGAATTCAATGTCCTTCGGCTCATCCCGCATTGCATGGAAATTGCGCCGGGCACGCAACAGTTGGTTTCCAGCAGGACAGGTATAGACATCGGCCTCAAGGTCATAAGAAAAATCGTTGCGGGAGAAGACACCGTCTGTGCGTTTTGACTGGTCCACGACTCCCTCTCGGGATCTTGCTTTGCAAGACCCTGCCGGGCAATGGGGATATGCGGTTCGATCCCGCACTCTTCGACAAGCCAACCAAGCATCGCGCCAGATCCATATGCCGTATCCATTGCCCGACAGGCGATTGCGCAGCAATCTGCCGTTAGGGGGCAATCAAACGCTCTGGCCAAAGCCCAAAGCTATCATACGTGCGCTCTATCATGGTGCGCGTGGCTTGAACCTCTCC
>CAYQZI010000281.1:0-2852 GCA_964421835.1 uncultured Planktotalea sp.
ACCACCGACACGAGGATTTTCAATCCACTGCTCTACCCCTGAGCTACCCGGGCACGGGATGCGAAATAAATCGCTTGGGTTTGCGCGTTCTAGGATGCGCAGCTTAGACTGTCCAGAGCTAACCGCACCGTTTAATGTAGTTTTTCACCCGAAGCCGCAGCAGGCGCTTCAATCGCTTGCTCCATCGCATCAAACAAGGCCTCAGCATCATCAGGATCGTTCGAGGGCAGGGCATAAGAGCCGTTCAGCCACTTGGCCAAATCCAAATCCGCGCAGCGTTTGGAGCAGAAGGGTTTATAGTCGGGCTCAGTCGCTTTTTCACAAATCGGACAACTCATCTCAAAAGCTCCACCAAGGGAAGTCGCGCGCGTTTGCGTTGCAACTCGACATGACCCAAGGGCGTCCAACCAACCAGAGAGGTTTCAATACTGTCCGCGCGCAATGCCGCTTTCAAAGCACTCTCAAAACCACGGCGGTCTTTCTTGGGCATGGGGGCGAGGTCGAGCACGATCTGACCGCCCAAACCACGCACACGCAACGCGCGCGGCAGCGCCTTGGCAAGGGCGAAGTTCGCCTTGGTACCAGCAGTCATCGAGGTGTCATTGCCCGTATTCACATCAACAGCCACAAGCGCACGCGTCGGTTCGACGAAAGCATATGCGCCGCCGCTCAACTCTGTACGCGGGCTTTTCAGTGCCTCCAAAGCATCCATAGCGCCATGCACTTCAAAACCACCTTCTTGCGTGACGACATCTGCGGGTTCGACCCAATCACGCCAAGCAAGCAAATGGGGACCATCGCCTTCGGTCAAAACCTCTGGCCCCGTGCCGTCGTCGCTCAAGACTTGATCCGCTAGGGTGAGCATGGAGAGCAGATCCTCTGCGATTTCTTCATCGTCTGCCTGTTCACAAGAGGAGCGCAGGATTATACCATGCGACACGTTCTCTACTGTCTCATGCACAACCGCGAGAATCTCTTCGCGGCGCTCTTCATCGCGGATAGAGCGGGACACATTGATGCCCGGCGCATCTGGCGTGACGATCACAAAGCGCGATTTGAACAACACGCGGTGCGTGACGGGAATGGCTTTGCCATCCTCCGCGTAGCCTGTCACTTGAACAAGCAGCTCATCACCGGGGGCCATCCCTTTGATTTGACGCAAGAAGGCGTTGCCATCGGGTGTCTTTAGAAACATGCCGCCTTGGCCCTTTACGGGGCGATCCGCAACCGCGCGGTAAATCGTACCGGGGGCAGGGGCGTCACTGGCGACGAGAATATCATCAAGCTGACCATCCACCATAAGTGCTGCGGCTTCGCGACCGTTGATGTGATCAAGGATAATGCTGCGACCCTTCATGAGCGTTCTCCATAAACAGGGTATCCGGCGGCGCTTAGCAGAGCCGCGCTTTCGGCCAAAGGTAGGCCGACGACGGCGCTAAAACTGCCGCTGATCCACGGGATAAACGCCGAAGCAGGGCCTTGGATCGCGTAGCCCCCCGCTTTGCCTTGCCAATCGTTCGTGGCGAGGTAGCTGTTAAGCTCTACGTCAGAAAGCCGCTTCATTTTGACGTTGGTGACAACATCGCGCTCCCAAGTCTGATGGCCTTTTTTTACAGCGACAGCCGTGATGACGCGGTGACGCCGCCCGGAAAGCGCAAGCAGAAACTCAGCTGCTTCGCCCGCGTGCGCAGGTTTGCCCAAAATGCGCCGCCCCAAAGCGACAGTCGTGTCGGCGCAGAGCACGATTTCATCAGAATTTGCGGGAACTGCCGCCACTTTTTCGCGGGCCATGCGCGCACAGTAAGGGCGCGGTTGCTCCGCCTTTGAAGGGGTTTCGTCAATATCTGGCGCGCGGATATCATCCGGCGTCAGACCAATCTGCGCCAACAGTTCAAGCCGCCTTGGGCTGCCGCTTCCTAGAATAAGTTTCATAGTCCCCTCAAAGCAAAACCGGCCCAAAGGACCGGTTTCATTCGTCTGATCAACACAGCACGCAGACTATTTAAAGCGATAGTTAATACGACCTTTCGAGAGGTCATAAGGGGTCATTTCGACCTGAACCTTGTCGCCTGCCAGAACGCGGATGCGGTTCTTGCGCATCTTGCCTGCCGTATGCGCGATGATCGTATGGCCATTTTCTAGCTCGACCGAGAATGTCGCGTTCGGCAGGAGTTCCTTTACGACACCGGGAAATTCGAGCGTATCTTCCTTGGCCATGGTATCTCCATTGTTACCTGATCCGCGTTTTGACTGAGTCTTTGCGGAATTGGAGCTTAAATGGAGCCATTTTTCCAAGATTTCAAGGTGTATTCAACGCAGATCGCAATATGTGACGGGCAGGGCACTGCTTGCGCCTTCCTTTTCACTCCAATGTTTACAGTTTCGCACCACACCTTCGCCGCGCACCTTGGCAATGCTGCCGCGCGGGGCATCGGCAATCGTCCAGCCGGTTTGGCCGATTTCACCCTCTGCAAGGATCCCGTTGCTGGGAAAGCCAATATCAGGCGGGCCAAAAATTCCGCCCATGCCTGTGGTGCTTGACGCGCTGGTAAGCCAATCCACATCCGCCACCAAAGACGCCATAACGCTCACGCATTGCCCCTCCAATGCGCGCGCCTTCGTCTCAAAAGCCTCCCAATCATCAAACCAATCAAACGGGTAGGCGGCGGTCGCATTTCTCATCTGATATCTCCCTTGGTCTTTCCACTGTGTCGCCCTTTCGCCCAAATGCAAAGCAGGTTAGGCAACCCCATGGGATTTACGCTTGATAACCTCAGCCGTGATGCGCTTGCGCAGTTTGATACGGTCATCGATGTACGCTCGCCTGCTGAATTTTCTGAAGATCATGTGCC
>CAYQZI010000282.1:0-1178 GCA_964421835.1 uncultured Planktotalea sp.
GCGACACCGCACTTGATTTGGCCAGTAATGTGGATCCTACCACGCTCGAAATTGCTCAGAGCGTCACAATGATCCGCGTTGATTTCCCAAGCTTTGCAGATGGGCGCGGCTTTACGATTGCGCGCCAGTTGCGCCTGCGTGGCTACACCGGACGGCTGCGCGCCAAGGGCCATGTGATCGCAGATCAATACGCCATGGCGCGGCGCGCAGGCTTTGACGAGGTCGAAATTGACGCGCAGCTCGCGCAGCGCCAGCCCGAATCGGATTGGCGCGCACGCGCAGATTGGCAATCGCATGATTATCAGGCGCGGCTGCGCGGTTGAACGCTCGGCTCTTCCCAAAACGGCAAATCCATAATAAACGAGGAAACGGAGCCTAAATTCCGTTTGTACACAAATGAATGAGATGACGTCTGTGACCCTAGACACACCCGCGAAGAAACCCGCCCTGCCCGATGCGCAGACAGTGACCGAAGTCAAGCATTGGACGGACCGCTTGTTTTCGTTTCGAATGACGCGTCCTGCGTCTATGCGGTTTCGCTCGGGCGAGTTTGTGATGATTGGTCTGATGGGCGATGTGAATGAAAAGACGGGCAAGGCCAAGCCGCTGCTTCGCGCCTATTCGATTGCATCGCCCTCTTGGGATGAAGAGCTGGAATTCTATTCGATCAAGGTCCAAGACGGCCCGCTCACGTCGCGCTTGCAGCATATCCAAGTGGGCGATGAGGTGATTATGCGCCCCAAGCCTGTGGGCACTTTGGTGCATGACGCTTTGCTGCCCGGCAAGCGGCTTTGGTTCTTTGCGACGGGCACGGGGTTTGCGCCCTTTGCTTCGCTTTTGCGCGAACCCCAAACCTATGAAGACTACGATGAGGTAATCATCACGCACACCTGCCGCGAAGCGGGCGAGCTGACCTATGGGCGCGAGCTGATCGAAAGCTTGCAGCACGACGAACTACTAAACGAGGTGATTGGTGAGGGGTTCTGGAAAAAGATCAAGTACTACCCAACGACCACGCGGGAGGAGAGCCCGAAAATGGGGCGGATCACTGATTTGATGCGCACTGGCGAGGCGTTTGCAGAACTCGGTGTCACGCCATTGAACCCTGAGAGTGACCGCGCGATGATTTGTGGGAACCTCGCGTTTAACCTTGAGCTGAAGGAGATGTTCGAGGAGTA
>CAYQZI010000282.1:1278-2814 GCA_964421835.1 uncultured Planktotalea sp.
TGATTTGTGGGAACCTCGCGTTTAACCTTGAGCTGAAGGAGATGTTCGAGGAGTACGGGTTAGAAGAAGGGGCCAATTCCAAGCCTGCACATTACGTGGTAGAAAAAGCGTTCCTTGATTGATCTGGTAGGGTGCGTGGTTTCACGCACCCTACCCTTTGCGTCAACGCTTCAAGTTGGTTGATACGTATCGAGCCTTTGCCCTTCCACAGTTATGCGATGCATCAAACGTTCGTGACCGGCGTAATCCGCACATGCAAAATGCTGCACCAACCGATTGTCCCAAATCGCAACGCTGCCGTCTTTCCAAGCAACGCGGCAGGTATATTCAGGCCGCGTCGCGTGCGCGTAAAGCTGCGCAAGCAAAGCGGCGCTTTCGCCGCGCGTCCAGCCCTCGAACTGCGTCGTGAAATCACCATTCACATAAAGACAGGGCGCGCCCGTGCCGGGATGCGCGATCACCACAGGATGCACGGTGGGCGCGTGAAACGCCGAGGCGTCGGCTTCGATCCCAACTTTGCTCTCGCCGAAACTCGCATCGGAGTGCAAAGCCTTGAGCCCGCGCACCGTCTTTTGCAGCCCGTCGCTCAGCCCCAGATAAGCCGCAGTCATCGACGCAAAAAGCGTATCGCCACCAAACGGCGGCAAGGTGCGCGCAGCAAGGATCGAGCACATGGCAGGCGCAGGATCATAGGAGTGATCCGTGTGCCAAGTCCCGCCAATCACCCGCGTCATTTCAGGCGCAGTGCGCACTTCAGCGATGCTGGGATGGCTCGTAACTGGTGTAAAAAAGCGATTTATGTCGATCTTGCCAAATTGTTCTGCAAGGGAGATATGCGCGTCCGGTGTCAGGCTTTGATCGCGGATGACCACAACGCCATGAGAAAACAGCGCGCCGCGCAAAGCTTTGAAATCACTTGACGAAAGATGGTTCAAATCGACTTGCGTGATCTCTGCGCCGAGTGAGCCGGAAAGTTTTGTAATCTGCATGTGCGCTCCTGCGTTGCGCAGAGCAGAGCCGATTTAAAGCCCCTTTGGCAAGAAAAAACCCCGCATCGAGATACGGGGTTTCTTTCGTTCTTTTGACAGGCAAGGCTTAGAGACCAAGCGCGCCTTTGATCTGCTCAAGCACACCAGAGAGAAGCTCCGGGTTGTCTTGCGCACTGGTGAGCGCGGTTTTCAAAGTTGTTTTTTGCACCAAGCCAAGCTCTGAGCCATCGATCAATTCAGCAACTTTATCAAGGCTGAAACCCTCAGGTGTCAGTAGATCCGCAATACCGCCTGTCGCTTCTTCGGCAGCGGCACTCGCGGCTTCTGTAGCCTCTGTCGCAGCTGTTTCGGCAGCTTCTGTTGCAGCAGCGGCTGCATCTGCCTCAGCTTTTGCGGCAGCGGCAGCTTCCTCAACCTTTGCGGCCTCAACGGCGGCAGCTTCCTCGGCAGCGGCGGCGGCAGCCTCTGCTTCGGCTTTTGCGGCAGCGGCGGCCTCTTCAACTTTCGCTGCTTCAGCGGCAGCAGCTTCTTCAGCGGCAGCAGCAGC
>CAYQZI010000283.1:0-2795 GCA_964421835.1 uncultured Planktotalea sp.
TGTTTCGTGTAGAACTTAGCGGAAACACGTTGCTTTCGTCTCATTGCTTGCTCGCGCAGAGCGAAAAGACAGCGACCTATTTTGCGAAAAACTTCCACGTATTTCATGGATGGGGGCGATCAAAGGTAAATGCGCCACCGTATAAGTTCCATTTTTATGAATTGCGCAAACCGTTTCGTGACGTTTTAAAGCGCATGAAGGTGCGCGATACTGAAATTTATTGGAATTTGAGCGTCCATCCCCAGCAGGTTTTTGTGCCCGCAAACTAAGCAAATTGGTTGTCGTACTTAACTTCTGATCAGGTAAGCTCGCTCAGACGAGCCACCCCCGCACAACCTCAGCAACCTCACCGGCGCGCTGATGCAAAACCCAATGATCCGAACCCTCAATCTCATGCACCGTTAAATCAGCCACAAACGCCTCCAACCCTTCACGCGACACGGGGAGCAAAGCGCTATCGTCCATCCCCCAAAACAGCAAATGTGGACACTTAACCTGCAAGCTTGACACATCCATCGCCGCCAGATCCACAGGTACACCGGGATCCGCCACCACCAAGGGGGAGGCGCGATACCAGTTGATCATCGCTTTCAATCGGCCCTCACGGCCCCACTCGCGCTTGTACTCCGCCAGCTTTTCACCCGTGAGCCAACTCAAATCCATCTTGGCTGAGAAAAGCTGTAAAAGCTTGCCGAAGTCATCGCGGGCCAGATACTCCTCCGACCCCTCTCGGCGCAAAGCGTTGATGTATTGCGACGCTTCCGATTGCGCACCGCCCGACGCCATCGCTTTCTGAAATGGCACAGGATGCACACCATTCGCGATGATCAAGCGCGCGACGACATCAGGAAACAACATCGCCAAACCATACGCGACAGACGCCCCCCAATCATGGCCCATAACCGTCACAGGCGCGCCCAGCTGCCGCGCCAAATCCGCCATGTCAGCAGCCAGAACGCCAGTGCGATAATTCTCAACCCCCTCAGGGCAATAGCTTTGCCCATAGCCGCGTTGATCGGGTGCTACGCAATAGAATTGATCTTGCAACTCCAGCGCCACTTCCTCCCAAGCTCCTGAATATTCAGGGAAACCATGCAGCATTAACAAAGGGGGAAGCGCAGGATCGCCCCATGTGCGCGCGAAGAATTTCTCGCCGTTCAACGTAAACCAACGCGGCTCCATGGGGGCGCTCCTTTCTCAGTTACCAGCGTCTAAAGTTTCGAACTTCAAACCAGCAGCAGTACGCGCTGCGAAGCCTTCCCAATACGTATGATCCGCCGTCGGCTTACCCGCATCATCAAGCGCTGTGACACCCTCAGCCGCATTTGGCACCAAGTCCAAGAAGGCCGCTTTGCTGTCATCGCCTTTCAGGTGCAAATCCATAAATGCCGTCGCGAAATGCTGCGCGATGTTGTTCATGCGCGTATTGTCCCACACCGCGTCCGCATAATGCTCAAAGGGTGTAAAATCGAGCCCTTCGACCATCTGATAGCCCTCAGTAGGGGATGGCATCGGCGCAGCTGCGTTGTGATTTGCGTTCTCGAACGTTAGCAAATGGCGCTTTGTGCCTGTGGTCTCGGTAAAGATCGCGCGCAAAGCGGAATAGACCGACACATCGTCAACGGAGCCTGCCATCAACATCAATGGCTTGCTGAACCCAGCCAAGCCATCCGCGGACCAGAACCCTGTGTTTTTGCCCCAAGGCGCGATCGAAATAATCGCTTTGACCTTGTCATTCGGCATATTTGCGTGGCTCTCGGAGCCCGCCAAATGCTGCGTCAGCAAGCCATTCGGCGTGCCCCATGGATACTCGGTCGAGGCTTGCGTCACACCCGCACCGCCATAAATCAACGCGCCATATCCGCCCATGGAATAGCCGATGACGCCAACTGTGTCGCCATCGATGATGGCCGCAAGCTCGGAAGAAACACCGCTGAAATCTGCAAAGGCCTCAACCACGAAATCCTGATCCAAAGGACGGTTGAGCAAGGTTGAGCCAAACGCGTTCTGATCCGCATATGTACTGTCTGTATGATCAATCGAGACTGTCACATACCCCTTAGAGGCCAAGTTCTCCCCCAAATGCGCCATCAAGAAGCGGTTGCCAGGGTAGCCATGCGAGATCACGATAAGCGGGAACTTCCCCTCAGCCGCAGGTGCCGCGTCACGTACTGCTTGCCCCTCCAATGCAACCTGAACAGTGGCGGCGCGCAGGTTCACACCTTCATACGTGCCACCCGCTTCAACACCCTCTGCCGCTGGATACCACACCTCAACCGTCAAAGGACGATCATAAGTTGGGTCAGTGTCAGCCGTAGTGTTCACGATGTCGATCTGGCCAGGGTTGCTTAATTCAAACGTGCGTACGCCCACCACATGTGCCCCATAAGCGGCCAAAGCTGGCGCGTCGGGTCTAATCGTATCAATGCGATTTTCTGCCATTGCGGGACCTACCGTCAAAACCACCGCTGCTGCGGCCAATGCATGTCTCATCTTCCATCCTCCCTGAATGTTATATCAGAGCATCGTGACGTGGTTCAAAAATGGGTCAAGAAATACGCTACGGAAGTTGTATGCCTGCTGTCAGAGAAACGTGCGCAAGTCTTCCATCACAGGATCGAACTGTTGGAAGCTTTGGACAATCGCCTCAACAAGGTCGCCGCCGACATCCGCGCTCTGATCTTGCCACAAAACCAAGGACTTGCGGCGCAACAAATCGCCGCGCGGATGGTCTTGCTCGAACGGGGAGGGCACGCGCTTCAATTCAGGCTTGCCATAGGTAGCCCCCGCTTTTT
>CAYQZI010000284.1:0-2774 GCA_964421835.1 uncultured Planktotalea sp.
GTCAATGCGTGTTCAGTCCGCCAGATCTTTGAACAGGTTATCACTTTCCACAAAATCGAGCCGATCATGCTCAACAGTGCCTGTATTTATGTCGCGCACTTCGACCTTGCCATCCCCATGACCAATCACAACCGCGTCACAAATATCAATGAACAAACCATTCTCCACAACGCCCGGCATTTGGTTCAGCACCATCGAAAGCTGGCGCGCATTGCCGATCCGCTTGAGGTTCAGATCAAGGATATGATTGCCCTCATCCGTAATGAACGGCGAGTCTCCGTTCATACGCAAACTGATGTCACGTCCCAAGACATCCATAGAAACAAGCGTCTCTTCAACGAGCGCCCGCGTGGTTTGCCATCCAAAGGGAATAACCTCGATCGGCAAAGGAAACGCGCCCAGCGTTTCGACTTCTTTGCTGGCGTCCGTGATGACAATCATCTGATCAGAGGCGGTTGCCACGATCTTCTCTTGCAAATGTGCGCCACCGCCGCCTTTGATCAGGTTCAAATCGCCGTCAAATTCATCTGCACCGTCAATTGTAATGTCGAGCCACCGCGCTTCATCCAGCGAGATCACTTCTATGCCAACTTCGCGCGCCAGAACAGCTGTGCGCGTCGATGTGGGGACACCGCGAATGCGCAAACCATCGTCGCGCACCATTTCACCCAAGCAGCGCACGAGCCACGCAGCGGTTGACCCTGTGCCAAGACCGACGCGCATGCCGTCTTCCACGAAAGCAGCCGCGCGCTTGGCCGCTACAAATTTCGCCTTATCGATGGGGGACAATTCTCCGCTCATGTGCACTCAACTCCTTGGCAGCCTGCGTCCTTATACGCATAGCTTGGACGGGGCGCGAGAGCGGAATGTCGCTTTTCGCCGTCGCAACCTCGCGAATAGGGCGTAAAGGAGACATATGAAGGAACTCTATACACTCCATTATGCGCCCGATAACGCCTCACTGATCATTCGCATCGCTTTAGAGATGCTGGATGTGCCCTATCAGCTTGCTTTGGTGGATCGCAGCCAATCGGCCCAGCGCGCGCCTGAATATCTTGCGCTTAATCCTTTGGGGATGATTCCCGCGCTTGAAACACATGATGGCGTGATCTTTGAAACCGGTGCGATCCTGTTGTGGCTTGCGGATCGTCACGGCGGTCTGTTTCCGGCTGTGAACGATGCTGCGCGCGTGGATGGGCTGAAATGGTTGTTCTTTCTGTCCAACTCGCTGCACGCGGGATTGCGTCAAATGTTCTACCCCGAGAAATTCGCAGCACCTAAGCACGCACTTGCGCTGAGAGAGGGGCTAACCCCGCGCCTGTCCGCAGATTTTGCGCAATTGGAACAGGTTGTGCGCGACATAAGCTGCACTGTCTTTGATGACACCGCCCCAAGTCTCCTTGATATTTATCTGTGCACCTGCATGCGGTGGGCGCAGCTCTATCCGCAAGAGTACACAGGATGGCTCAAGACAGATGAGTATCCGACGATTATGGCCCTCGCCGCGCGCTTAGAGAGACATCCAGCCGTCCGGCACGTGCAAGAACACGAGGGGTTAGGTGCGACGCCTTTCACCAATCCCACATATGCCACCCCTCAAATAGGCAGTGCCACCTGATGTTTCTTTCCGTTTTCGATATGTTCAAAGTGGGCATCGGACCGTCCTCTTCCCACACGATGGGTCCGATGGTCGCGGCTGCGCGTTTCTTAGACGCCTTGCGCGCGTCACCGTTTGAGTTTCACGGGCTACGCGCTTCCTTGCATGGGTCTTTGGCCTTCACGGGTGTCGGTCACGCAACGGATCGCGCGACCGTTCTTGGGCTCGCGGGATTTTTGCCCGACACCTATGATGCCGAGAAAGCGGAAGCTGCGATGATCGAGATCGTGAAAAGCAAAAGCGTCTCTCCAGATGGCCTTGGCAAGTTAGCATTCGATCCGAAGAACGATCTGAAATTCGACTTCGGCCCCAACCTGCCCGGTCACGCCAATGGGATGATTCTGATGGCAACCGATGCGCAGGGCGATGTCACGTTTCAAGAGACCTACTATTCCATTGGCGGCGGCTTCGTGATGACCCAAGCAGAATTGGCCGAGGGCAAAGACACGGATGAAGGCGATCCCGTCCCCTTCCCGTTCAAGTCCGCAGCCGAGATGTTGGAGATGTCATCCGCCGCCAGCAAAAGCATCGCCGAAATGAAGCGCGCCAATGAAATCGCACGCGGTTGCACAGAAAGCCTGCGCAGCGGCACTGCGCGCATTTGGCAAGTGATGAGCGATTGCATCGATCGCGGCATGGCGCGCGACGGAATTCTCCCCGGTGGTTTGAACGTGCGTCGCCGCGCCAAAGGGATCCATGATGCGCTGCAGGCTGAGCGCGGTATGAACCTAACAGCCCCCCATACAATCAACGATTGGATGAGCCTCTATGCGATGGCCGTGAATGAGGAGAACGCCGCAGGTGGTCAAGTCGTCACCGCCCCCACCAATGGCGCGGCGGGTGTCGTGCCTGCGACAATCCGCTATTACCTTGACCATGTGCCCGGCGCTTCGGAGCGCAAAGTAGAAGAGTTTTTACTCACCGCCGCTGCGATTGGTGGTCTTGTGAAGTTCAATGCCTCTATTTCAGGGGCCGAAGCAGGTTGCCAAGCCGAAGTTGGCAGTGCCGCTGCAATGGCGGCTGCGGGACTTTGCGCCGTACTGGGTGGCACGCCTCAGCAAGTTGAAAACGCCGCTGAAATCGCGCTGGAGCATCATTTGGGCATGACTTGCGATCC
>CAYQZI010000285.1:0-2744 GCA_964421835.1 uncultured Planktotalea sp.
CGAAGCGGGGAGGGCTTCTTATGAAATTCATCAAAATGGCGGTCGCAGGTTTTGCGGCTTTAGGGTTAAGCGCGGGTGCTGCACTTGCGGAGTGGCCTGAAAAACCGATCACTTACGTGGTTTCATTCAAAGCAGGCGGTAATGCTGACATCGTCGCACGCATGAACGCCGATGTTCTGTCTGAACAGTTGGGTGTTCCTGTGAACGTTGTGAACAAACCGGGTGGCGCGCATATTCCAGCGACGATGTCTGTCGCAGAAGCCCCTGCGGATGGTTACACGGTCTTCAACTGGTCGCCACCGAGCTTTATGATTGTACCGCTTACGCGGGAGACGCCGTATAAGCCGTTGGAAGATTTCATTCCGATCTATGCGGGAATTTCCGCCTCTAACGCGCTCTATGTGCGGGCAGATAGCCCATACACAACGTTCGAAGAATTTCTTGAGGGAGCAAAAGAGAACAAGCTGACGATTGGTGTGAACAACCTCGGCGCGCCACCAAACTTGTCAGCCGTTCAGCTCGCATCCGAGTTTGGCCTAGAGTTCAAAACACTTGCTTTGAAAACAGTTCCAGCAACGATGGCTGGTCTGATCGGTGGTCAAATTGATGTGGCCGTAGGGCAAGTGGCATCAATTCATGCATATGGCGACGGTGAAGTACGTCCATTAATCATCCTCGACAACGCACGCCAAGGTTACATGGAGAAAGACCTACCTGGCGTACGCACCGTTGGCGAAGCTGTTCCAGGCAAAGAAGCGGGCGTTTGGGTCCACGGTGGATTGGCCGTGAAAGCAGGCACGCCGCAAGAGATTGTCGACAAGCTGTTGGCCGCGTCCTTGCCAATGGGGGAAGAAGCGTTCATCAGCCGTATCCCAAAGTCCGTTGGTTACAACTGGGTGCATGGCGTGGATGAGACGACAGCGCTGATCCAGTCCGGCATCGATCTTTATTCACCGATCCTTGACGGGCTTGGTTTGCTTAAGAAGTAATCCAAAGACGCACATTCACACCGCGCGGCACAGTCTTCGCGCGGTGTTTTCTTTATTAGGTCTCTTCAAATGCTCAGCCAACGCCTTGCCAACCTTGTATTCGCTGCTTTGATCCTTGTCGCTTGCGGGTATTTCGCTTGGGTCGCGCAAGGGTTTGAGACATCAGGTTTGCTGGCCAGTTCCGGCCTCCCGTCAAAGTTCTTTCCGCAATTGATGCTTGGTGGCATGGCGCTTTGTGCTTTGGTGGTGGGTTTCGTCTATGCAACCTATGGCGCTGCTGGCGGTGATGAGGGAATGAACGTTTTTGGTGATGCAGGGGAGACGCGCAGAGGCTTGTTGATGCTTGCTGTTTGCATCGCGTCTTACACGATCTGGCGCAACTTCGGGTTCATTCCGATGGCCGTTCTGCTTGGCCCGCTAAGCCTGCTCGCGATGGGCGTACGCAGCCCGATGATCTACGCTGTCGTTTGGGCGCTGACGGCGCTTGTTTACATCGTCTTCACCTATGGTCTTGGCATTCAGTTGGTGTGATTTGATGTTTGACGCTTCTGCTCTCATCGCCGCTTTCGGCCTTCTCGCAGATCCTTTGACGATGCTCTTGCTTGTGCTTGGCATTGTCATTGGCCTGATCATCGGCATTTTGCCGGGACTTGGGCCACCCATCGCGATCGCGCTCGCGCTTCCGTTCACATTTTACATGGAGCCGGTGCCATCCATGGTCTTGCTGCTAGGGATCTATTCCGCGGCGATCTATGGCGGGTCGATTTCTGCCATCGCAGTTGGCATTCCGGGCACAGGTGCCGCTATTGCGACGGTCCAAGATGGCCACAAAATGTTCAAGGACGGCAAGGGCGGCGAAGCGCTTGGCTTTTCCTTAACAGGCTCCATCATCGGTGGCTTGTTCAGCGCTGTATGTCTTGCGCTTTTGACACCGTTCCTCGCGGAGCTGGCAGTGAAGTTTGGCCCTAGGGAATATCTTGCGATTTCGGTCTTTGGTTTGATCGTTGTCGTGCGCGTCGCAGGGCAGAGCCTGTCGAAAGGCCTGCTCATGGGCGCGCTTGGCTTGTTCTTGACCACATGGGGTCTGGACGAGTTGAACGGCACAGAGCGTTATACCTTTGGCAGCTACCACCTGTATGAAGGCCTACCTTTGGTGCCTTTTCTTGTGGGTCTTTTCGCCATGTCCGAAGTTTTGATCGGGGCAGAGCGCGCGACGCGTAAGATCGACTTCAATGCGGAAAGTCTCACGGTAAAACTACCGGGGCTGAAAGTGCTTGGCCGGATGAAAGATGTCATTCTACGCTCGTCCATCATCGGAACTGTCATTGGCATCATTCCGGGTGAAGGCGCGGCAGTCGGCGCGTTCTTTGCCTACTCTGAGGCCAAGCGTCGCTCTAAGAACTCTGAAAAATACGGCACAGGCATTCCCGAAGGGATCGTCGCGCCAGAGACGGCGAACAACGCAACTGTCGGTGGCGCGTTGGTGCCAACTTTGACGCTCGGCGTGCCGGGCTCGCCTGCGGCTGCGGTTCTGCTCGGCGCGTTGTTGATCCAAGGACTGACGCCGGGACCAAAGCTCTTCTCGGACGAGCCATCGCTGATGTACGCGATCTTTCTGGGTCTTTTTATCATCAACATCCTGATGATGTTCATCGGCCTCATCGCCATCCGCTTTGCAGCCCGCCTAATCATGGTGCCGACGACTGTTGTTGTGCCAACGGTCATGCTGCTCAGCTTTGTTGGCATTTACTCCGT
>CAYQZI010000286.1:0-2742 GCA_964421835.1 uncultured Planktotalea sp.
TCTTTGATCATCCTCGGCCGCCGCAAACGCAAAAACTTTGGTCTCCCCCTTCGCCCCGTCTGGGCAGAGACGCTTCTCGCCGCCATCGGCGGCGGCGCCGTGATTGGTGCGACCTTGCTGATGAACGCCTACCCTTGGCCCAAAGGCATCATCAAGAAATGGGCCGCTGCAGAAGGCATCGAAGTTCCGCCAGAGGGTATCTTCATCTCACACGGATTTGCCATCCCTGTTCTGATCCTGATCGGCGTGACGATCGCCATGACCATCCTGATGACGCGCACCAAGTTTGGTCGCTACGTTTACGCGATCGGTGGCAACCCCGAAGCGGCAGAACTTGCGGGCATCAACACCCGTTGGATGACCGTCAAAATCTTTGCACTTATGGGCTTCCTTACAGGGATCGCTTCCGTTGTCGCCTCTGCGCGTCTTGGCTCTGCGACAGCAGCACTTGGAACATTGGATGAGCTTTATGTGATTGCTGCGGCGGTCATTGGCGGCACATCTCTCGCGGGCGGCGTTGGCACGATCTACGGCGCGATCCTTGGCGCGCTCGTGATGCAAAGCTTGCAGACCGGCATGGTCCTCATCGGCTTTGACGCGGCAATTCAACAAGTTGTCGTCGGCTCGGTTCTGGTGATCGCCGTCTTCCTTGATATTCTCTACCGGAGGAACTCCAAATGAGTGATACCCCTCTCGTTCAACTCAAAGACATCTCCATCGCGTTTGGTGGCATCAAAGCGGTGGATCACGTCAGCCTTGATCTGCACGCGGGCGAAGTTGTTGGTTTGCTCGGTCACAACGGCGCTGGCAAATCCACGCTGATCAAGATCCTCGCGGGGGCCTACAAGAAAGACAGCGGTGAGATCTGGATCAATGGCAAGCGTGCGGAGATCAATTCCCCCCGCGATGCGCGCAATCATAACATTGAGACGATTTATCAAACCCTCGCGCTTGCGGATAACCTTGATGCAGCTTCGAACCTGTTCTTAGGGCGCGAACTCACATCGCCGATGGGTTTTGTCGATGACGCTAAAATGGCGGCGGAAACGGCCAAGATCATGGCGCGTCTCAACCCTAACTTCAAAAAGCTGAAAGAACCTGTGTCGGCCCTTTCCGGCGGTCAACGCCAATCCGTCGCGATTGCGCGCGCGGTCTATTTCAACGCGAAAATCCTGATCATGGATGAGCCGACTGCAGCGCTTGGAGTACATGAAACCGAAATGGTTGCAGACCTGATTAAAGAACTCAAAGACCAGGGTCTTGGCATTTTCCTGATCAGCCACGACACCCGCGAAATGATGGATCTGTGTGATCGTGTTTCTGTTATGAAGAACGGTCAGATGGTTGGCACCGAACGCGTCGAAGATGTGACAGAAGATGATATCCTCTCGATGATCATCATGGGCAAAAACCCAAAAGCGGCGGCGTAAATGTACATCGGGCTTGATCTTGGCACGTCGTCGCTAAAGGCGATCCTGATCGATGACGATCAGCATATTCTTGCGGAGCATTCGGTCCCCATGACCGTTTCGCGCCCGCAAGATGGTTGGTCAGAGCAAGATCCAAGCCAGTGGTTTGCAGCCACGGATACAGCGATGAAAGCCCTTGGCGCGCAGGTTGATCTGTCTGCCGTGCGCGGGATCGGCTTGTCTGGGCACATGCACGGGGCGACGTTGCTGGACAGCGCCGACAAGGTGTTGCGCCCTTGTATCCTATGGAACGATACGCGCTCTTCGGTTGAAGCCAGCGCACTCGATGCTGATCCCCAGTTCCGCGATATCTCTGGCAACATCGTTTTTGCAGGTTTCACTGCGCCCAAGGTCGTTTGGGTCAAGAACAATGAGCCTGAAATCTTTGCCAAAATCGCGAAGGTCTTACTCCCCAAGGACTATCTGCGCTTGCTTCTCATCGGGGATCACGTCGCGGAGATGTCGGATGCAGCAGGCACCAGCTGGCTTGATGTGGACAAGCGCGATTGGTCCGATGATCTACTAAGCGCCTGCGACCTTGATCGCACACACATGCCGCGCCTTGTTGAAGGCCCCGAAAGTTCCGGCACACTTTTAGAAACCCTTGCCCAAGAATGGGGTCTCCCCAAGGGGGTCGTCGTGGCTGGCGGAGGGAGCGACAATGCTGCCTCCGCCATCGGAGCAGGTGTCGTGAGCAAAGGCGATGCATTCGTCTCACTTGGCACGTCCGGTGTGCTTTTCGCCGCCTCTGATGCCTATCAACCCGATGCCGCAAGTGCTGTGCATACCTTCTGTCACGCTTTGCCAGACACATGGCATCAGATGGGCGTCATCCTTGCCGCAACCGATGCTTTGCAATGGCTTTCGCGCTTAACTGGCCAAAGTGCCGCTGATCTCACGCGTGATCTCGGCCCGCTGCAAGCGCCCTCGCGGACCTTGTTCCTGCCCTATCTTGGCGGTGAGCGCACACCGCACAACAACCCGAATATGCGTGGACAGTTCTTGCATCTGGATCAAGCCACAGACGCCCGTGAAGCCGCGCGCGCCGTGGTCGAGGGCGTTACATTCGCTTTTGCTGATTGCCATGATGCTCTGCGCTCCACTGGCACTGTGATCGAACGCGCCCTCGCGCTTGGGGGTGGGGCGAAATCTGACTACTGGCTCAGCGCGATTGCGACGACGCTGGAGCTGCCACTGATGCTGCCCCAAGCGGGTGATTTCGGTGCCGCCCTTGGCGCTGCGCGTCTTGGCATGATGGCCGCGAGTGGCGCAG
>CAYQZI010000287.1:0-2733 GCA_964421835.1 uncultured Planktotalea sp.
GAAACAGGCACGCAGCGCCTTGTTGGGTATGTGCTCGAAGTGGGCCATCCCGATGGCTGCGCGCGCTGTTGGCTTGATCTGGATGAGCGGCATTTGAACCGTCACAACGTGTTGCATGGCGGAATTGCGACGACGATGATGGACAACGCGAGCGGTGCTACTGGGAGCCTGTCTGTTGACGCCAGTGGGCTTGCCCCGTTCCTGACCATCTCTTTGAACACGCAATTCATCGCACCGGGAATGCCTGGGCGTGTCACGGCTGTCGGCAAAATCACCGGCGGCGGCCGGTCGCTAAAATACATCTCGTCCGAGTTGCATCACGAAGACGGCACGCTCATTGCAGCATCGACGGGCGTGTTCAAACGAGTCCCACAGGAGCGCCTGACATGAGCCTTGCCAGCGTGAAGCAGGAGGGTCGCACCCTCACCATCATGAACAACAACCCCAGCAAGCGCGGCGCGCTTTCGCTTGAGCTATATGCCGCGATCAATGAGGCGCTAGAGCGTGCACAAGACCCTGAAATTCGCGCTGTGATCTTCGCGTCTATGGGGGGGTTCTTTTGCTCTGGCGGTGATTTGAATGCGCTGCAAACGCGCGCTGGCTCAACGCTAGAGGAACGCCGCGAAAAGATCCAAGATCTGCATGACATCACCGCTGGGATCCGCGCTTGCCCCGTTCCTGTGATTGCCGCTGTTGAAGGCGGCGCCGCTGGCGCTGGTCTGTCGCTTGCGCTGGCCTGCGATATGATTGTCGCGGCGCCCGGCGCGAAATTAACAGCCTCTTATGTCAAAGCGGGTGTTGTGCCCGATGGGGGCCTTACATCGGCTCTGTCGCGCATGATTCCCCGCCAACTCGCCACTGAAATGTGCTTGCTTGCGCGCTCTGTGACGGCTGAACGCTTGTCTGACTTGGGCGTTATCAACCTCATCAGCGAGGACCCGTTGAAAGAAGCCCATTCGCTTGCCGACGCCTTTGCCAAGGGCCCTCGCAAGGCGCAGGGCATCATCAAAGGGTTGGTTGGCCAAGCTTACGAGACGCGCGAAGTAGAGCAACTCGAAGCCGAGCGAGAAGCGATGATCCGCGCGGTTGCAGATACCGAAGCCAAGATCGGCATCGCCGCGTTTCTAGAAAAGAAAACCCCAGAGTACCCTTGATCGGAGGCCCCTTTGCGCATTCACCAGTTCCTAAGTGACCAAGCCGCGAGCCGCCCAGATGCGATTGCGCTTCTGGATTGGGACGGCACGCCTTGGACGTTCGCGCAGGAGTGGGATGCGGCGCAGGCAGGCGCGGATCTGCTCAAGCTCGCAGGCGTTCGAAAAGGGGATCGCGTGCTGATGGTCACCGAAAACTGCGCCACGCTTTGCGCGTTCATTTTCGCGTGCTCGATCATTGGCGCGTGGGCGGTGCCTGTGAACGCGCGTCAAACCGAAGCGGAGCTAAGCCGCATTATCGCTCACGCCAATCCACGCGTGGCGCTGTTTATGTCTGCAGTTTCCCCCGATGCGAAAGCCCACGGAGAGCGGCGCGATGCGCGTGACGTACGCGGCGCTTGGGGCAGCATGATGATGGTGGAATGCGCCGCCAGCGATCCCGAGCCGGACAAAGACGTCGCCGTGATGCTTTACACTACAGGTACGACTGGCACGCCCAAGGGGGTCATGCTCACCCACTCCAATCTGGAATTTGCGGGTAAGCTCTCCACCGACACACGCGGGATGCTACCGACAGATACGGTCTATGGTGCACTGCCTATGAGCCATGTGTTTGGCCTCGTCTCTATGATGATTGCGGCGACGTTTATTGGCGCGACAGTCCGGCTAGAGGCGCGGTTTAGCCCTGCAAAACTGTTCTCGGCTCTGAACGAGGGCGTCACGATCCTACCCGCAGTGCCGCAAATGCACGCGCTCTTGATGCAATACACCGCCGAGCAAGGCATCGAGAGTATCGCAGGCGGCCCTTTGCGCTTTGTCTCTTCTGGCGCTGCACCGCTTGATCCTATGTGGAAACGCAAGGCCGAGGCGTTCTACGGCATCGCTTTGCAAAACGGCTACGGTATGACGGAAACCAGCGCAGGTGTGACGACGACGCAAAGCGCGTTTGGCGATCCTGATATCTCCGTTGGCCCCGCGCTCAAAGGTATCGAAATCGCCATTGATGAAACCGCTGAGGGTGGCGGGAATGGCATCGGCGAAGTCCTTACGCGCGGCCCACACATCATGCTTGGCTACTTTCGCAACCCCGCAGCAACCGATGCTGTGCTCGACAAAGACGGCTGGATGCACACCGGCGATCTGGGGCGTATTGATGACAAAAACCTGCTCCACATCCTTGGCCGCTCTAAAGAGTTGATTATTCGTGGTGGCTTCAACGTCTATCCGCCAGAGGTGGAAGCCGCCTTTAATGATCACCCTGATGTCATTCAATCCGCTGTCATTGGTCGCAGCACTGCGACGGGGGATGAAGAAGTGCTCGCCTTCGTGCAACTTGCAGCGCTTGACACGCTCACACCGCAAGACCTGCACGCTTTCGTCGCGCCGCGTCTGTCGCCTTATAAACGCCCGAGCCAAATCGTGCTGACCTTAAGCCTACCCGCTGCTCCGACAGGCAAACTGCTCAAACACAAACTTATCGAGACCTTTGCAGATCAGTTAAACTGACCTTCGGCTTAATCTTGCCAATTAAACTCAAATCCAGTGCTCACAGCCCAAGCTTAGGGTCGATACTCACACGCGA
>CAYQZI010000288.1:0-2726 GCA_964421835.1 uncultured Planktotalea sp.
GGACGCGAGGGGGATCGCGACACATTTGTGCGCGATGGGCTTGAGCGCTATGATGGTTCCTTGCGGCGCAAGCTGATCCTTGGCGTCTATGTTGTGCCGATTTGCGTTGTGTCCTTCATCATTTACGCCACGAATTTTATGTAAAGGGAGCCTGATCTGATGGGCTATATCAAATGGGTTCTTGCGATCACCTTCTGGGTGTTTGTTGCAGCCTTCTTTCACTATACGCTGCCGCAGCACGACGTGGCGCGTGTCTCTGATACCTACGAAAAGCGGATTGATTTTGGGGAGAATTCGATCTTCTGGGCAAGCGCAGATGCAGGAAATGCAGCGACGACCGCGAACCGCGATGTGTTCTTTATTCAAACGCGCCTTAGTAATGATCAGGTGATGGTGTATCGCAACGAGGACACAGGCTGGGGCTGGCCCCCTTATTTCAAGTTTGACACGTCGAACCTACAAGCCGAAGCTGCGGATCTGAAATCAGCCGCGGAGACACCACAGTGGGTGGTGATCAAGCACTATGGTTGGCGCAATGAGTTCATGTCGATCTTCCCCAATGCGATTTCCGTACGCGCTGTAGACAGCCCTGATGTGCGCATCATTCCATGGCTGAATATCGGCATTCTGATCGTGTTCTTCGCCTTCGTCTGGGCCATCTGGGTGCGTTGGCGGCGCTTTCGCGAGGCGCGGATCGATCCTGTGCTTGAGGATGCGGGGGATAGCATCGCGAACACGAGTGATGGCGTTAAGAAATGGTTCGGGACGTGGCGCAGGTAACGTAAGCAGAGCTGATGCGCGTCGTTGCAAAGCTGTGGGTTAAGGATTCGAAGTTCGATGAATTTCGCCGTTTTGAGACTGCGGCTTTTGCGATCATGGCGAAACACGGCGGTAGGGTCGTCGACATTGTGCAAAACCATGCCACCAACGGCGATGATCCGCATGAAATTCACGTCTTGGAATTTCCAAACCCCGATGCGTTTGACGCATATCGCAGTGATTCCGAATTGGCCTCTCTGGCGGTATTGCGCGATGCCTGCATAGAAAAAACAAAGATCGAAGCTTCGTGAGCTGAAAAAAAGAAATCCCCCGCCGCACAGAGCGACGGGGGCTTTTATTGCTTAATAAAGGCGGCGCTTAGCGTTTGCCGTAGTACAAACCAACAACGTGTTCCGCTTGTGCGAAAAATAGCCAACGCGACGTTAGGATGCCCGCGACGTGACACAAGACTGCGACCAGCGCGAAGATGTGGCCAAACGGCAAAAGCAAGAAAATCAGCGGCAATGCAAAGCCCAAAACCAAGGCAATCGCGCGCAGTTTGGTGGCGTGTTTGCGGCCAACCACATGGATGAATTCGCGCATCAGATAGTTGGTGCCTGTATGCGGTGGCTCAAACGCTTTGACTTTGCCGATGTGACCAAGACCCGTCGCGCTTTCCATGTTGGAGCCAGACGCTGCAAGGCGGCCGTCCCCCATGATCCAATAGGCCACTTGAAGGCCCGCAGAGATGATCAACAGCGGAATAACCAAGGTCACTTGACCCGACAAGAGCGCACCACCTGTAACCGATAATGCCATGAACAGCGGACTTGTGAGCGGCATATGCCAACGCGGCACCGTCTTAAGCTGCGCGTAAATCATCGACGTTGTGTAGACCGTGAGCAAGGAAAGGATCGCACCAATCCCCCCGATCAAACCCCAGTGCTGAGCAAAGAACACCCGCCCAATCCCGTAGATCGCCATGACAACGAGCGCCGCAACCGCGCAGATGCCCTCGCGGGACAACCAGCTAGAGCGCCACTGGCTGAACGCTTTCAACGCGCGCTCTGGGTGACCAAGGTGGAAGGTCGAAAACAGCAACCCGCCAACCGCCAAAAGATAGGCGATGGTGAAGAAGACGAAGGCCGTAAGGCCAGTTGAGCCGGGCATGCCAAGACCTAGAAACGCCAGCAGGCCAAAGCCAAGGCCAGAGAGCGTGGTAAAGAGAATAATCGACGGTGCAGGATGCATTATTTCGCCCCCCCAGGTAGTGCGTCTAAGGTTTTGTCGAGCCAGCCCAAGAAGCCGCCAGCGTCTTTCGCAACAGGCTCAAGATAGGGCGCGAGGATGTCGAACTCTTCCATCGTGTCTTTCGGGCGCGGTGGCAGATACTTGTTCACAGGTTTCGTGCCTTGCTCTGGCATGAGATCAAAGCCGCCACGTTCGGCCACGAGGATGCTGACGTCAGATGTTTCATCCGCAAGATCGCCAAAATGACGCGCGCCTGACGGACATGTGCGCACACAGGCGGGCTGGCGGTCTTCTTCGGGCAAGTTTTCGTTGTAGATTCGATCTACGCAAAGGGTGCATTTCTTCATGACTTTCTCGGCGGCGTCCATCTCGCGCGCGCCATATGGGCACGCCCATGCGCACAGGCCACAACCGATGCAGTCTTGCTCGTTCACCAGCACAATACCGTCTTCGACACGCTTGTAGCTTGCGCCAGTTGGGCAAACGGTGACGCAAGGCGCGTCTTCGCAGTGCAAGCAGGACTTGGGGAAGTGAATAAGCTGCGCGGCACCCTCATCTGGCTGCACCTCGAAGGAGTGTACACGGTTGAGGAACGTCCCCGATGGATCGCCGCCATAAGGATTTTGATCGCTCAGCGGCGCGCCGTAATTTTCGGTGTTCCAGCCTTTGCAGGACACAACACAGGCATGACAGCCAACGCATGTGTCCAAGTCGAT
>CAYQZI010000289.1:0-2643 GCA_964421835.1 uncultured Planktotalea sp.
TTTGAGAACGCATGTGCAAAACTTGGAGTATCGGTCCAAGGGGCGCTTTGGGCCGTCCAGTTCGGAGAGTTGATCGCTGTCAGAAGATGACAATATTTGATTTGAGATTTTGTTTTGAGCAGTTGAATTCCGGATTTGTGGGGCGCACTGTCAGGTGTATGACAACAGATCCTAGTGCGCACCCTATCGTCCGGCCCGTTGATATACTGTCCGGCCTCGGTACTCTCAATAGAACCGAAATATGCCAGATGATTGCCCTCATCGAATGCGCGGACGGACTTTTCCTCGCAAAGGGCGCATTTGCAGGCATCGGCGCTAAGTTTGGGATGAACCAAGACTTTGCTGCCGACCAACTTCAAGCAGCTCAGGATGGTTTGGTCAAAAGTTCGGCAACCGACGGTGACCTGCGTTTCCGACTATGGACCCGTTTCACAGAAGCCATGGGCGTACCCTCAGATCCGCCACTCTCGACGAGGGTCGCAATCAAAACGGCCTCTGCATTTGCGGTGAGAGCCGCTGAAAGACTAACACCATCGATCAAGTTACGACATGAAAAGACCGTACAAGCAAAATCCGATGCTGATTTCGTTGGTCGGATAGGAAACAAAGCAGCAGGATATTGGAAAGCCGCGAAGACTACGGTTAGAGCAGTAAGTCCTATGCCCTTTCCTGAAATTGTAGCGGAAGAAATGTTCGTGTTGCTGGCCGATGACGCAGTCGTAGATTCCGTTGCTCAAAACGCTGACCCCGAAATCGTCAAGGCACTCCGGCAAGGGCAAGCAAAAGCACGCACAGCCATAGCCGCTGGTGGCGTCTGGGTGGGGGGAGCCGCAGTCGTCGCGAATGCGGGCTTCCTTCCATATATTATGGCAACTCAAATGAGCGCGTTTCTACCCATGGTCAGCGGACCTGCATTAGTTTCTCTTCTGGCAACCTTGATAAACCCAGTGACGGTCTTCGCTGGCGTCGCAGCGCTTGGCTGGATTGGGATAGGGCGCGGATCACGGGTTGTTCGTAGCCAACTCGCATCCCGCCTCGGGGTTATGTTGGCAGCCCAAGGCACGCTAAACAGCGACATAGGCCTTGAGCAGTTTTTGACGGACATGCGCGCCCTTGATCGGTCGGCCTCGGACGCGCTTCGCTGGATGTCTGCGTCAGATCGATCTGCGATGCGACGACGAATTAGCACACTAACCGCGAACCTTTCTGGCCCTTTGCCCGTCCCCGCCGGCGCTCCTCCTGAACCATGGGCAACGAAGAGGATGTCAGCTGATGTCATTGACGCATCAATGGTCTTAGGCATGACGGCTGGCGAGATGATCTGGCACGCGGCTGCCGTCGACCAAAACGTTATGATGGCCGCCGACTTTTCCCGTTCTGAGGCTCTTGGAGATCCTATTTCTTTTGCCTGTCGCGCAAGCGAATTCCTAATCCCCGGTGCGAGCTGGTCGTTGCGGGGATACACAGCCGAGCGCCTAGTGATGGATCAACTGATCGCAGATGGCCACGATGTTGCCCTCGTTGAGGCAAGTAATACGCCAGGACTCGATCTTCTCGTCGACGGGCAACCTGTGCAGGTAAAGTGTGGCACCGAACTTTCCAACTTGATCGAGCATTTCGAAAAATATCCAGATATTCCAGTTATAGCCAATGCCGCACTTGCCGAGAAAGCAGCCCAAAGTGATGCGCCTTGGGCACATCTTGTGACCACGGTGCCGGGGTTCGAAATCGCAACTCTGGAAAAGCAGATTGCCGAAACGCTCGGCCATGCAGCAGAACTTGCAGACCCTGATATTTTGCAATTTGCGCTCTCGATCGGTGCCCTACGAGGGGGGCTGGAAGTCATGCAGGGGCGGGTCCCGATTTCGGACTTACCTGCCTGGCTCCTTCTCGACGGTGCGTCTCGAGGAGCATTGGCCCTTGTTGGCGGTAAGGCCGGTGCCTGGATCGGTCTAATCGCCATCGGTCCGGCTGGAGCGCTCATTCTGGGTCCCGCAATAGGCAGCGCAGCCCTCTTGGGAAACAGCACTTTGAAAGGTGTGGCTCAGAAGCATTTGATGACCACATGGCTGCAAGACCTACTAAGTGCGGCCCAAGACCTTCATCTTAGCCTGCTTGGGGCACTGGGGCGCCGCATCATCAATATCGCAGAACGGAGCGAAATCTTTGTCGGTCGAAAAGAGCGCTCAGAGTTAGACGCTTGGATAGCGTTGCGTTCCCAAGACGATCTGATTGCCGTTTTGGAAGATCGGTACTCGCTGGAAGCCGCGCACCCTAAATCCGAAGCTGATGCAATTAAGTTGCTGTTCACCGCACGCGAAATTGCGCCCGCCGATGCTTCAGTGCTCGGCGGTGTCCGATTATTAGAAGGCGTGCTTGCCGAAAAACCTAATTTGAAAACCATAATGATCGACGCGGGGCGTCCTGCGGCGGATGCGATCCGATCTCAGCTGAAGGGCACTTAGCCCAATGGCGGTTTTTGTCCGCATACTATGAGTTGAGTCAACCGCAGATGATACGCTCGTAGCCAATGTCCGCAATGCGGGCTGCACCTGGAGCATTGCGGTGTCTTGGTCAATGGCGGCTCCTGGCCGTTCGCGTGCTCAAATGGGGCCGTCAAAAAAGAAATGAGATTTTTTTTGG
>CAYQZI010000290.1:0-2620 GCA_964421835.1 uncultured Planktotalea sp.
ACCACGACGCTGTCACTGCCAAGGTTGAGCTCACGCATGAAGATATAGTCGCCGCGCGTGAAACGGGGATAGGCCACATGCGAGAGCACGACAACAATCGTCGCCCAAACGCGCAAGGCATCCAGCCAGATCGACAGCCCCGGTGTGAGCGCGTGACTCTTCACGACGCGGTACTTTCACGACGCTTTTGCATCTTGGGATCGCGCGATGTGCCTTTCCAAAGTGCGCGCCAGCTGTCTGCAAAAGGATCCAGCAGCGCCGTGCGCAAGGTTGGATAAGGTTGTGCGACCCGTTCGCCCTTCGAATTGGACAGGCCAAACTCCAGCTTTTCATGTTCGCGCAGCACATAAAGCGTGCCGAACACCAAATCCCAGATCGCAAAGACTTCACCGTAGTTCTTGTTGAAGTGTTTACGCTCAATCGAGTGATGTACATGATGCTGTGCAGGAGAGATAAAGATATGTTCCAAAACAGGGCCATAGCTGAGCCACACATGGCTATGGCGCAGGTTCGAGCCGAAAGCGTTAAAGATGAAATAAGCGGCGTTCACACTGCCAATCGTCAAGATCTCGATCTTTCCCATCAGCAAGAACAGCATCAACGCTTGCACCGTGCCAACCACAACCGTGTTGAGCAGCGCGCGCAGGACGAGGAAAACAGGATGGTTCCGACTGGCGGTAAGCGGCGTCATAATTTCTGCAGAATGATGCAAAGCGTGGAACGGCCACAGGATCATCGTTTCATGGTGCAAGCGATGCGCCCAGTATTTGCAGAAATCCAGTGTCAAGATCATGATCATGGTTGCGGCGGCCAGTTTAGCAAAGGTCATCTCAACAGGCGCCAACGATCCACCCGTCGCGCTGAGCAGCATGTTCAGCACACCCGAGGTCATCAAAGGCGTCATCGTCACCAGCGCGAAAAGGCCAAGAACCGAAAGCAGGCTGTTGAACAAAAAGATCTTAATATCCACGAGATTGGATTTGTGCAGATAGACTTCTTTAGGCAAAAGATAAGAGATAAAGCTGCCCGGACGCCCGCGTTTGATCCACAGAAACGCGACGATCAACACAGTCAAAGCCAAGTAAAACAAGGCCAAACGCGAGCTCAGATCCGTGAAGCTCGTGTATACGGATTGGTAAATTTGAAACAGAATGTCCATGGCGATCTCCGAAAACGTTGATCGCAAAGTCCTGCAACAATGCGGCTGCATTGAGGCTATTGTCTACCAAAATTGCAACATTTGAGCGAAAGCCGCTCATCGCGCGGCAGCTCTCCTGATGTTAAGTGCGGGCCTTTTCAAAGGCACTCCATGCTTTTTCAAACGCCTCGAAATCAAAGCCCTCTTGGCGCGCGGGCTCCAAAACAAGCTTTTCGGTCTCGAACATTTTCGCCAAGGCATCGTCCAGTTTGGGTAAAACATCTGTGGGCACAACCACTGCACCATGACGATCCGCATGGACAAAATCACCCTGTGCAACCGTGAGACCAAAGATATTTACAGGCGTGCCAAGCTCGGTCACATGCACAAACCCGTGGCTCGGCCCGATTGAGCCTGCAACCACTGGGAAGTTCGCAGCCATGTCGCCCAAGTCACGCATCACCCCATTGGTCAGCGCGCCATTCATGCCGAAGCCCTTGTGAACCGTCGTATTCACCTCGCCCCAATAGGCACCGATGCAATGGGGGAAGTCTTCGTCCTCAACCACAGCAATCGATGGTTTCGATCCTTCCGCCATCGCCTTGTAATAGGCCATGCGCCGCGCACGGATCACATCCGCTGGCTCGTCAGGCGGTGCCAGCGCTTTGATCTTCGCGGTGACGGCATAGCCTGCCATGACTTCACTTGGTGCGGAGGCGAGCATCGTACCACGCGTGAAACCGTTGAAACCACGCTGGCCTTGAGCAACTTCAATCGCGTTACACACGCTGGGCGTATCGACACTGCGCAGCAGTTTCAGAAGGGCGTCGTCAATCATGTAAGCGCCGCCCCGTCGCTGAGGGATTTCAACTTGGCATAGGCGATGTCTGGATCCACCGCGCCGAAGCCCGCAAATGTGCCAAAGCCACAGTCAGAGCCGGCGATCACACGTTCCGCGCCCACAATATCTTTGAAACGTTCAATACGCTGCGCAACCAGTTCAGGGTGCTCGACAAAGTTTGTTGTGGAATCAACGACGCCGGGCACAAGAATTTTATTGTCTGGGATGTCGTTCTTGCGATCCCGGAACACCGCCCATTCATGGCCATGACGCGGATTGGACGTCTCAAACAGCACCTTGCAAGGCTTCACAGACATCAACGTGTCGAACATTTTCGCCATCGAAATATCGCAAACATGCGGCCCCTCATAGTTGCCCCAACAGATGTGCAGGCGCACTTTTTCGGCGGGAATATCGCTGAGCGCGTGGTTCAACGCGTCCACATGCATGTTCGCAATCTTGAGGAATTCCTCGTCTGAGAGGTCCATGAACAACATGTGACGGCTGAGCGCGAGATCGGGGCAATCGAGTTGCAAATCAAGGCCAGACGCAACAATGGTTTCGTATTCCGTCTTCATCACATCTGCCAAAGCGGCCAAGTAGGCTTCGCGATTTTTGTAAAAATCGTTCTGCAAAAACAA
>CAYQZI010000291.1:0-2616 GCA_964421835.1 uncultured Planktotalea sp.
TGGACCAAAGAAAAAGGTCACAAAATGCCGATGATCCGCGATGTGGATACGTCTTATTATCTGCGTCAGGACAAGCACGGTCTGAACCTCGGCCCTTACGAGCGGAACTGCAAAGCGCATTGGGTCACGCCGGAAGACCCTATGCCGGAGGATTTCTCGTTCCAGCTTTATCCCGACGATCTTGAGCGTCTGGAGTGGTACATTGAAGACGCTATGGAGCGGGTTCCGCTTTTGGGCACCGCAGGTGTTGGCCGCAACATCAACGGCCCTATCCCCTATGCCCCCGATGGCTTGCCGATGATCGGCCCAATGCCGGGTTGCCCCAACGCCTTTGAAGGACACTCTTTCACCTTCGGCATCGCCCAAGGGGGCGGCGCGGGCAAAGTGCTATCGGAGTGGATCATGCATGGTGAAACAGATGATGATATGTGGGCCGTCGATCCACGTCGCTACACCGATTACACGGATCATGATCATTGTTTGGCCAAAGCGTTGGAAACTTACGGCCACGAGTATGCGATGCACTTCCCGCATCATGAATGGCCAGCGGGTCGCGATAAGAAACACTCGCCTTTGCAGTCGCGCTTGCTGGAACGTGGTGCTCAGATGGGCGCTTACAACGGATGGGAGCGCGCGAATTGGTTTGCCAAAGATGGCGACGACACATCCGAGGAAAGCACACAAACATGGGAGCGCAACGGCCCATGGGAGCAGCGCATCAAAGAAGAAGTCGAAGCTGTGCGCGACAATTGCGGTATTCTGCCGATCACCGGTTTCTCGCGTCTTTGCGTCAAAGGCCCTGGTGCACAGGATTATATCGATAGCCTAACTGCTTCGCGTTTGCCCAAGGTTGGGCGCGTTGGCTTGGCCTATTTCGCCGACAGCCGTGGCCGCATTGTGACAGAGACATCTGTGATCCCACGCAGCGACGATGAAACATGGCTGATCACTGCGGCACTCGCGCAGTGGCATGACGCTGAGTTCTTGCGCCGCAACGCGCCAAGCGGCATCGAAATCATCGACAACACGACGAAATATGAATGCATGCTCGTCACAGGTCCGAAGGCACGCGATGTGCTCTCTGGGATAAGTGACGCAGACCTCTCCAAAGGGTGGTTGACCTATCAAGCGGCGACAGTCGCGGGCAAAGACGTAAGCTTGCTGCGCGTGTCCTTTGCGGGTGAGCTTGGCTGGGAAGTGCACTGCGCCATGGACGACGCGGCGGAGATCTATGACGCAGTGACAGCTGAGGGAGCATCGCCCTTTGGCATGTATGCGCTTAACTCTTTGCGGATCGAGAAAGGCTATCGCGCTTGGAAGGGTGATCTATCTACCGACTACTCCTTGCTTGAGGGCGGCTTGGATCGCTTCATCAATTTCGACAAAGAACAGGACTTCCCCGGCAAAGCCGCTTTGCTGAGCGAAAAGCAAGCAGGTCGCAAGAAGGGTTTCGTCACACTGACCATTGACGACGCGTGCATCTTTGATGCGCCTTACATGTCGACAATCTGGGAGGGCGACGAAGTTGTTGGCGAAGTCACGTCCTCTGCGATGGGCTACCGCACAAACAAGTGCATCGCGCTTGGCATGTTGCGCGCAGACCTTCTTGAGCCAGGCACAAAACTGGAGGTCGAAATCTTTGGAGGTCGCTACGGCGTCACTGTTCAAAAAGATCAGCCCATGTGGGATCCTGAGAACGCGCGGTTGCGCGCATGAGCCTCGCGGCAGACGATATTGACTGGCATGACAGCCTGCTTTCGCGGTCCTTCCTTTGGCTAAAGGCCGCAGCGACGCTGTATGTCATTGGAATTCCCATCAGTCATTTCGTTTTGCCGCACGCTTATGTTTGGGGCATCGCGGTCTTCTTTCTAATTGCGATGCTCTTTACCTATCCCGCTGCTGCTTGGCGCAGTGGGAGCCACTTTGCGCTCGAGGTTCGTGTTGCGATTTTCTTGGCGCTCATTGGACTTGTCGGACTTTTCACGAGCCCTTGGTTCATCATCGCAGGCATCTTTGGTCACGGTGTCTGGGATCTGATGAAACATCGCGGACACGGCACGCCGTTCTTTGGCTGGTACGTTAGTGGTTGCGTTGCCGTGGACTGGTGTTATGCGGCGGCCCTGACATTCTTTTTACTGACAGGACCGATCTGATGACTGACATTACGCTTCTAGATGGCGGCATAGGCCAAGAACTTGTTCATCGCGCTGGCGATAAACCAACTGCGCTGTGGTCTACACAGGTCATGATGGACCGCCCGGGTCTTGTGGCTGACGTGTGCCGCGATTTCTTTGCGGCAGGTGCGACGATTGCAACGTTGAACAGCTATGCTGTGCAGCGCGACCGGCTCTTGGCTGCTGGAATTGAAGACAAATTCGACACTTTGCACGCAATGGCGTTGCAAGAAGCACAAAATGCGCGCGCTGCCAATGGGTCTGGACGGATCGCGGGAAGCTTAGGGCCCCTCGGCGCAAGCTATCGCCCTGATATTCACCCAAGCGCTGACATCGCTGTGCCAATCTATTCTGAAGTTGCCGCAAAGTTTGTCGGCAATACGGATTTGGTGATCTGCGAAACCGTTGTGTCGCTGGAGCATACGCGCTGCATTATTGAGGC
>CAYQZI010000292.1:0-2601 GCA_964421835.1 uncultured Planktotalea sp.
AGGGCGATGGACGTGTGACGCGTGATTTGGCGGATATGGCGTTAACGCGGCTTGGAGTGGACAAGCTGGGGCTTGATGGTGCGGATCGACGATATCTGAGTTTGATCGCGGAGAATTATGCAGGAGGCCCCGTAGGGATCGAGACGATGTCAGCGGCTTTGTCCGAAAGCCGCGATGCATTGGAAGAGGTGATCGAGCCGTTTTTGTTGCAGCAGGGTTTGATACAGCGTACCCCGCGCGGGCGCATGTTGGCGCAAAAAGCCTGGTCTCATTTGGGGATGGCTGCACCGAAGGGACCTGATCAAGCGGGTTTGTTCGGGTGAGAGGTTGGATTGAGTTTAAAGGGCAAGATGAAGACGATGTTGGACCCTACTGAGATCGAAGCGCTGTTCACGCGATCAGACGAGAGTTATGTTTTTGCGCGCTGGGGGCGGGCGATTTCGCCGGTTGTGTTTGGCGTGACGGACGAGACGCTGAAGGTCGTGAAAGGCGCGATTGAGGCGGTGTGTTTGGTGTCCAACCATCACATGGCAGAAACCGATCCCGAGCTTGGCAGCAATGCGATGTTCTTCTTTTTCAACGACTGGGCAGAGTTGCTGGAGGTGCCGAAACTCGACGAGTTGGTGCCGGATCTTAAGGGGATGGTCGCGCGCGTGAGTGCAGCAGATGCCAATCAATACCGCGTGTTTCGTTTCGATGAAGAGGGCGCGATCAAGGCCTGTTTCACCTTTATTCGTATGGATCAGCATATGCAGGATGTACCCGCAGAGACGCTCGCGCTGAGCCAAGCGGTGCAGATGATGCTGCTTTGGTCGGATCGCGCTTTTGTGGGCGTTTCGCCTTTGGCAATCATGGAGGATGGCGGCGTGATCGTAAAACCAGAGATTTCTGGATTGCTGGCAGCGGGTTATGATGCGGTGATGCCTGTGGCCGCGCGTGATCCGAGCCATGCGTTGCGGCTATTTGCGCGCATGCCCAAGAAACAATAGGCGCGTGACATGCATGAGTTTGGCCTTCGGGTGTATTATGAGGACACGGACCTTGCGGGGATCGTGTATTACGCCAACTATTTGCGCTTCATCGAGCGTGCGCGCACGGAATGGGTGCGCGAGATTGGGATCGATCAGACCCGTTTGAAAGAGGACGAGGGGCTTGTGTTTGCTGTGCGCCGCGTGGAGGCAGATTATCTGGCCCCCGCAAAGTTTGATGATCAGTTAAGCGTGCGTACCAGCGTTGATAAAATCACGGGGGCGCGTATTGTATTGACGCAAGACGTGATGCGCAAAGAAGAGCTCTTGTTCAAAGCCGAAGTGACGCTTGTGGCGCTGACGGCAGAAGGTCAGCCAACGCGGCTTCCAGCGAATATCCGCCGAGTCTTGGTCTAGTTTTACGTCCCAATGCGCGTGTTGCGCGTGAGATGTTGGTTTTGCTGCTGTTATCGTATAGGATGCGCCTATCTAAGAGCCACATCAGTGGCCGTATTCGAGAAGAGCAGGCAAATGGAAGCAGAAACCCTTGCGATTGCGCAGGAGATTGATTTCTCCATGTGGGCGCTTTTTGCGCGCGCGACGATTACCGTTAAACTTGTGATGATCTTGCTGATCGTGGCTTCGATCTGGGCGTGGTCCATCGTGGTGCAGAAATACATGCAATACCGCGCTGCACGCGCGGAGCAGGCGGTGTTTGATCAGGCGTTTTGGTCAGGTGAGCCGCTGGATCAGCTGTTTGAACAGATTGGCGCGCAGCCGAACGGGGCCTCAGAAAAGATTTTTGCCGCTGGCATGACGGAATGGCGGCGCTCGCATCGCGTGGATGGTGGTTTGATCGCTGGTGCACAAAGCCGGATTGACCGCTCGATGGATGTGGCAATCGCTAAGGAAGCGGAAGCGCTGCAATCGGGGCTGTCTGTGCTGGCGACGGTTGGCTCCACTGCGCCGTTTGTCGGTCTATTCGGCACGGTCTGGGGCATTATGAATGCCTTTATCGAGATTGCTGAAGCGCAGAACACCAACCTAGCTGTGGTTGCACCAGGCATTGCAGAGGCGCTATTGGCCACAGGTCTTGGCCTGCTCGCAGCGATTCCAGCGGTGATTTATTACAACAAATTCAGTGCCGATAGTGATCGCATCGTCGGGGGCTATGAAGCGTTTGCCGATGAGTTCGCCACCATTCTTAGCCGCCAGTTGGACAGTTAAGCCATGGGCGCGGGTGGTATCGCAAAAGACGGCGGCGCAAAGCGGCGCAGGCGGCGCGGAGGACGGGCCAAGCCGATGGCGGAAATCAACGTGACCCCTTTCGTTGATGTCATGTTGGTGCTGTTGATCATCTTCATGGTTGCAGCGCCTTTGATGACCGTTGGCGTGCCAGTGCAATTGCCTGAAACCGCAGCGGGTGCGCTGCCGTCGGATGCGGAAGAGCCGTTGACCGTAACGATTGCAGCCGACGGGCGCATCTTGATCCAGACCACAGAAACGCAACGCGATGAACTGGTGACCAAGCTGCAAGCGATTGCCGCTGAGCGTGCCAGCACGCGGGTCTATCTGCGCGCGGATGGTGCTGTGGCATATGAGCAGGTCGTGCAGGTTATGGGGGCTTTGAATG
>CAYQZI010000293.1:0-2562 GCA_964421835.1 uncultured Planktotalea sp.
CGTGCGCGTGTCTCTTCGAGACGTGCAAGGATGTCGTCCAAGTTGTCTGGGAAGACCATGAACTCTTGCAAGCCTTCCATGCCCGCTGACGCCATTTCCGCTGGGAAATCACGGTCAAAGAACTGCGCAACGCCGCCTTTTGCGTTGTTTGACAGCATGTTGAAGCCTTTGCCGATGAACTTGTCGTCCGCAACCGTAGAACCGGAATTCACAGGAAGTTGGCCCAGCTTGTCGCCACCGTTGATGTCAGACTGAACGTCCGCAGAGGTTACGAACTTCAAGAACGCTTTTGCTGCGTCTTTGTTGCTTGCACCAGATGGAATGTGGAACGTGTCTGTTGGCGCGTCCTCACCCTGTGGCACGTCTGCGATCAGTGGGAACTGATAGAAACCCAACTGCTCGTCTGTGAGACCTGCTTCACGCAGAGGCGCGACAGAGAAGTTACCCATCAGGTAAGCTGTTGCTTCGCCGTTGACCATGAATGGCAGGGCTTCCTGCCAAGAGTAGTTCTGGTGGTCGTCAACAAATGCGCCCATGTCGATCAGCTTGCGCCAGTTTGCGAATGTCTCGCGCACGCGCTCGTCTGTCCACTCAACTTCGCCCTGTGCGAGCTGCATGTGGAAATCAAAGCCGTTTGTGCGCATGTTCATGTAGTCGAACCAGCCGCCCGCTGTCCAAAGGAACTTAGAGCCGATTGTGTAGCACTTGCGACCGCTCTCGATGATCTTAGCGCAGTTCGCCATTTCTTCGTCAAACGTTGCTGGCTCGGACAGGCCAAGCTCGTTGAAGATGTCTTCGCGGTAGTAGATGCCCCACTGGTAGTATGTGTATGGCACACCCCACTGTTTGCCGTCGATTGTCATCGCGCCCTTTGTGGAGGCAAGCGCCGCCATGGACTCGTCCGCCCAAACGTCGGAGACGTCTTCGAACAGGCCAGCAGAGACGTATGGACCCATGCGGTTTGCCGCGTACCAGTTCACAACGTCCGGTGCATTGGCGCTGAGCGAGTTACGGATCTGTGTTTTCCACGCTTCGCGGTCAACGATTGTCAGGTTAACCGTGAGATCTGGGTGCATTTCGTCGAACTGCGCTGCAAGACCTTCCATCACTGCGCGCGGCGCAGGGTTGGACATGTCGGATGTGATGTTCAGCTCACCCGAAAGTTTCGCATGGCCGTCTGCAAATGCAGCGCCCGCAAGAATTGTTGTTGCTGTCAGCGTCGCGACGGACGCTTTAATGATGGAACGCATGGTTTCCTCCCTAGATGCTTTCCTATGTCAAACAGGGCGCGCGATTTCCGCGTCACCCCATCGGTCGTAAGGTCCAGTGTTAAGTTCCATTATTTGAAACTTGGTTTTGGATATTGATACTAAATCGCGAACAGGCTAGGCTTGTCAACAGCCAAGGCATGCGGCGGTGCAGCAAATTTGAGCGGCGCGGCGCATGAGGGCAGGGAGGAAAACGCGATGTCTATGGACAAGAGCAAAAGTGACGGAACAGTCGGTAAGGCGTTGGAGATATTGGATCTTGTCGCCTCTTTCGGACGTCCCGTGCGCTTTTCCGATGTGCTGGACGTTGCTGATTTCCCCAAGGCAACGGTGTATCGGTTTATCCAGACGCTGACCTCGCAAGGCATGCTGAGCTACGATCCTGATCGCCAAACCTATGCGCCGGGGATTCGGCTGGTGCGGCTCGCTCATTCTGCCTGGCAGCAGTCTTCGCTGGCTCCTGTGGCGCATCCACACATTGAAAAACTGGCGAAAGAGGTCGGCGAAACAGTGCATCTTGCGCAGCTCGATCACGCGCAGGTGCTCTATGTGGATAAGATTGACCCGGGCAAGCCGATCGAGATGTTCTCTCAGGCTGGAAAAGTCGGTCCCGCCTATTGCACGGGTGTCGGCAAAGCGATGATGGCGTATCTTGATGCGCCGCATTTGGCAGAGGTGATCGAGCAGCAAAGCTTTCATGTGTTCACAGAATATACCCTGCCGGATGAGGCGGCGCTGCGCGCCGAGCTGATCGACATACGCACCAACGGCTATGGATTTGATCGCGAAGAGCACGAGCCAGAGATTATCTGTGTTGCTTTGCCGATCCTGACCGCGAGGGGGCGTGTGCTTGGCGCGTTATCGGTGACGAGTTCCACGCAGCGCACCAATTTGGCAGCGCTAGAGGCATTGGTGCCCGGTATTCAACTGGCCGCAACGGCCATCGCAAGTGAAGCGGAAAGCTGGCGCTTTCCTGATCAATCGAAATTTCAATCCGCAGAAGCGGCAAAGGGGTAGGCTTATGTCCGGAGTGACGCTGAACAATGTCATTAAGAAATACGGTGATGTGCAAGTCATTCACGGGATTGATTTGCAAATCGAGGATGGTGAATTTTGTGTTTTCGTCGGCCCCTCCGGCTGCGGTAAATCCACCTTGCTGCGCATGGTGGCCGGTCTCGAGGAAACCACGGACGGTCAAATCAACATTGGTGCACGTGATGTAACGCGGGCGGACCCGTCCCAGCGCGGCGTGGCGATGGTGTTTCAGACCTATGCGCTTTATCCGCATATGACC
>CAYQZI010000294.1:0-2541 GCA_964421835.1 uncultured Planktotalea sp.
CTTGGCCTTGTGAATCTGGTTGTTCGGAGCCTTGCCACGCGCCTTGTGCCGGATGGCAGCAGCACCATCCGTCCGGTAGATCTTCAGCAGCCGAAACATCTGCCGTTTGGTTATATCCAACATGCTCGCGCCGTTCTGAACGCTCAACCGCCCATCATCGACCTGCGCCAGTACTTCGATACGGTTCAAGTCCCGTTCGCTCATCATCACCCATCCCATGCCCGATCTCCCTCACAGTCTTTTACGGGGAAAGTGACATTCCTGAATTGCTCATGGGTGACATTTTAGCTTTGCGGCTACAGCAATATCATTCATAAGATTAGTTATGTTTACTAATTAAGCGCGACTGTTGAGCGTTTGCGCGTCATAGCGGCCGACCTTGTGATCTGGTGTCAGGATTGGGACCCGCTCGCACAGGCTTTGGGTCACGAGCATCCGGTCGAACGGATCGCGATGGTGGTGGGCGAGTTCGAGAGGGTGATCATGTGGCGTCGGTGAAGCCGATGCGTTCAAAGCCCGCCTCAGAAACGGCGGTGCAGATCGCGACGACGTCGACGTTCATTTTGCCGAGGCCGGATTTGGTCGCGATTGCCCAGATGACGACCAGGCTGGCGATCGGGCCTTCGGACAGAATTTTTCGTCGGGCTTTGGGGCCAAGATTTTAAGAATCGATCAGCCATCACAGCGAGGCCTGCGCGCCGAGCAGAACGCGCATTCACGCTGTGACTTCGAAAGTGGAAATGATATCAGGGTCTTCCTTGTCAAACTCGTCGGGGATCGTGATGCTGCCTCCAACACGCCCGGTGCGCGGGCGCCGAAATGTGCATCGCTTAGCATCACTTTGAAGCGGCCTTGCTTGACCCCGCGGCGCGTGAGTCGGACCGCAACGCATACGGCGGCGAAGTCGAGGATTTCCGACGGTTAGCGGCCAGTTGCGTATAGGCGCGAAATCCAGCGCTAAGGCTGCAACAAGGTGCTGCGGAGCAGAAAATGGCAGGTATGAGTCCCACATTACCGGATGCTGCAAGATGCACGGATGTCCGTGTTTAGGTCAGACAACCGGTTTGACGAATCTCCGCTGTGTCGATTGCGAAGGAACGAACTCTTCTCGTTCAACCCTAGTAAGCCCGTCGCGATCCGGTAGATCTGACGGCCCAAGGATTCGATCTGCCAAGCCAACGCAATCGAGGAACTGGATGAACCAAAAACCAGGATCCAGTTGCCCCTTCTCAATACCAAGCTTTGCGGAATGTGGGAAAGCATGGTGATTAGAGTGCCAGTTTTCTCCGAATGAAATCAGCCCAAGGCCCCGAAGGTTGAACCCCTGAACCGGCAAACCTTTGACAATCCACCCTTGATGCCCATCTTTGTGCGCAAAATGCCCGATGATCCAGTGTCCATTAAGAGATACAGCGACGCGCAGGCAAACGCCCCATAGCACAAATCCGATGCCTCCAAGGAAGTAGAGCGGAACGGCAACTGCAAGTTGCTGTGCCATCCAATGGCGTTCCATCCAACGATACACTCGGTCATTTGCAATCTCGGGCTCGATTTCAAAGTGTGGCGGATTGTCGAGATCGAACCGGCAGTGCATTTGCCACCACGCATCACGCCAAAAGCCTGCGCCATGGCTAGGGTGAGCGGGGCAAATCGACTGGCGTTGGTGCCAGTCCCGCATATCGTGGGCGCGGATCATACCAAACGGACCCGCCATGCCGACAAGCGTTCCGAGCCAGACGAGAATGTACTCTAGCCATTTAGGCGTCTGAAATGACTTGTGAATGAGGAGTCTGTGCATGCCAACGGAATGGCCAGCGCAAACTGTGATTGCCGTTGTCGCAAGGAATACCATCAACCCGCCCCAACTCGGAGTGAAGATGATTGCAGAAATTCCCCCGGCGATCATGACGAACAGCCAGATTGATTTCAGTGCGTCCCAGTAAATAGTGCCTTGCACTGCGTTGGTTCGGCTGTTGGGAAACACGCGATCTGTTGCATGCAGGTACATCTTGAAACTCTCGGAGATGAGGAATACATTATTAGATATATAACTAATAAGTTAAAAGGTGAATTCATGTCAAGCCCTGACAAGGTGTTCGAAGCTTTGGCGTCAGCCACGCGCCGCCGGATACTGGCTTATCTCTCTGAGGGGCCATTGACTGCTGGTGTCGTCGCTGAGCGTTTTGACATGTCGCAACCCGCTATTTCTAAACACCTTTCGATCTTAGAGTCTGCGGACCTGATCTGGAAGAAGCGAGAAGGTCAGTTTGTGAAGTACGGCATGCAGGCTGATAATCTCGGCGGAACTTTGGCAAAGTTCATTCAAGAAGTCTGTCCACCGAGCCGGGCGCTAAAAGCGGAGCGACGAGCAGAGAACGACTCGGACTGAGCAAAGCACATAAATTCCAGCAGATTAAGCGACCAGGAGAACATCGTGCGGCATCAAAGCAGACCTTGGCACAGCCGCAGCGAAATGGCGCTTTATCCCGCAAAGCCGACCTGCGCTGTCCCAACTGAATTCCTGTCTGTCTTGCCCAAAGG
>CAYQZI010000295.1:0-2528 GCA_964421835.1 uncultured Planktotalea sp.
TGGTGATCTGCGAAACCGTTGTGTCGCTGGAGCATACGCGCTGCATTATTGAGGCTGCGAAAACCGCTGAAATGCCGATCTGGTGTGCCTTCTCAGTCAGCGATGAGGATGGCAACATTCTGCGTTCAGGCGAGCCGCTCGAAGAGGCGGTGAAGATCGCCAAAGATATGGGCGTCGCGGCGGTACTGGCCAATTGCTCTACACCAGAAGTCATTCCATCTGCCCTCTCCCATCTCGCTAAAGCGGAGCTGCCCTATGGCGCTTATGCGAATGGCTTTACCAAAATCACCGATGGTTTTCTGCAAGAAAACCCAACTGTTGATGCGCTTAGCAAACGCCATGATTTCACCCCTGATAGCTACGCGGATCACGTGATGGCTTGGGTCGATCAAGGCGCAACAATCGTCGGTGGATGTTGTGAAGTGAGCCCCGATCATATCGCTGAAATCGCCAAACGCCTGCGCGCGGCTGGCCATAGAATCGTCTAAAGGAACCTCTGCCCATGTCTCTTCCAGAAAAAGCACGCGTAGTCATTATTGGCGGTGGTGTGATTGGCTGCTCTGTTGCCTATCACTTGGCCAAGCTTGGTTGGAAAGACATTGTTCTGTTGGAACGTAAGCAGCTAACTTCGGGAACAACTTGGCATGCCGCTGGCCTGATCGCGCAGCTGCGTGCGACGAAGAACATGACGAAGCTCGCGAAATATTCTCAGGAGCTTTACGGCAACCTCGCGGCTGAAACGGGTGTCGAAACGGGGTTTAAGCGCTGCGGCTCGATCACCGTTGCTTTGACTGAAGAACGCTTGGAAGAGATCAATCGCCAAGCAGCGATGGCGCGCTCTTTCGGGGTTGAAGCAGAGCCGATTTCACCTGCCGAGGTAAAGGCGAAGTACGAGCATCTGAATATCGATGGTGTGCAGGGCGGTGTCTACCTTCCCCTTGATGGTCAAGGCGATCCCGCCAATATCGCGCACGCGCTTGCCAAAGGCGCGCGTCAGAATGGGGCGCTGGTGAAAGAGGGCTATCTCGTCATCGATATCCAGAAAGAGGGTCGCCGCGTTACAGGCGTCACTTGGGAAGATAAGAACGGGGAAACTGGCCAGATCGAAGCCGAGCATGTCGTTAACTGCGGCGGCATGTGGGGTCACTCTATTGGTCGCATGGCAGGGGTCAACGTCCCGCTGCATTCATGTGAGCATTTCTACATCGTGACAGAGGCGATTGCGGGCCTGACACAAATGCCTGTGCTTCGTGTGCCGGATGAATGTGCTTATTATAAGGAAGACGCGGGCAAGATGCTGCTCGGTGCGTTTGAACCTGTCTCCAAACCTTGGACTTTGGACATCCCGAAGGACTTTGAATTTGACCAACTGCCTGAGGATTTCGACCATTTCGAGCCGATCCTAGAAGCCGCTGTCGAGCGCCTGCCAATGCTTGCGGAAGCGGGCATTCACACGTTCTTCAACGGTCCTGAAAGCTTCACGCCGGATGATGCCTATCACCTTGGCCTCGCGCCGGAGCTTGATAACTTCTGGGTCGCTGCAGGCTTTAACTCTATTGGCATTCAATCCGCTGGTGGCGCGGGATCTGCCCTCGCGCAATGGATGGATGAGGGTGATAAACCCTTTGATCTCGGCGATGTCGATATCTCACGCATGCAGCCGTTCCAGGGCAACAAAACCTACCTCTATGAGCGCTCGAAAGAAACGCTTGGCCTGCTCTACGCGGATCACTTCCCGTATTTGCAAAAGAAAACCGCACGCGGTGTACGGCGCACGCCATTCCATCACCACTTAATCGAACGTGGCGCTGTCATGGGTGAACTTGCCGGCTGGGAACGCGCCAATTGGTTCGCGCGTGAAGCTCAAGAGCCTGAGTATCAGTACAGCTGGCAACGTCAGAATTTCTTCGACAATGTGCGTGAAGAACATATGGCCGTGCGCCAAGGCGTTGGCATGTATGACATGTCCTCTTTCGGCAAGATCCGTGTTGAAGGGCGTGATGCGGAAGCGTTCATGAACTACGTAGGCGGCGGCGATTACTCTGTTGCGAATGGCAAGATTGTCTACACGCAATTCCTTAACCGGCGCGGTGGGATTGAAGCGGATGTGACGGTCACGCGTCTTAGTGAACACGCGTATTTGGTGGTGACCCCAGCCGCGACGCGCCTTGCGGATGAAACGTGGTTGCGTCGCAATCAAGGCGGTTTTGATGTGGTGATCACGGATGTAACGGCGGGTGAGGGCGTGCTTGCGATCATGGGGCCGCGGTCGCGCGAACTGCTGCAAGCGGTGTCCCCGAATGACTTCACCAATGACAGTAATCCCTTTGGCACTGCGCAAGAGATCGAGATCGGCATGGGCCTCGCCCGCGCGCACCGCGTGACCTATGTGGGTGAGCTGGGTTGGGAGATTTATGTGTCCGCTGATATGGCAGGACATGTGTTTGAAACACTGGCGGAACCAGGTCTGGAGATGGGCATACGCCTATGCGGTATGCACATGATGGACACCTGCCGGATCGAGAAGG
>CAYQZI010000296.1:0-2504 GCA_964421835.1 uncultured Planktotalea sp.
GCAAAGGCTGGCCCGAGATCAGCAAAAAGCGCACGCCTTGCGCGCCTGCCTGAACCGTCACCTCTTCAGACGCGCCAAACCGCACCAGCGTGCGGTTGCCCGACAGATCGCGGATGTTGACCTCTTCGCCGCCGACTTCCTTTTCCAGCAGGACACCCGTTGGCGTTGATCCATCAACAAAAGCCGCGCTGCCCTCAAACACATAGGCGAACGCACGGCGATGATGGCTCAAGCGAAAGGTTTTCTTGACGCCTGCGGGCACAAACACATCCAGATATTGCGGATCAGCAGCGATGCCATCAACCGGCCCGGTCTTGCCCCAAAAGCTGCCAACGATGACTTTGACATGGGTGCCGTCATCGTCGATCACCTCAGGAATCTCTTTCGCTTCAACGTCTTGATACCGCGGCGCTGTCATTTTCAAAGCACAGGGCAGGTTCGCCCAAAGCTGAAACCCATGCATTTGCCCCTTGTCGTTTCCATGGGGCATTTCTTGATGCATGATGCCAGAGCCTGCGGTCATCCATTGCACATCTCCCGCCCCAAGCGAGCCTGTGTTGCCAAGACTATCCCCATGATCCACCGTGCCGTTCAGCACATATGTGATTGTTTCGATGCCGCGATGGGGATGCCATGGGAAGCCCTTTTCGAAGTGCTCCGGGATGTCGCCGCGAAAATCATCGAACAGCAGAAACGGGTCAAGCTCGGTTGGATCCTGAAAGCCAAAAGCGCGGTGCAGATGCACGCCTGCGCCCTCTAGCGTTGGGGTTGCTTGGGACGTTTCAAATTTCGAACTGACAGACATGATAGGTCTCCTGTTGCTGTTGATGGCAACACGTTGGCTCTGCAAGTAATGCACAATTGCGAGAAAATTCACCTATGCTGTGCGCATTTGCACGTAAGATGCGTGACTTCACGTACCCGCGCTAACCACCTGTGTGGCTCATATGGCGTGTGACTTGCCCATCCGCTTTCTGGCGCGAGTAATCAAAATCATGACCTTTCGGCTTTAACCCAATCGCTTTGTGGATCGCAGCCTGCAAAGGCGCATCATCCTTTGGGTTGTTGCGCAAAGGCGCGCGCAAATCGGCCATATCTTCTTGACCGAGGCATAGATAAAGCTCGCCCGTACATGTCAGGCGCACACGGTTACAGCTTTCGCAGAAATTATGCGTCAGCGGCGTGATAAAGCCGATCTTCTGACCGGTTTCTTCTAGGCGCACATAGCGCGCAGGCCCGCCCGTGCGCTCGCTCAGCTCGGTTAACGTGTAATGCTGAGCAAGCTGGCGGCGCAGATCTTTCAGCGACCAATATTGCCCGACGCGGTCCTCATTGCCCAAATCGCCCATGGGCATGACCTCGATCCACGTCAGAGCAATATCGCGGCTGGCGCACCACTCAGTCATCGTGATCAGCTCGTCCTCGTTGAAATCCTTCAGCGCGACGGCATTGATTTTAACTTTCAAGCCAGCAGCTTGCGCAGCATCGATGCCCTTAAGAACCTGCGCGAGGCGACCCCAACGGGTCACGCGCGCAAACTTGTCTTCATCCAGCGTATCAAGCGAGATATTCACCCGCCGCACGCCCGCATCATAAAGCGGTTGCGCAAAACGCGACAGCTGACTGCCATTGGTCGTTAAGGTTAATTCCTCAAGCGCGCCGCTGTCCAAATGACGGCTCATGCTTTGGAAGAACGTCATGATATCGCGGCGCACAAGCGGCTCGCCGCCCGTGATGCGCAGCTTTTTCACCCCGAGATCAACGAAAGTCGAACACATGCGATCTAATTCTTCGAGCGTCAGTAACTCTTTCTTAGGAAGAAACTGCATATTCTCGCTCATGCAATAGACGCAGCGAAAATCGCAGCGGTCCGTCACAGAAACACGCAAATAAGTGATGGCGCGCGCGAAAGGATCAATCAAAGGAGCATTCATGCCCTAGAGTTAGTGTGCAGCGGGTACGCCTGCAAGAGGACTTTCGCCCATTTGCGAACGCGATATTGCGTTCCGCGCGGCAGGGTCTCATCATTGCCCTATGACTCGTATTTTTCTCATCATCGCTTGCCTTGCGCTAGCCGCATGCGCCCAAAAACCACAATCACCGCAGACGGTGCCTGTTGAGCAAAGCAATCTGGGTGAGGATGTTGTGCGCCCGAAGCTGCGCCCCGCAGGACTTGGGCGCGTGGTGCCCGAAGCGGCGCGCACGGTGGAGGAATTTGACGTCACCACGGTTGAAGAACGCAAAGAAGCGGCTTCCGTTCCGCTCGCAGCCGCTGAAAAGAAGCTTGGATTGACCGTTGCATCGCTTGGCGATCCAACACAGGCAGGTTTTTGGATCAAAACGCCGCTTGCAAAAGCGCCGACCAAGGGGCGCGTCGTTTATCCTGGCAATGGTAAATCCGTGCAGGTGGACTTGATTCCCCTTGATGCCGAAGCCTCTGCGGGCAGTCGTCTTTCGCTTGCCGCGTTCCGCTTGATTGAAGCGCCCTTGACCGAATTGCCCGA
>CAYQZI010000297.1:0-2490 GCA_964421835.1 uncultured Planktotalea sp.
GCGCATCAAAATCAGCGCTCACAAATGTGGTGGTTTGCGGCTCAACAATCAAAGCGGGCCCTTTGAACCTATCGCCCGAGCGAAGCGTGCTGCGCTCATAGATAAACGCGTCGCGCAAAGCTCCTGTGACATCACAAAGAATTTGCCGCGCGCCCGTTGGCTTTGCGGCTTGTTCTGTAGTGGTATCTGGAACGCGGCGCAGTGCGTTTGGTTTTGAGGACACTTCGACCGCCCAATTTAAGATCTCAATGGTCATGCCCGGAACCGCCCGGCTAAACTGACGACTGTATTCGGTCTCAAATGCTTCGCGCAAAGCTGGAATATCCGCCATTGTAAGCGCGCGATCAGGCAAGGGAATTTCGATCTCGTGACCCTGTCCATGATAGCGCATAAATCCAGCCCGCCTTTGGCTAAGCGGCCCATCGGGCACGCCCGCGCGGACCACTGATTGCGCCTCGCTCATCATATCCTCAAAGAAAGCGTTCAGCCCTTCAACATCAAGCGCGGCAAGCGTGGCATACCGCGAACGCACGATTTCGAAAGAAACCGGTGCGAAGAGAAACCCAACAGCAGAGCCAACCCCGGGATCACGCGGAATTACGATACGATCAACCTGCGCGCGGCGTGCGACCCGCGTGGCGTGCAAGGGGCCGTTGCCGCCAAAGGCGATCATCAGCCGCGTGTTTAAATCTTTGCCCGATTCAACCGCATGCATGCGGCCAGCACCGGCCATGTTCTCATCGACAATCTCGCTCATGCCGTGCGCCACCTGCGCTGTGTTCAAGCTCATATGCGCGCCAAGGTGCGTCGCCAGCGCGTTTTCAGCGGCTTGCACGTTGATCTCAAGCCGCCCTTCGGCAAACGAGCCCGGATCGATCAGCCCCAACACAACGTCTGCGTCCGTCACAGTCGGGGCCGTTCCCCCCTTGGAAAAGGCCGCAGGGCCAGGCTCTGAGCCTGCGCTTTCAGGTCCGATCTGCAATCTGCCCAACCTGTCAATCTGCGCGATTGACCCGCCACCAGCGCCGATCTCTATCATCTCGATCACGGGAATACGCACCGGCATGCCAGACCCTTTGACAAACCGCGCAGCCCGCGCAATTTCAAATCGCCTTGTGGTTTGGGGTCGGAAGGCATCGATCAGGCAAAGTTTGGCGGTTGTTCCGCCCATGTCAAAGCTCAAAACCTCGCGTTCTCCGAGCTCTGCTGCGATCCGCGCCGCGAGAATAGCGCCGCCCGCAGGACCGCTTTCAACCAGCCTGATCGGCAGTCTTGCCGCAGTGTCTAATGTCGTCATCCCGCCGCCAGCCGTCATCATCAGGATCGGGCACAGCAAGCCGCTTTGCGCAAACTGTGTCTGAAAATCAGCAAGGTATCGCGCCATCAAAGGCTGGATATAAGCGTTGGCGATCGTCGTGCAGAGGCGATCAAACTCGCGCGCTTCTGGGCTGACTTCATGCGATACCGAGATAGCGATGTCCGGCAAAGCCTGCTGCAACATCTGGCGCAGCCTGATCTCATGCGCGGGGTTGGCATAGGCATGCATCAAGCAAATGGCCACGGCCTCAGCTCCGCTATCAGCTAGATCCTTTGCCAGCTCTGCGACAGCGCTTTCATCAAGCGGTTGCACCTCGTCGCCCGAAGCCGTCATCCGCCCTGCAATCGTAAAAGCCCGCGCGCGCGGAACGATCAGGTCGGGTTTGACCAAATTGATGTCATACTGACTGTATCGCCGCTCATAAGCGATCTCGAGGATATCACGAAACCCTGCTGTGGTGACTGTTGCAACGACAGCCCCGCGTCTTTCGATCAGCGCATTGGTGGCCAGCGTCGTGCCGTGAATAAACCCTTCGATTTGCGGCCAAGCACCACTTGATGCAGCAAGCACGCGTTCAACGCCCTCTAGCGCACCTAGCGTTGGGTTTGCCGGCGTGGTTGGTGTCTTGGCGGTTGCAAGAATTTCGTCTCGCGCATCCATCAAAACGGTGTCGGTGAAGGTACCGCCAATATCAATGGCAAGGCGTAGCCCTTGTTTCGTACGCATGGCAAAATTACCGTAAAAGAGAAGAATGAGGGGTGCTTGTTCGAGGCGCACCCAATGGTTAGGCCGAGCTGTGCTTTACTTTGGTTGCACAACCAAATCGCAACCTGTCGCGCGCCGGTCCAAACTTTTGATGTTGCAAAGTGGCATTGTCGGCAGAACTCATCCATTTCCCTACGCACAACACTGCGCCAGCAAAACCTGTGGAGTCAACGTAATTACTCTGCACAATGCCAAGGCTGAAACGGTTGCTTTGAAACTTAGCGGCTAAGTGACAGGTGCGAATTACGTCTCATGGTCAGGTTTCCCTCAATATGAAAAACATACGTAACATTTGCGGTTGCATAAATCTAGTAACTGCGTAAGTTGCGAGACTTGCAGTGCAGCGAATGGAGCAGAGCATGTCAGATACACGTCTACCCGTCACAGTACTTTCCGGTTTTTTGGGG
>CAYQZI010000298.1:0-2484 GCA_964421835.1 uncultured Planktotalea sp.
TATCATCAGGGCCGATACGCCCATGCAAAAGCATCACAGACAGCGCGAATGCCAGCGAATATTGCGCTTGAGACGTAGTTGTGGGCATCCCCGGATAGAGCGCCGCCGCCTGTGCGAACGTGTTCACGTTAACGCGCGCGACATCGCTGCTGACAAAACCATGCGTCCGCATCAGCCCGGCCAAAGCGTCAATCGAGGCATGCGCCCAGCGACAAATCGGATAGGGTTTGATGTAGTTTTGTTCGATCGTCCAGACCTCACCCAAGTCTGCCCAGTGCGGCATAGCCTCTTCGCTCTCTACCGTAATGGCTGGCGCACCTGAGAAACCCTTCATCGCCATGACTGCAGCCATCGCGCCGACCAATGCGCCCATCCCAGACCCGTCGTGCAGCATGGTTGGATTGGCGATCTCACGCATCATTTGGCTACGTGGTCCGTGGTACTCAGCGATCCCCATCGCGTGTCGCAATTGCTCTGAGCTCGCCCCGCGCAGGCGACAGCCAAGCGCTGCAACGCCCAAAGCGTTCCAAGCCCCTGACGTGTGATAGTCACTCACCGAGCTGTGTAGCGCAAAGGCAGCGCGCGCAGCCACCTCGTAAGACATCACCAAAGCCTTGAGCGCATCACGTGCCGAGAGGTCCGGTTGCGCCTCTGCGAAAGCAAAAAGCGCAGGCACAACAGCGCAGCCGATATGCCCTTTCGTCTGGTTAAGACCGTCATGGCCATCAAGGTTGTCAATCTGTGTGGCCGCCGCAAAGGCCGCACCAGAAATGGATGCTTTGCGCCCATCGAACATAATATGAGCCGCATGCTCTGGTGCGCCAGCCCCGTGGAAGGCAAATGCGTGATCGCGCGCAATGCGGCCTGACGCAAGTTCAGCAGCGCCTGCGGCCACCCCAATCGTGTCGATCAGCAAGGTCGCCGCCATGTCGAGTGCGCTTTCAGGTATGCTCCCGTTGTCCAGTACGAAGGTCGCAATGCGTTCAAAGGTCATGGCTGTTCTCCTGTCAGTAATTGTCCAAACCCGCTCATCCCGTCACGCAGGCCAGCAAGCTGCATCGCCTGAAACACCATCGCCTGATTGGACGTGATCACTGGCTTGCCAAGCTTTGCTTCAAGCGTCGCAATCGTCTCGACGCTCCGCATGTCGGTGCAGGAAAGGACAACGGCTTCGGCGTCGGGGTGATCAGCGGCGTGGCCAAGCTCATAAACCGCCTCTGGTGTCAGCTCGCCTTGCCCATAGTTGTCGAGCGTGCCACTCACCTCTGAGCGGCACACAGTCTCAACACCTGTTTCCGCCAGAAAGGCAACGGCCAGATCGTTGAGTGCAGGGACATATGGCGAGGCAAAACCAATACGCTTGATATCCAATGCTTGGAGTGCATGGACCAGTGCGCCAGCTGCTGTCACCGTTTCAGCGCCGCTGTCTCGTTTGATCTGCTTGGCAAGCTCGCGGTCAAACGACGGGCCATGCGTGAGCGTGGCCGATGTGCAGCCATAAAAAATCACATCAGGATTAACACCTTGCAGAAGGTGCAAAGGCTCACTCAAGTCAGCCGAACCAAGCCCTTGCATCTGGTCAGAATCCGGGATCTCGTCTTGGTCATATCCCCCAAGACGGGCGAAATGCAGTGACACGCCGTCAGGGCGCATCAGCGCCATATCAGGCTCAAGGTTGGAGTTGGTAAAGGGCACCAAAACACCAAAGCGCGCCCGTCCGCGTGATGAACTCATGTGTTTGTCTCCTCTGCAAAGCGCTCCAAAAGCGCTGCTGCCTTATCCATGTCATCCGCCAGCCCGACAGTTATTCGAAGGCCCTTTGGCAAGCCTGCGCCATGCTGCGGGCGCAGAAAAACGCCCTCGGATTGCAATGCTTTGTCAGCGCGTGTTGCCGCCTCTAAGCTGTCAAACTGGATGAGCGCGAAATTGGTGAAACTCTCAGCTACTTTATATCCCGCGCCGCGCAGACGACGTATGAACGTATCGCGTATCTTAGCCGTGCTTTGGCATGTAGCGCGCATATAGGCTTGGTCCTTTATAGCTTCAAAAGCGGAAGCTTGACCCGCGATCGAAACATTGTTTGGGTTCATGACTTTTCGAACATGTTTCATAATGTGTTCGGGGAAAGCCCCCCAACCCACACGCATACCCGCGAGCCCATAGGCCTTGGAGAATGTGCGCAGAACCACCGTGTCGCCACGCGCGATCAGATCGAACATCGGCTCGCCCAAGTGGTCGGCAAATTCGCCGTAAGCTTCGTCGATCACCAGCAATATATCGTCGCGCAAGCCGTCGCGCAGCCGCAAGAATTCGCTGCGCGAAATACGCGTACCTGTCGGGTTTCCGGGATTGGCCACAAACACTATGCGCGTGTCGAGCTGCACCGCCTCTAGCAAAGCATCAACCGACACTTGCCCGTTCTCTTCCGTTGCCGTGTCAAACCGTGCTTGCGCAAGCTGAGCCGCAGTTTTGAAAAACGGATAG
>CAYQZI010000299.1:0-2453 GCA_964421835.1 uncultured Planktotalea sp.
AAGGGCCGCGCGGCGGCGGATTAGACCATGCACAGAAGTTTCCTGTCTCAAAACCCGTCCGTGATGTGGTTCATCGCCCTTTTGGCGCTCTTCACGGTCTTTGTGACCTTTGCCTCTGAAGTGACGGGCGTTGGGCTGATCTCGACCTCTTTCGTCAAGACATTGGGCAAGACGCTATGCTTGTGTCTTGTTGCGATCGCGATGGATGTGGTCTGGGGCTATTGCGGGATTCTGAGCCTTGGGCATTTCGCCTTTTTCGGGATCGGCGGCTATGCCATCGGCATGTGGCTGATGTATGCGCGCACCGAAGGCATCGTGCTGGAGAGCTTGGCAGGCCAAGTCATTCCCCCCACTCCTGCGGAGATTTCAGACGCCATTGGCAACCAGATTTTTGGCGTTGTGGGCAGCTCTGAGTTTCCAGCGATCTGGGCCTTTGCCGATAACCTATTTTTGCAATTGCTGATGGTGGTTTTGATCCCTGGCCTGTTGGCGCTGGTGTTCGGCTGGCTGGCGTTCCGCAGCCGCGTCACGGGCGTGTATCTGTCGATCCTTACCCAAGCGATGACCTTGGCGCTGGCGTTGTATCTATTCCAGAATGACAGCGGTTTGCGCGGCAACAACGGCCTGTCAGGTCTGCAAAACATCCCCGGTTACGAGGACACATCGCAAGCGACCCTATCGATTGTTTTCTTCATCGCGTCGGCCTTTGCGCTGGCGGCGGGCTATCTTTTCTTCGCTTGGATCGTGTCAGGCAAGATGGGCAGCGTTGTCAAAGGCATTCGCGACAATGAAGCGCGCGTGCGCTTTCTGGGCTATCATGTGGAGAGCTACAAGCTGTTCATTTTCACCACCACCGCCGTTGTCGCAGGGATCGCCGGCGCGCTTTATTATCCACAAGCGGGCATCATCAACCCCGGTGAAATCGCACCCATCGCGTCGATCTATCTGGCGGTTTGGGTGGCGATTGGCGGGCGCGGGCGTCTCTATGGCGCGGTGATTGGCGCGGCGTTTGTCTCGCTCCTTTCAAGCTGGTTCACAGGCGGCGGCGCACCGGATATCAACCTAGGATTTTACGTGATCCAATGGACCGATTGGTGGCTTGTGCTGCTGGGCCTGTCCTTTGTCGCGGTCACTTTGTTCTTCCCCAAGGGGATCGGCGGATTGTTCGACTATCTGGTAAGGAAGCCGTCATGAGCATGCTTTTGGAAGTCGACGGCGTCACTGTCAGCTTTGACGGGTTCCGCGCGATCAATAATCTGTCGATCAATTTTGCCCCTGCTGAGCTGCGCGCCATCATTGGCCCCAATGGGGCTGGCAAGACCACGTTCATGGATATCGTCACAGGCAAGACGAAACCCGATGAGGGCCGCGTGACTTGGGGGTCGCGCAACACCTCGCTGCTTGGTCTGTCCGAAAGCAAGATCGCGCGTATGGGCATTGGGCGAAAGTTTCAAAAGCCCACGGTGTTCGAGGCGCAAACGGTGCGGCAGAACCTTGCTATGGCGTTGAAAAACCCGCGTGGACCGTTTGCTGTGCTGTTTCACAAAAAGACCAAAACCAACGCAGAACGTATCGAGGGCGTCGCCGAGCAGATTGGGCTCAGTGATAGCCTTATGCGCACTGCTGGCGAGCTGAGCCATGGGCAAAAGCAATGGCTCGAGATTGGCATGATGCTGGCGCAAGAGCCACGTTTGATGCTGGTAGACGAACCTGCCGCTGGCATGACCCCCGAAGAGCGCGAGAAAACCACCGACATTCTAAAGGCCGCTGCCAAGAGCTGCGCGGTCGTCGTTGTCGAGCATGATATGGAGTTCGTGCGCCGCCTGGAGTGCAAGGTCACGGTGCTGCACGAGGGATCGGTGCTGGCCGAGGGCAGCCTTGATCATGTGACCTCTGATCAAACGGTGATCGATGTTTATTTGGGGCGCGCTCATGCTTGATGTGCAAAATCTGGATCTGAAATACGGTCAAAGCCAAATCCTGTTTGATATCTCGATGAGCGCCGCGCTCGGGAAGATCACCGCTGTTATGGGCAACAACGGGGTTGGCAAAACCAGCCTGCTTAAAGCGATGTCCGGGCGTCACCCGATTTCGGGCGGCGCGGTGTCTGTTGATGGACAGCCGTTGAAACTGATCTCTGCCTTTCATGCGGCGCGCGCGGGCGTGGCCTATGTGCCGCAAGGACGCGAGGTTTTTGCGATGATGAGCGTGCTGGAAAATCTCGAAACCGGCTTTGCTTGTTTACCTAAAGAGGATCACGCGATCCCTGATTTCGTGTTTGATTTGTTCCCTGTGCTCAAAGACATGCAGCACCGGCGCGGCGGTGATCTGTCGGGTGGGCAACAGCAGCAGCTTGCCATTGCGCGCGCGCTGATCACCAAGCCCAAGGTATTGCTGCTTGATGAGCCGACCGAGGGCATTCAGCCAAATGTCATTCAGCAAATTGGCGACGC
>CAYQZI010000300.1:0-2437 GCA_964421835.1 uncultured Planktotalea sp.
TGCGCGCCATCAAGGTTGCCGTCGATTACGCCGTCCAGAAGGACTTTCCAGTTGGCTTGCGCTTCGAGCGTGACAAACAAGCCTTCGTCCTCGAAGTAGCCGTTCTCATACGCGATCGCCAAAGGCGCCATATCGGTCAGTTTAATAAAGCCGAACGTCAGTTCGTCTTTTTCGAGGTCCAACAATTCCGCCATCGCAGGAGTTGCGCATAGAGCGGTGGTTGCGATGAGCCATTTTAAAGTTTTCATTTTCGTATCCCTGTAGAAACGCAAAAAACCGCTCGATTGCTGCACTCTGGGAGGAGAAACATGCACAATCGAGCGGCTTTGCTCTTGAGTATTTCAGCTGGCAACGTTGTCAGCTTGGTAGGCATCGTTGCCCTGAGTCTATTGTTGCGCCGTCTTTTCGAGGATTGCCAGATGTGCACTGCGCAAATGCAGCATTTTTTGCTGCAATGCAGAATTCGCCTAATTTTTGGGCAAATCAGAGGTGCTAAAGTCGAAAACCGCGCCATTAAAGAAGCGATCAGGCCCAAGAATCATCTCGCCTTTGCTGGACGCGACTTTTGTTGCGATCTGCATAACCCCTTCGGCCTTTTCAGACGCACCGGGCAATTCACCGCCAATAGAGGACAACGCTTCACGGTAAAGATCAGAGCGATAGCAGTGACGTGCCGTCTCAATGGTTCGCACGCGCTCAAGCCCATGCCAGCGCGCCAGCCTGTCACCAATGAAGGCCGCTTGACTGCGCCACGGAAAATTCGCGGCGCTTTTGTGAAAGGCAATAAAGTGCTGCGAGTGCTGGGGCGCGTGACCTAGTTTCACAGCTATATGATGGCTAAGGGCAGGCTCGATGGCGCGGTCAGGCAGGTCCAAGTGCTGGCTGCGCGCAAGAATTTCGACGGCCAAGGGGATGTTTTCGGGCTGATCAAGCCATTTGTTCGCCTTATAGATCGCGCGGATCATCGCAAGGCAGATCTCTTTGTTGTCTTGCGCCCAAGCACGGCGCACGCCAAGCACTTTTTCGGGTGCAAATTCCCAGATGCGCGCGCCAGGCAAGATAAGCGTTGCATTGCTGTGTTGCACCGCGACGGAGCCCCATGGCTCGCCGACGCAGAACATATCCAGCATGCCACTTTGCACCGCCTCGGCCATTTTCGGGGGCGGTACTGTTACGATTTCGATGCGCTCTGGTGAAAAGCCGGTTGCTTGCGAGAGCCACAAATCAAGCAGCATTCGGTGCATTGAAAAGGGGAAGGGCACGCCGATGCGGATTTTGTCTACACCGCTGTCGAACAGGGCTGTTGATGTGGCTAGCGCTGCATCAAAGGAATTGCGCCAACCGGTTTTTTGCATCGCGTCCGAAAGCGCATCTGACACGCCAATCACAGTGCCGTTCACCGAAAGCACCATCAGCGCATCAATCTCGCAGCCCATACCACCCAGATCAAGTGACATGGCAATCGGCATGGGCGAGAGCATATGGGCGAAATCGAGCTGTCCAAAGGCAAGGTGGTCGCGCAGCGCCGACCATGACGGCTGTTTGAGTAGCGTCAGATCAAGCCCTTCCTGCGCGGCGAAGTTCAGCTCTTTGGCAATCACCAGCGGCGCGCAATCCACCAGCGGCAGATACCCGCATTGAACCTGCGCGCCCTTCATTGAAGCAGGTCCGCCGCTGTCACCAGCGCAGAGGCCACATCAATCACCTTGCGCCCTTGATCCATCGCGGTTTTGCGCAGCAGGCCATAGGCCTCGTCCTCTGATATTTCGCGCGCACGCATCAACAGCCCCTTGGCGCGGTCAATGGTTTTGCGATCCGAGAGCGCTTGTTTTGCCGCGTCGAGTTCCGATTGCATCTTTGCAACCATGCGAAAACGCGCAATTGCTGTCTCGAGCACAGGTTTGATGCGATCTTTTTGCAGCCCGTTCACCACATAAGCGCTGAGCCCCGCCGAAATCGCGGCCTGCGTCATGACAGCATCGGTCTGGTCCACAAACATCGCCACCGGCCGGTCGCGCGGGTTTGACACAAGGCTAATGTGCTCCAGCGTGTCGCGATCCGGGTTGGCGAGGTCGATCAAAACAATATCAGGATTGTGCTGCTTGAGCGTGCGCTCCAGTGCGCCCGAGGTCGCGATGACCAACACATCCGCCCAGCCCCCGTCTTTGAGCGCGTCAATGATTTCACGCGCGCGGGTGTCGTCCGGTTCAACAACGAGTATTTTTAGAGAGGTGTCCACAGTTCACGTCCTGCGATGTTTCCGGCGCGCGTTCGAGGTTAATTCTCGAGGCTGCTTCTATGTGGCGCGAAATGGTATGAAAACCAACGATATTTCGGGTGTGTGCCTATTTTTTTTGCAGATTTTGCACGCCGAGCTTCGAGGTTTCGTGGTCCGCTCTGCCGCGCGCTTGATCCTATTTCCGGCCATTGGCGGAGC
>CAYQZI010000301.1:0-2420 GCA_964421835.1 uncultured Planktotalea sp.
AAGCAGCCGCAGAAGATGTACCAAAGATCAAAGCGCCGCTTTTGCTGCACTATGGTGAGTTGGATAAGCGCGTGAATGCGGGTTGGCCTGCATATGAAGAGGCGTTGAAGGCCAACGGCAAGGACTATGAAGCGCACATCTATCCAGATGCGAACCACGGTTTCCACAATGACAGCACACCGCGTTACGACGAAGAGATGGCGAACTTGTCTTGGGAACGTACTTTGGCGCACTTTAAGAAGCATCTTGCGTAAGACGTGCCTTGGAGGAGCGTGCACTTGGGTGCGCTCTTCCGTTTAAGCGCAAAGATCGCTGACTGTGTATCATTTCAAAGATGGAATTGCCTTTGAAGCGCGGCAATCCGCCTGTGATCACCATGTTGCCGTCACCTTCTGCGAGGATTTCGACCGCAGCGATCCTTCAAATTGCACGCATTTTAAGGCGATGAAGGCGGAATGCCCGTTTTGAATGAACTCTTCAGAAAAGCATGCCGATGTTTGATGCGGGCAAGCGCGCATGCCCTTGCCCCCATGCCCTGACCACTGGTAAGTGTGCGCACAGCGAATACACTCTAAAGAGGGCAGTCTTATGCGCCGAGTAGTTGTCACAGGTCTTGGATTGGTCACACCACTTGCCAGTGGTGTCGAGGAAACGTGGAGCCGTATTTTGGACGGCAAGTCCGGTGCCGGGCCGATTACGCGTTTTGATGCGTCACGTGTCACCACGAAATACGCGTGCGAAGTCCCTAACGGTGATGGCACCGACGGGACGTTCAATGCGGACGAGTGGATGGCACCGAAAGAGCGTCGCAAGGTTGATGACTTTATTCTGTACGGAATCGCAGCTGCAGAGCAAGCGGTTCAGGATGCGGGTTGGACGCCTGAGGATGAAGAGAGCAAGTTGCGCACAGGTGTCATGATTGGCTCTGGCATTGGCGGTTTGAATTCAATCGCCGAAACGGCGATTTTGATCCATGAACGTGGTCCACGGCGCGTGTCACCCTTCTTTATTCCCGGTGCGTTGATCAACTTGATTTCTGGGCAAGTGGGTATTCGCTACGGCTTTAAAGGGCCAAACCACGCGGTTGTGACGGCTTGCTCTACGGGTGCTCATGCTATTGGTGATGCAGCACGACTTATAATGACGTCTGATGCGGATGTGATGATTGCGGGTGGTGCTGAAGCGTCTATTTCCGAGATCGGCATTGCGGGTTTCAACGCGTGTAAAGCGCTGAGCACGAAGTGCGAAGAGGATCCAACGAAAGCAAGCCGTCCTTACGACACTGACCGCGACGGGTTTGTTATGGGTGAGGGCGCGGGCGTTGTTGTGCTGGAAGAATATGAGCACGCCAAGGCGCGCGGCGCGAAAATTTACGCAGAAGTGATTGGCTACGGTCTGTCTGGTGATGCCTATCACATCACTGCGCCAAGTGAGAGCGGTGAGGGCGGTGAACGTTCGATGCGCGCGGCACTGGCGAAAGCTGGTCTAGAGCCTAAAGATATCGACTACATCAATGCACATGGCACATCGACGATGGCAGATACCATCGAGCTTGGTGCCGTTGAGCGGATGATGGGCGAATTTGCTGGGTCTGTCACGATGTCGTCGACAAAGTCGATGACGGGGCACTTGTTGGGCGCGGCAGGCGCGATTGAGGCGATCTTTTCGATCCTTGCGATCCGTGATCAGGTAGCACCACCGACGATCAATTTGGACAATCCAGCGGTTGAGACGGCCGTTGATTTAGCCCCGAATGCGCCTGTGAAACGCGAAATCAACGTGGCTTTGAGCAATTCGTTTGGTTTTGGCGGTACGAACGCAAGCGTTCTGTTTGGAAAGGTCAGCTAAATGTGGCGGCACATTGCGTCTAACGCGGTGACGTTCTTGATTGTTGCGCTGTTCCTCTTGGGCGGCGCGATCCTTTGGGGGCAAGGGCAGTATCGCGATGAAGGGCCGCTGGCGCAAGCGATTTGCCTGAAGGTCGATCGTGGCTCGACGATGAGCCGTGTAAGCGATGATCTGGCAAAGCAAGGCGCAATTTCAAGCGCGTCGGTTTTTCGCATTGGTGCCGATTATGAGGAAAAGACCAATCTGCTGAAAGCAGGGAGTTTTCTTGTGCCTGAAAATGCGTCGATGGAAGAGATCGTCAGCATTGTCACGCGCGGTGGCGCAAGTTCTTGCGGCACGGAAGTGGTGTACCGCATTGGCGTAACGCGCGCGACGGTACAGGTGCGCGAGCTTGATCCGGCGACGAACCGCTTTGTTGTGAAAGTGAGCTTTAACCCTGAGGAAGACGAGTCGCCTGCGGAATATACACAGGTGCGCGGTGAAGCGGATACGCGTTATCGTGTCGCTTTGGCTGAAGGGGTGACGAGCTGGCAGGTTGTGGAAGAGTTGAAATCGGTGGAATTGCTGAGCGG
>CAYQZI010000302.1:0-2394 GCA_964421835.1 uncultured Planktotalea sp.
TTCCAGTTCAATCGCCCCGCGCTTAGGGTTTGCGAATGGCGCCCTTAGAGCGTCGTTTTCAGACTGCCTTTAGGCAGGCCAAGTTGCTCGCAAATGGCTTGTGCATCGTCTAAGGCTGCACCGAAAGCTTGGCTTTCTTCTGAGATTGGAACCGTTTTTAAACTTGTTTACGGAACCCTTTGGTAAGGTGCGCATAGGGTGCCGTTGATCCAGCGATAAACGCATCAAACGCCTCGATATCACGTTCGCACAAAGCGCGCGCCCAAGCGCGTTGACCGCCTGTGATGTGTCCATCATCCTCGGCCTTTGCGGCACGATTGGCGACGATTGTTTCCAATAGCTGAGCTTTCGCATCATCTCGCTCGGCAACCATTTCCGAGAACATTTCAGTCGGCACATGTAGCGTCGGATCGAAGCTCAAAGAGGCTTCACTGAGACCGCTCACAGCCGTCACAATGTCCTGAGTTGTCGCTTCTTCACCAAGCCCCAAAAGAAGGGCTAACTCAGCAATGAAGTCTTTCAACGCTGGTGTGGTTTGCTCTTCTGCCAATGCCGCTAGTTCAAGTGCAGGCGAATGAACAAGTCCAGCCCCAAGAATGCTGGAGACATTGTGGGTCTTGCTTGTGCGCTCAGAGAACCCAACAACCGGGCTAATGTAGCGATACTCTTTGTTCTTGATCAACTCGTGCGCGCGCAGGGTCCAAGCAATCCGCCCCCAAATCCCAGAAGCGTTGTGACGCAACTCTTTGATCCAACCAGCCGCTGGCGTTGGGCCGCTCGCATTGGGATTCCGCTTCGCTTTCTCGGTCTGGTGCTCGTAGTCAACGGGTCGATCCCCATTGTTAGCGACGAAAGAATCGACAACCGTTTGAGCGTCCTCAACAGAAAAGATGCGCCCGTCGCGCGCTTTCGTAACGCCAAGCGGCAAAAGGTGAACCCATTCGGGCACATCTGAGGGTTTTGACGCACTCAGGATTTCAACTTGTTCAAGTGTAGCGTTCAGCATGATTACGCCGCCGCTGAGTTCAAGAATGGCGTAATAATCGGTGTCGCTGTGCCTTTCCAAGGATTGGAGGCACCGCCATCGCCATGCTCGGTGTTGAGGAACACATGGTCATCGCTTGGCTGGTCTTGGGCTTGAAACACATAGTCATCGCGAACTTGCCAAACCAAAGGACGGATCATGCGCGACGTATCTAGCAAATACCACTTTGGGCCGTCGCCATCCGTGTCCATGTTGCTGACAGCAACAGGTTCATTGTCGGCATTTACATAGCTGTGTGCGTCAGAAAAGAAGGGCTGCACATCATAACCAACGCCAGTGAAGCCCTGCTCAAGCAAGCCAAACACCATTTCTTCTGGGTGTTGACGTGCAAGCCAACCCATTTGCAGATATTGGGGAAACTGCCCATCCAGCCATAGGTTTCGCCAGCCGTCGAGCTGTTGACCCGCATAGCGACTTGATCCACGTATGACGGCGCACCTTCAAAGGCTTCGGTATAGACTGTTTTAGAGCCTTGAAATACGAGATCGATGTTGTCTTTGTCGATGATCATTGAACCTACCTTAAGCTGAGAAATTTTTGGTCATCGCTTCATCGAAGCGGACAAACACGGCATTGTCTTCCAAGAACGCGACTGTGCCAACTGGTGAGCGCGCACCGCCGTTGTCAGTCTTCGCAACGGTCTGATCATCCTGTGCGTAGCAAAGGCTTCTGATATCAACATCGGTGATCAAATCAGCGCCGCCTGCGTTTGCAAACGCAAAGAAGCCGGGCCGAAAGTTGAGTGTCAGATCACCGTCGCCACCAGCGCTGTTGTCCACACGTTGGTGCGCGCGTCCTGCACCAATAAGGCCCGTAGCTTCGGTGCCTTTTACAAGGAACCCTGCCGCGTTGCGCATGACGATGGATCCAGCGTAAATCAACTGGCTTGCAGCAACATTGCCCACACGCCTATCGCCGCGCGCTTCGACTGTGATGCGATCTGAGGTGAGGTCTGCCATTCGAGGTCCAGTCTTTCCAAGAGTAAAAGTGTCTTGGTGGCCCTATCTCCCCGCACAAATGAATTAACCCGCAACGGTTTGCGGGGCAGCATTCAAGATGATTTTGAAAAATGTAGTATCCGCGCTTTGGGGCAGGAATCGAACCTATATCAACTCACGTCTCGCTTAGATCGAAACGTCAGCCCTCCTTCCCAATCGGGGTACACCAGAGCGCGGAAGTCGCCATGGTTAGCGGATTAGACACCCCAGATCAAATTATTTGGCAGGTTTCAGGCGCGGTAAGGCATAGGCATGGCCCTGAGCGTCTCATTTAATACCCATGTCGAAGTCTCATAGGGTAGCGCCGCCAAACTGCCATGAGCGCACTCAATGGCCTTAAATCGGATCATA
>CAYQZI010000303.1:0-2375 GCA_964421835.1 uncultured Planktotalea sp.
ATGGTATGGGTTGAGCCAAGGATCGCGGTTGATCCCGATGGCATGGTATGACGCGCTGCGATTGAAAGACAGCGATACCTACTTCGCCGCGCGCGCGGTGCAAGAGCGCTATGCGAGTGTGTTTTGCGACGGCAGCGATCTGCCGCTTGGTTTTGTTGTTGATCGCGCAGAGGACCGTGTCGATGCGCTGGGGTTGACCTGCTCAGCTTGTCACACGGGAGTTTTGGATGATGGGATCCAGAGTTTCGTCGTTGAGGGCGGCGCGTCTGATCTCGATCTGCAAAGCTACATGGCGGATATGTTCGCGGGGCTTGTGGATGTCTACCGCGATGCAGGGCCAGAGGCGGGAGCCAAGTGGCAAGCCTTCGCCGGAGGAGTGCTGGGCGATGGTTACACCGGCGAGCAGGGCGCGCAGCTAGAGGCGGATTTGCGCGATTGGCTCCAAAGGCGGCATCAGATCCAGAAAAGCATCGAGGATGGCGGCGCATGGGGACATGGGCGCACGGATGCGGTGGCGGTGATTTTGAACACAGCGACGGTTCTGTCGGGTCAACGCGCGGGTGTGACGCTGCCGATTGCCAGCGCGCCTGTGTCCTATCCGCATGTATGGAACGCGCCGCAAATGCGCCGTGTGCAGTGGAATGGATCGGCGACGAAGATCAAAGATATCGGGTTGATCGACACGATCGAGATGGGCGCAGTGACGCGCAATATCGCAGAAGTGCTTGGCGTGTTTGGAGAGATTGAGTTGACGGTAGATCGCTTGAATGACACGGCGCGGTATCCGAGCCTAAAAAGCTCGATCAAGCTGGCGAATTTGGTCAAGCTTGAGCGTTCTATGGAGACGCTGAAAAGCCCCGCTTGGCCTGATGCTTGGGGCGCTGTGGATCGCGGTAGCGCGCTCTATCAAAAGGGTGCGGCGCTGTACGAGGGTCAATGTGCCAGCTGCCATTCTGTGCTGGATCGCGATGATCTGAGCATTCAGGTAGGCGATGCAGAGCTGGGCGCTGTGGTCAACGGCCCTGTGACGCGCATGGTGCCTGCATTTGACGTGACAGACCTGAGCGCGAAGGGGCACGGCACAGATCCGATGATGGTGTGCAATGTGCTGACGCATACCAGTTGGACCGGCAAGTTCGAGCAGCTGCACAACACGTTTGGCTCGTTCCGGCGTTTGGTGGGCGACAAGGATATCTCTGCGCTTTCGCCCGATAAGTTCGAGAAAGGCACGCTGACTTTGCGTCTGATTGAAGAGCTGGCGCTGCGCATGACCTATGAAAAACGCGGTGAGCTGATGGCCTTGCAAAGCCGCGATCTAGACGCGCGTGCGGCCTCGTTCTTTACGGGGTTGAAAGAGGGAATCTTTGGCACTGATCCGGGCCGTGCGGTGGACCCGGCCAGCATCGGAGATCGTCCGGTTGACGGCACGCATGATTTGCAAACGCTTGAGGCGGTTAAAGAGCGCTGCGCCGAATTTGTAGCAGAGCAGGCGCAAAGCGGACAGAGCGCAGACTTGCCTGCCTATAAGGCGCGTCCTTTGAACGGTATTTTCGCCTCGCCGCCGTTTCTGCACAACGGCTCGGTGCCAAGCATTCACGATTTGCTTTTGCCCGCAGCGCAGCGTCCTGTTGAGTTTGCTGTTGGCCGCGTTCGCTATGATCCTGCGCGCATGGGCACGGCAGAGCCATTGGGCGATGGGCCTGTGTCAACCTTTCGCGTTTTGAATGATGCGGGTGGGGTGGTGATGGGGAACTCCAATGCAGGGCATGAATATGCCGCTTCTCTCGAGTGCGCGACTGCGCCGGATAGCGCTGTCTGCGCGGCGGATCGACTGGCGTTGATGGAGTATCTGAAGGGGCTTTAGCAAGGTGAAATAGTCGCCTTTTTTCACCAATCTTGGTGATTTACCAAGGGTGTCTTAACCAATTTTATGTTGGCGTGATCGAGTTTCCATATTTCGGAGCAACGTCGATCACGTCTCAAAAATAGATTGGATAGAAAATGACCTTTTTCAAAAAAGCAGCCCTTGTTATGGGCCTAATGTTACCCTTGCCAAGCGCGTTATTGGCGCAACAAGCGCCGATTGTGTGCCAGCCAATGGCCGACGGCACGCCGACGATGCGCGTGTCTGAAATGCATGGCGTGAACATTGCGGGGGTGAATCCTGGAAGCAGTATCGGCGCGTATGGTTCTCAAATAGGAAATACAAGAAACTATGGACAGGCGGGCGCAAATCGACATCTTTTGGACTCGTTTGGCTTTAGCCCGCTCTTAGTTCCGGCATTTGCTGGGCCGACAGTTTCAGCCAAGATGACTGTCATGACCGGTCGCACAAGTACAACTAATGATCGCATTGTCGTCGGCGTTCATTCGGG
>CAYQZI010000304.1:0-2365 GCA_964421835.1 uncultured Planktotalea sp.
AAAAAGGCAATCGAAACGCTCGCGCCAACGGCTACGCCAAGGATCGTGCGCATGCCTTCACTGAGCGGCTTGATGACAGAAAGTTTCACACCAAGAAGCGCCGCAAGCAGACAGGCAAACATTGGACCAAACAGCCACGGCAATGGGATGTGCAGCCATAGGAAGGCAAGCGCCCCTGTAAGGCTAATCAGGTGTGTGACCAGGTGACTAATACGCAATGTGCAACGCCTTTAGTCGATGGTCGAGCGAGGTTTCCATATGCACACGCATCGCTTCGCTCGCGGCATCCGCACTCGCCGATTTCAACGCGTCAATAATGTCCGCATGCTGTGCCACAACAATCGCGACGCGCGCGTCCGTTTCCAAAGTGGTTTTGCCAAGCAAGATCAGCGCATGGGACAGCGCTTGATAACTGTGCGCTAGGAATTGATTGCGCGCGGCCTGCATAATGCAATGATGGAACTGACGGTTCAGCGTCGCCACCTTCACCGCTTCGCTTGCGTGTTCTGCCATTTCGCTGTTCAGGCTTTCCAACGTGCGCACTTCGGCGCTGGATGCATGTTTCGCCGCCATGCGTGCGGCAGTTGTTTCAAGCACGATGCGCATTTCATAAAGCTCAACAATCTCTTGCTGACCAAGCTTGCGCACGACGGCACCAACACGCGGCATATGCGTAACGATGCCTTCTGCCTCAAGCCGCCTAATCGCTTCGCGCACGGGTGTGCGTGAGACGCCGAACCGCGTGGCAAGGTCTGTTTCCAGCAAGCGGTCGTCGGGCTTTAGTTCTCCCGCTTCGATAGCCTGAAATAATTGATCATATGCGGATATCATAAGGAGCCTTGCTGTTCTTTCAGATTATTGTATACGCCTGGATACAATTTAGCAAGGAGCGCAAAATGTCTAAGGTTTGGGACGTCATCATCGTAGGGTCGGGCAACGCTGCCTTGAGCGCTGGGATCGCAGCCTGTGAAAAAGGCGCTACTGTATTGATGATCGAAAAAGCCGATCAAGAGATGTCAGGCGGCAATACCAAATACACCGCTGGCGCGATGCGCTTTGCTTATGAAACCAGCGACGCTTTGCTTCCCCTTCTCGCGCACCCGAATGATGAACGCGTGCCTCGCGCAGATTTTGGCAGCTATACGCAGGAAAAATTCAAATCCGACTTGCTGGGCTTCAACGATGGTAAACCACTGACGCCTGAACAGGACATTCTGGTCTCTCAAAGCTATGACACGATGCATTGGCTAGCGGGTCATGGCGTGACCTACGAGCCGATCTGGGCCCGTCAGAGTTTTGAAAAAGAGGGAAAGATCGTCTTCTGGGGTGGTCTGACGCTCGCGGCAGAGAACGAAGGTGTCGGCCTCTTTGATATGGAGCTTGCCGCGTTTGAACGACTGGGTGGCGAGATCCGATACAACACAGAGTTTTCGGATCTTGTGGTTGAGAATGGTGTTGTTTGCGGCGTCACGCTTGCAGATGGAACAACCTTGTCCGCGACCTCCGTGATCCTTGCCTGTGGTGGGTTTGAGAGCAACGAGCAGATGCGCATTGAACTGATTGGCCCTGAATGGGAGCACGCAAAGGTGCGCGGCACGCCGCATAATACAGGCGATGGGCTGAAGGCCGCTTGGGCGATTGGCGCGCAAAAGTATGGCCGATATGATGGCTGTCACGCGACCCCGATGGATTACTTTATGGCAAACTACGGCAACCTTGATATCCCCCACGGTGAGCGTAAAAACTATCGTAAAATCAGCTACTTCTTAGGTGTGATGCTCAATGAAAACGGCGAGCGCTTCGTCGATGAGGGTATCGAGTTTCGCAACTACACATATGCGCAATTTGGCCGCGCAGTGCTGCAACAGCCGGGCCAGCGCGCATGGCAGATCTTTGATGCGAAGGTCTTTGACATGCTCTACGGTGAGTACCGCTTTTATGACGCGCATTTTGAAGAAGCTGAGGATTTGCCAACGCTTTTGGCAAAATGTGACGGCTTGGATGCAGATGCAGCGCTTGCCACGTTGAGCGCCTACAACGCGTCGGTGGCTGAGGATGTGCCGTTTGATCCAACGGTCAAGGATGGGAAATCCGCCAAATCTGGCGATCTGGCCAAGTCCAACTGGGCGCAAACGCTGGACGATGGTCCCTTCCGCGCCTTCCCCGTGACGGGCGGCATCACCTTTACCTACGGTGGTCTAAAAGTGACCGAGCAAGCGCAGGTCTTAAACGAGAATGGCGCGCCGATTGAGGGGCTTTATGCCTGCGGCGAAATGGTCGGCGGTGTCTTTTTGAATGGCTATCCGGGTGGATCAGGTCTGACCTCTGGTGCCGTTTTCGGACGCCTTGCTGGGACGAATGCGGC
>CAYQZI010000305.1:0-2334 GCA_964421835.1 uncultured Planktotalea sp.
CAAAAGCAGCACCTTGAGCTGACGCGCGACGTGGCAACGAAGTTTAACCACGACTTTGGCGTCGATTTCTTCCCGATCACCGAACCTGTGATCGAAGGGGCCGCAACGCGCGTGATGTCGCTTCGTGATGGCTCTAAGAAAATGAGCAAGTCTGATCCGTCCGATGCGTCGCGTATCAATATGACCGACGATGCAGAGACGATTGCCAAGAAGATCCGCAAGGCAAAGACCGATCCAGATGCTTTGCCCTCAGAAGCAGAGGGTCTCAGCGAGCGCCCCGAAGCGCGCAACTTGGTGAACATCTATGCCGCTTTGTCGGATATGGATGTGGATGCGGTGCTGGCGGAAGTTGGCGGCAAACAATTCTCTGAGTTCAAACCGATGCTCGTTGATCTCGCTGTTGAAAAGCTCTCGCCCATCAGCACAGAAATGGCACGTCTGATGAATGATCCGGCGGAGATTGATCGTATCTTAGGGGAAGGGTCGAACCGCGCGCGCGCGATTGCCAATCCGATCTTGGAAAAGACCTATGATATTGTGGGTATGATCCGCTCTTGATCTTATTGTGCGCCCAAGGGCGCGCAGTTTTAGCTCTGCCCATAGGGGCAGAGCGGTTTTTTGGATATTTATACAGAGGGGAAGACCATGGCGACGGGAACCAAAGTTCGGACTTTCTATGAAGGGGCTTGGCATGACGAGGACCTTCGGGTCATGCGCGCGGCCGATCATGGCTCTTGGCTTGGCACCACTGTGTTTGATGGCGCGCGTTATGTGAATGGCCGCGCCCCTGATTTAGAGCCGCATCTGGCGCGCGTGAACAATTCGGCAAGCGCTTTGATGATTACCCCGACAGTCACGACGGAAGATATGCTTGAGATCGTGCGCGACGGACTGAAAGCCTATTCACCCGATGAGGCGGTCTATATTCGCCCGATGTATTGGGCTTTGGCCGGGGACGAGATGGGCATCGTGCCGCGCGAAAACCAAACCGGTTTCGCGATCTGCCTAGAGGCGATTCCGATGGCCCCCGAAGGTGTCTCTACCACGCTGTGCACCACCCGCTTTCGCCGCCCCGTGCAAGAAGACAATGTGGTGAACGCCAAGGCCGGATGCCTTTATCCCAACAACGCGCGCATGTTAACAGAGGCCCGCAGCAAGGGCTTTGGCAATGCTTTGGTCGCGGATGCAATGGGCAATGTGGCGGAAACGGCAACTGCGAATGTGTTCATGGTCAAAGACGGCGAAGTCTTTACGCCGATCGCCAATGGCACCTTTTTGTCGGGCATCACCCGCGCGCGCCATATCGCGAACTTTGCCGAGGATGGCGTCAAGGTGCATGAAAAAGTGCTGACCTTTGCCGATTTCTCGGCCGCGGATGAAGTTTTCATCACTGGCAACATGAGTAAAATCACCCCTGTCACCGCCTTTGAAGAGCGCCAGTATCAGGTTGGCCCGATGACCAAGCGCGCCCGCGAGATGTATTGGGATTGGGCCGCGTCGCAACCGCTGTAAACGTGGCGGCGAAAAGCCGTTGCGCAGGCATACCCCTTGCGTCATGATCGCCGTCAGCGCGCAAGGAGCGATAAGATGCGGAAATTTTTGGTGGTCCTCGACGATAGCCGTGAATGCTTGAATGCAATGCGTTTTGCGGCGATGCGCGCGGCGCATACGGGCGGCGGCGTGGAAATCCTGTCGGTGATTCCACCTGATGAGTTCAACCATTGGATTGGCGTGGGCGATATCATGCGCGAAGAGGCCCGCGAACGTATTCATGCGCATTTCGAGGTCTTCGCCAAATGGATGCGCGACAAGCAAGGCGTCGATCCAGAGCTGATCATTCGCGAGGGCGATCCGGTCGAGCAAATCTTGGCCCAGTGCTTGGAAGACAAAGAAGTCGGCGTTTTGGTGCTTGGTGCCAGCTCTGACAAAAAGGGCCCCGGTCCTTTGGTGACGCAGCTGACGCGCAGCTCGGGCTCGCTGGACATTCCCATAACGATTGTCCCGGGCGAGCTGAGCAAAGAGCGCCTTGAGGCGATAACTTAAAACATGGGCCAGCATCTTTCTGCTGTGGCCCTTGTGGTGCCGGACTATGACGCTGGCATCGCGTTTTATGTGGGCAAGCTTGGGTTCGAGCTGATCGAAGATACCCAGCAAACGCAGACGAAACGTTGGGTCTTGATTGCTCCGAAAGGCGCGCAAACACGACTTTTGTTGGCCAAGGCTGACGGCCCCGAGCAGACGGCAGCGATTGGCAATCAGACGGGTGGCCGCGTTGGCTTCTTTTTGCACACCGATAATTTCGAAGCGGATCACGCACGCATGAAAGCCGCAGGC
>CAYQZI010000306.1:0-2326 GCA_964421835.1 uncultured Planktotalea sp.
TTGATGCGCGCGGCGCGCGGCGCGCAAAGTGATCCGATGGCGTGGTTGGCGCAGCGACAAATCTATGGTGACATCGCCGAGGACACGACGTTTTGCGCGGCGTTTTCGGAGTGGATGGCGCGGATCGCTGAGGATGGCGTTCAGGCCGCTCTGAGCACTTTTCTGCAAACGACATGAAACGATTGCCTTAGAGCTGGGCCTGAACCGGATGCCCCGCGAAACATTACCGAGTTTCAGCTAAGGGTTGCGCTGCCAGCGGCAATCCTGACGCAGGGCTTCAGAAATGCCCCATGATCGCGAGGGCAATTGCCGCAACAGAATGTGTGAGCGGCAAGGTGGGCGGGCGGATTTCCCGATCTTCCCCCAATGACAGCACGCCGTTTGCGGACAATAATGCGTACCTCTTCGTGCTCAATGCCCGCTATCACCTGACCCATAAATGGGACGTGCTTCTGGAAGGGCGCTATCTGAAAGCGCAGCAAGGCGGGTTTGACGAGTTCGCTCTCCTCGGCGCCGCCTACCGTCACGTGGGCAACATCCTGAAGATCGGGGTGGGCTACAAGTACGCAGAGTTCTCGGACGATTTGACCGACCTGACCTATGACGACCGGGGGCTGTTTGTGAATATCGGGGCGAAGTTCTGATTGGCGCGCATGTGCGGTGCAGCCGAGATCGCGACGCAACTGATTGACAACCCGTCTCAGCGCGCGCTCCTTCAGGGGCGCACTGTCGTAAGGGGTCAGGTGCGTATGGCTGCGAAATCCTGCGCTAAGGCTATCACTAGGTGCTGCGGAGCAGAAAATGGCCGGAGAGAGCCCATATGGACTGATGCTGCACCCCTTATTAAAGTCGGCTTTGAACAGAAAATAACGCCCGGAGGTGATGAGTGGGGTCACCAGAAGAACAAAGAGTGCATTGCCATCAGCATGGTCCAACCAAACCAGCTTATGCGTGTTGTCATTCCATCGTCTCATTGCGCGATGGCAGCAAACGCGGACTAATATTCGTTAGAGACGAAGATGGGCAATACAATGGGTGGTGTGATGAGTGCGACAAATTTCTTGTGAGCCACGGTGAAGAGTGGAATGACGAGACGGAAGGATTTGCGAAGATTGGCCTTCTTTGTGAGGTCTGTTTTGAACGACTAATTGAAATGAACAAAGATTCTTAAAACGGACCTTGGCGCAGCCGCAGCGAATTCACCCTTTGTCCCGAGTGCGGCCATCGGCCTCGTGAAGATCGATGACCGCTTCGGGACTGGCTGCTGACCTTGGGGCTTACTGCGGCTAAGGTCGGCGCAGAGCCCAATCTGTGGATTATTGCTTAGGTCACGAAAGGCTGCATTGGGGTGTTCGTACAATTGTTTCGACATCTCCAATAATGCTTAGCTTCAAACCGGAATTGTGCATCAAAGCGATACAAACTCGCCGCTCTCTCGCAACTTCAGGGTGAATTGCCTCGCATGGAATTGACTAAAGACACACGGTTCGTCATGAATTATCGATAAATCTCAAGTTAAAGGTATAAATATGAAGTATATCCTCACAATCATTGCTTCAACGGCAATAGCGACATCTGCCCATGCAGCAACTTTTTCACCTGATAGCGCGACCGCCAGTAGCGAATTTAGCGGCGGATATCTTGCCGGAAACACAATCAACGGAACTGGTATGCCTGCCAGCTTTGACGGCAGCGATATCCATGCCAATTATGCGTTCGGCAATCACTGGACGACTGCAACCGGGACAGACCCGCTCGACGCTAGCATAACGTGGTCCTTCGCGTCTGCGACGACAATTGCTGGCCTCTACATTTGGAACCATCTTTCCAACAGTATTGCGTCCAATGCCGGGTACGATGTGACCTTGTTTGACCTGACCTTTCTTGATGCGTCCAATTCCATCTTGAAAGCGTTTGATGACGTTGCCATGACGCCCAACACCGCTGGCGCAAGCGAGGCATTTACCCTCGCGAACCCATTGTCAGGTGTGTTCGGCGTGCGCTTCGATGTCGAGGCTGTCGATGGATCGCCAAACTTTACCGGCTTGGCAGAAGTGTTGTTTAGCGATGCTGTGATTGCAGGCGCGGTCGAGCTAGAGCCAGCCCCAATGTCTCCCGTTCCATTGCCAGCGGGTCTACCTTTGCTGTTGGCCGGTCTGGGCGCGTTGGGAATTGCACGTCGTATACGAAGCTGACAATCCCTTAAGGACAGAAAAGGGGCGCTTTAAGTGCCCCCTTTATTGTCTCTGAAGCTTACAGCAATTCTACTCAAAAGTCCCAAAGCGACCATTCAGGAGCGCAAGGTGAAGGTCCATTTTGTCCGCAA
>CAYQZI010000307.1:0-2303 GCA_964421835.1 uncultured Planktotalea sp.
GAGCCCATTTTTCCACATGCTGCGCTAAGTGCTAATGGCTGCAATGAATTTGATGCTGCCGTCTTGAACCATCTACCTGCGTCTTGAAGAAAGACTAGATTGCGGTCTGGTTGACGCGCTTGATCAATGCCTCGCCAGTTTCTTTGCGCTCACTGTAGCGTTCCACCAAATAGTCAGAGCGGCCTCGTGTCAGGAGCGTGAATTTAACCAGCTCTTCCATGACATCGACCATACGGTCGTAGTTGGGGGATGGCTTCATACGGTCATTGTTGTCAAACTCCAGAAAGGCCTTGGGCGTAGAAGACTGGTTCGGAATTGTGAGCAGTCGCATCCAGCGGCCTAGGGTGCGTAACTGGTTCACCGTGTTAAAGCTTTGCGAGCCGCCATTGACTTGCATAACGGCAAGCGTTTTCCCTTGGGTAGGGCGGACGGCCCCCAATGACAAAGGGATCCAATCGATCTGGGCCTTCATAATGCCGGTCATCGCCCCGTGACGTTCGGGAGAACACCAAACCATACCTTCGCTCCACGCGACCAGATCGCGCAATTCCTGCACTTTCGGATGCTCTGCATCCGTATCATCCGGCAAGGGTAAGCCACTGGGATTGAAGGTTTTCGTTTCAGCCCCGAAACGGGTCAGCACCCGTGCGGCTTCCTCTGTCATCAAGCGGCTAAAGGACCGATCACGCAGCGAGCCGTAGAGCAACAGGATGCGCGGCGGATGGTCAAGGCGTCCACCTGACAACAGGCGCTCTTCGTCTATGTCGCGAAAATGGGTGTCGTCGATATTGGGTGTGTCTGTCATTTTGCGGTGTCTCTTGTTTTTGAAATTGCATGAGCAAGGCGATCCAGCGCCTTTTCCAATCGAGCGCGCGGGCACGCGATGTTTAGTCGCCCAAACCCTGCACCATTGCTGCCAAAAGCAATGCCCTGGGTTATGGCCCATCCGGCCTCGTGTCGCAGGAATTGGGTCAACTCGTCCGGCTGTAGGTCCAAATTCCGAAAATCTAACCACAGCAAGAAACTGCCTTCGGGTTCGATGAAAGAAACCTCTGGGATTTCAGACAAACGCGCGCGCACCAAGGACAGGTTCCGCTCGATATAGGCGATGGCCGCATCCAACCACGGCCCGCCCTCTTTGTAGGCGGCCTCCATCGCTACGCTGGCGAAAGCGTTGTTCTTGTTCACTGTCAGGCGACTATTCTCAGCTTTAAAGGCGTTGCGCCGGTTCTCATCAGAAACGACTGTAAAGGCACCGCAACAGGCCGCGATGTTAAAGCTCTTGGCCGGAGAAAGGCAGGTGATGCTGTTTTGCGCATGCGCCTGTGACAGACTGGCGAACGGCGTGTAGCTGTGATTTTGGAACGTAATGTCCGCGTGAATTTCATCCGAGACCACGATAACCCCGTTTTTGATGCAGATCGCGCCAAGTCGAGCCAGCTCGGCCTTGCTCCAGACGCGGCCCACTGGATTATGCGGATTGCACAAGAACAACATCTTTGTGCGCGGATCGGCGGCGCAGGTTTCCAGACCTTCAAAGTCCATCTCATAGCGACCATCGGCAAGCACCAACGGGTTTTCAACCATGCGGCGCCCGTTTTCAGCGATGATATCGGCAAAATCAAAAAACACAGGCGGCTGAACAATGATGCCGTCGCCCGGATCCGTAAACAGATTGGCGGCCATTGAAAGACTGTTCAAAACGTTGGGCGCACGCAGAATGTGATCGGGGTCAATGTCCCAAGCATGCCGCTGTTTCATCCATGCGATGAGCGCAGGCATTAGGCCATCTGGCACTGTCTCATAGCCAAAGACACCATGGGCCAGTCGCTGCGCCATCGCATCTAGGATGGGTTTTGGTGCGCGAAAATCCATATCCGCAACACCTGCTGGAAACAGCGCCATCCCGTCATCACCAAGAACCAGAGGATGCACTTTGAGGGCCGGAACCGTGCGGCGGTCAATCACCTCGTCAAAGTCAAAGTGTTCAGCCATGGTCCGTCTGTTCCAATAGCCATCCAAAAAACCACGTGGCTAAAACGGCCGCGATCATTTGCACTCCAATAAAAGCAGCGACATCAACAGGGGCGATCCCTGCAAACGTATCAGAGAAACCGCGCGCTATCGTCACCGCAGGGTTTGCGAAGGACGTAGAGGACGTGAACCAGTAAGCGGCTGTAATATAAAGCCCAACAGCCATCGGCACCGCAGATGGACGCGCTTTGATGCAAGCGAGGATCGTGCCGACAAGACCAAAGGTCGCAACAAACTCACCCGTCCATTGGCCAAGACCGCTGCGCGAT
>CAYQZI010000308.1:0-2280 GCA_964421835.1 uncultured Planktotalea sp.
CTTAACACAATTCGGATCGAGGCGGGTCTTGCCGCAGCTCATGCAGAGTTCGATGATGGTGTTGATGCACATGAAGCAGGACTTGGCTTTGCGCTTGCGATGAACAAGTCAGAGTTTGTTGGCAAAGCCGCACTCGAGCGAAATGCACGTGATCCGCGTCGCGCCCTGAAGGGGCTTATGTTTGACTGTGATGATGTTCCAAATTCGGGGTGCCAAGTCTATGCCGGCGAGCGCCCCATTGGCGTCATTACCTCCGCCACCCGCTCACCCATGTTTGAGCGCACGATTGCTATGGCGCGCCTTGCGATTGAGCACGCCGAAGTCGGCACCAAAGTAGACGTCGGGCAATTGGACGGGCACATGAAACGCCTGAGTGCAACTGTCTGCGATATCCCATTTTTCGACCCCAAACGTGAAAGAGCCCGCGCATGAGTGATGCAGTCCTTGAATTAGAAGGCGTTTGGAAAGTCTTTGGCGATCGCGCGCCAGAAGCTATGAAAGCGATCCGCGCGGAGGGCATCGGCAAAGCAGAGGTGCTCGAACGTTTCGAAGCCGTTGTCGGCGTAAAGGATGCGAGCTTTTCGGTGAACGAGGGCGAGATTTTCTGCCTTATGGGCCTGTCTGGCTCTGGCAAGTCAACGTTGGTGCGCCACATCAACCGCTTGATCGATCCTACGGCAGGCACCATTAAGATCCTTGGCGAAGACATTGGCAAAATGAAAACCGAGCCTTTGCGCGCGCTGCGTGCGACCAAAATTGGTATGGTGTTTCAAAACATGGCGCTGCTGCCCCACCGCTCTGTGCGTGACAACATTGGCTTCGCTTTGGAATTGCGCGGCATGGATGCCTATCACCGCTCGCAACTTGCGGATCAGGCGCTTGAGAAGGTGTCTTTGCACGGCTATGGGGATCGACTTCCCTCCGAGCTGTCTGGTGGGATGCAACAGCGTGTCGGCCTTGCGCGTGCGCTTGCAGCTGACCCTGAAATCTTGTTGATGGATGAGCCCTTTTCAGCGCTCGATCCGCTCATTCGCCGCAACTTGCAAGACGAATTTCTGAGCCTCTCGGCAAACCTGAAAAAGACCACCGTCTTCATCACCCATGATCTGGATGAGGCCATTCGCATGGGCGATCGCATCGGCATTATGAAAGATGGCGAGATCGTTCAGATTGGCACGGCAGAGGATATCGTGACCGCACCCGCGGACGACTATGTTGCTGATTTCGTTGCTGGGATAAGCCGCCTGAAGCTCGTCTCTGCGGCGAAGATCATGAAAAACATTGCGGAACACGAAGCACTGCACGGCCCTATCGGCACGGATGCAGATTATCCCGTCGCCCAACCTCAAGATGATCTTGATACGCTTGTGAGTCTGAGCACGGGAACAGACCTGCCCGTTTTGATCAAAGATCAGGGTTCAACAGTGGGCATTGTGACGAAAGATACGCTCTTAAGGGGCTTGCAAGGGGGAGCAGAAGCATGAGCGGCGCAGAGACCCGAGGAGAGATTGACGAGCGTGATGTTAGCGTCGCGACGTTCGTAGACACAAAAGAAGGCTACTACGCCCCCGCCTTTGAGCGCATCCAACGCTCAAAGATGCCACGCTGGAACCTCAATATCTGGGGTTTGCTCGTGCCGTGGCTTTGGGCCTCATGGCGCGGCGTTTGGCTGATGTTCTGGCTCGCGCTGGCGATCGACATGCTGGCGATTGTTTGCTTGATGCAAGTCGTGAAATTCACCCCGCTTCTGGAGCAAGCGATGCTTGATCCTGATGCAAATCGCACGCTCATTCCGCGCTATTCGGGATGGATCAGCGGCTATGGAACCGCCGGTTGGGTTCTGCTGATTGGCGGACGCCTGTGGCTCGCCAGTCAAGCAAACCGTTGGTATTACGGACAATATAACCGCTGGCGCATCGACAATAGCGTCGCGAGCGGCGTGACGTTCAAACGCGTTATCATCGGCTTGGTCATCCTTGCCATCTGCGCGCCGATCACGACTTATCGCGCAACGCAGCTGCGCCTTGATGATCGCGCATGTCTTAACCAAGTGCGCACGGGCGAGCAGATTGATGACATGATGCAGCGTTTTGGGCTGCCGAATGCAGAAGGGCTTGGCGGCGCGGTGGAAACCGAACTTGCCGCAGCGAAAGCGGAATATGAACGCCTTGACGCGCTTGAAAACCCGACAGATGCGCAGAAAAGTGAACGCAGCGCTGCGCGCAAACTCATGCGCCAGTTCGAGCGCGAGGTGAAGTCCGTCAACGCCTTTGAAACAAC
>CAYQZI010000309.1:0-2246 GCA_964421835.1 uncultured Planktotalea sp.
TGTTCCTAAACTGCTCTTGCGAGCTGTTCTGCCCTTGCGTGGTTTCGCTTGGCGCGCACCCTCCCACAGAAGGGCATTGCAATGCGTGGATGGCCATTGCCATTGATGAGGGTCACTACGAAGGCGAAGACCTCGGCGGTTTGAACGTTGGCTTGATGGTCGAAATTCCAGGTCGCATGGCCGAAGGCGGCTGGAAAGTTGCGGCCTATGTGGACGAGCGCGCATCGGGCAAAGCCTACAACGGCATTTTGCAGATTTTCAGCGGTGCAGCGGGGGGCACAACTGGCCTGTTCACCATGCTTGTCAGTGACATCGTTAATGCAGAGCGCGAAAAGGTTGAGATCGTGCGCGATGGTAAGAAGCGTGGACTTTACATTGGTCGCAAAATCCAAGGCGAGATTGAGATGATTGACGGCGCAAGCCCTGATCATCCTGTGATGATTTCCAACTCCAAATACTGGATGGGTCCTGACATTATCGCCGCAAAAGGCATCAAGTCGAAAGTGCGTGATTTCGGTCGGATCTGGGATTTCGGCGGCAAATCTGCTGAGATTTGCCCGATTGACTGGAGCGGATCCAAGAAATGATCACGCCCGAGTATTGCTTGCTTATGGCGCGCTATAATCGTTGGCAAAATGCTGAGCTGTTGAAGTCGATGGAAAGCATGACGGACGCGGATCTTCGCAAGGATCGGGGCGCGTTCTTCGGCTCGATCTTTGCCACGGTGAATCATTTGCTTTGGGGCGATACGCTTTGGATTTCGCGCTTTGATGGCGGTGTTGGGCCAGCAGAAACGGATCTGACCAAGACCGATACCACCGACACCACACAAACTTTGGCTGAATGGTCAACAGAGCGTTTTCGCACCGATGCGCGTTTCGTCGCTTGGGCAAAAGCTGTGACGCATCTTGATTTGACCGGCGATCTGACGTGGTTTTCCGGCTCTGTTCAGGCGGACATCAGTAAGCCGCGTGCTTTGTGTATTGTGCAGATGTTCAATCATCAAACCCATCACCGTGGTCAAGTTCATGCGATGCTCGGCGCGGCAGGCGCGCCTATGTATACCACTGATATCCCCTTTATGCCCACTTCTGTTTAACCGGAGTAGCTGTTATGGCTCTAATCTCTCAATCGCGCCGTCTGCGGCGCACGCCGTTTTCCGATGGTGTCGAAGCCGCAGGCGTCAAAGCCTACACGGTTTACAATCGAATGCTGTTGCCGACCGTCTTTCGCTCTGTGGAAGAAGATTATCATCACTTGAAATCCGCCGTGCAGATTTGGGATGTGTCTGTTGAGCGGCAAGTTGAGCTGCGCGGCCCAGATGCTGCGCGTTTGATGCAGATGCTCACGCCGCGCGATTTGCGCGGCATGAACGCAGGTCAGTGCTATTATGTGCCCATCGTGGATGAAACAGGCGGGATGCTGAATGATCCTGTCGCGGTGAAATTGGCCGAAGATCGCTGGTGGATTTCGATTGCCGACAGTGACTTGCTGCTTTGGGTCAAAGGCATCGCGAACGGCTATCGCCTGGATGTTTTGGTGGATGAGCCAGATGTGTCACCCTTGGCCGTCCAAGGGCCCAAGGCGGAAGAGCTGATGGCGCGCGTTTTCGGCGATGGTGTGAAAGACATAAAGTTCTTCCGCTATGGCTGGTTTGATTTTCAGGGTCGCTCGCTTGTCGTCGCGCGCTCTGGGTATTCTAAGCAAGGTGGTTTCGAGATTTACGTCGAAGGGTCCGACATTGGCATGCCTTTGTGGAATGCCTTGATGGAAGCGGGCAAAGATCTTGATGTTCATGCAGGGTGTCCAAACCTGATTGAGCGGATCGAGGGCGGTTTGCTGTCGTATGGTAACGACATGGATGATGACAACACGCCGCATGAATGTGGGCTTGGTAAGTTCTGTAATACTTCAACAGCGATTGGCTGCGTTGGCCGTGATGCTTTGTTGCGCGTCGCGAAGGAAGGCCCTGTGAAACAGCTCCGCCCAATTGAGATTCATGGCGATGTGGTACCGCCCTGTGATCGACTTTGGCCGCTGATGGATGGAGATCGTCAGGTTGGGACAGTAAGTTCCGCTGCCTATAGCCCTGATTTTGCAACGAATGTTGCGATTGGCATGGTGCGCATGACCCATTGGGATGCGGGCAGTGAGTTGGACGTTTTGACCCCGAATGGCGTTCAGCCGGTGACGGTTTGGGAAACGTTTTGGATTTAATCGAGTTCCGAATGGGGCCAGCCCCCAAA
>CAYQZI010000310.1:0-2235 GCA_964421835.1 uncultured Planktotalea sp.
CCTTCAAAGCCTCAACACCAAGGCGCGCGGCGTGCCAAGACACGGCCAATGGCTCCGCCATAGCTGCTTTTTCAAGTGGCACATCATCGGGAACCGTCACCAGATTACCACTCGGTGCGCACAGAAATTCGGCGAAAGCCCCTTCGCGCGGCGGCATCGACATCAGTTGACGCGATTGACAGATATTATCGCGCCCCACTTTGCAAAACTTGCACGTGCCACATCCGACCAACGGATTGACCGTGACCCGCTCGCCGTCTCGTGCGCCACCAACGATGTGGCCAGCGGCTTCATGACCGAGGATGAGCGGCGCAGGACGACGCGGATCAGTGCCGTGATAAGCGTGCATATCAGAGCCGCAAATTCCAACGGCAGAGACACGCACAAGCTCTTCACCCGCCCCCGCAATTGGATCCGCCATATCGCGATAGTTCAGCGTTTCTTTACCATCATAAACCAGTGCTTTCATTTTGCCGTGAACCCCCCATCGACCATCAGAACCTGACCCGTAACATAGGATGACGCCTCTGAGCAGAGAAAGAGCAAAGGCCCGTCCATATCCTCAAGCCGTCCATTGCGCCCAGCGCAGGTTTGCGCGGCATTGCGCGCGGCGCGCGCAGGGTCATCAAAGACTGCGGCGGTAAGCTCCGTTGGAAAGAACCCCGGCCCAATTGCGTTGGCAGTGATACCATCGCTTGACCATGCTTCGGCCATCGCGCGCGTAAGCTGACCGATGCCGCCCTTGCTCGCGCCGTAAGCTATTCCACCGGGAAAGGCGCGGGTGGTCTGCAAACTGGCGAAATTCACAATGCGCCCCCAGCCCTTTGCTTGCATCGCAGGAACCATCGCTTGCGAAATAAAGAAAGGTGCAGAAAGGTTAAGAGCGAGTGTTTGATCCCATCCTTCGGGCGTCACATCATCTGCTGTTTGGCGCGTGTTTACGCCCGCTGCATGCACAATGATATCAGGAGGCCCAAAAGGCGCAGCGACTGCTTCTATCAGCGCCTCAAGACCAGTGCGATCAGCGACATCAGAAACGACATAATCCGCTCCTTCGCCAATCTCGTTCTTGAGGCTGATCAATGCCTCTTCGCGGCGGGCAACGCCAATGACATAAGCACCCGCCGCCGCCAAAGTCACAGCAACGCGGCGCCCAATGCCGGAACTGGCGCCAGTGACGCAGGCAACGCGCCCCGTCAGGTCAAATAGATCGCGCGGATCTCTCATACCCTAACCTTCAGCGCTCAGATCGAAATTTTCACCTGGGAAGTACTTGGCCAAACGCACATCAGCGGCGCGCGCGTGGCCCTCCATACCTTCAAGGCGCGAAATCCGCGCTGTTGCTTCGGCCACGCGCTTGGACGCATCGCGCGTTGTTCGCTGCCAAGTGACGATCTTCATGTACTTATGAACCGACAAGCCGCCTGTGTAACCAGCAGCGCCAGAAGTTGGCAGAACATGGTTCGTACCAGAGGCTTTGTCACCATAAGAGACAGTCGTCTCTTCACCCAAGAAAAGCGAACCGTAGCAGGTGAGTGTATCGAGCCACCAATCAAGGTCGTCCGCTTGCACCGTAAGGTGCTCTGGCGCGTACTCATCCGAGCATTTCGCCATATCTTTCCGATCGTCGCAAACAATAACTTCCGCATAATCGCGCCATGCAGCGAACGCGTTCTCGCGGTTGGTTTCTGGCAGATCATCGATCAATGCTGGAACCATATCCATCACAGTTTTGGCCAAGTCGCGATCATCCGTGACGAGCCAAACTGGCGAGTTATACCCGTGCTCGGCCTGCGAGACCAAATCCGTCGCAACGATATGCGCATCAGCGGTTTTGTCGGCTAGGATCAAGCTGTCTGTCGGACCTGCGATCATATCGATGCCGACGCGACCAAACAGAATGCGCTTGGCTTCTGCAACAAACTGATTGCCCGGACCAACAAGAATGTTGGCTTTCGGCAAGCCAAACAGACCGAAGGTCATAGCCGCAACACCTTGAACTCCGCCCATCGCCATAATCTTATCAGCCCCGCAAATATGCGCCGCATAGACAATCGCCGGCGCGATCCCAACGTCAGGACGCGGCGGGGAGCAGGCTGTGATGTGATGACATCCCGCAACTTTCGCAGTTGTGACTGTCATGATCGCCGATGCGATGTGGCTATAACGGCCACCGGGAACGTAGCAGCCAGCTGCATCCACTGGGATCGCTTTTTGACCCGCGATAAAGCCCGG
>CAYQZI010000311.1:0-2229 GCA_964421835.1 uncultured Planktotalea sp.
GGGTAGCGATCCTCATAGCCTTGCAAGCCAACACGCGCGAGCCATTTGCGCGCTTCTGCATCCTGCGTCGCCTCATCCGCGCCGCGCACTTTGAGCGCCATAGCCGCGTTCTGCAAAACCGTGCGATGCGGCAGCAAAGCGAACTTTTGAAAGACCATCGACATCTTGGTCTGGCGCACTTCACGCAGGTCTGTCTCAGACAGCCCCATCACATCAACGCCATCCACCAAAATTTCGCCAGCAGTCGGCTCGATCAAGCGATTGAGGTGGCGAATAAGCGTCGATTTGCCAGAGCCGGACAAGCCCATCACAACCGTGATCTCGCCCGCTTGCATATCAACGTTGATGTCTTGCAGACCAAGCACATGCTTATGCTCAACAAGCAAGTCTTCCTTGCCCATCCCGTCTTTGACGTGTTGCAGGACATCTTTGTCATTGGGGCCAAAGATTTTGTACATGCCTCGAAGGCGGACTTTAGGATCGTTTGCCATCTCTCCGGCCTCCTATCAGTGTTTCACGCGGGTCATATCGACCCGTGTCAGCGCAGCTTTGGACACGCGATCTAGGATCACAGCAAGCAAAACAATACCGATGCCCGCAACAATTCCCACACCCAGCTCAAGGTTTCGAATACCGCGCAGAACATTCACACCCAGACCGGGCGCAGACACGAGGGACGCAATCACCACCATCGCAAGGCTCATCATAATCGTCTGGTTGATCCCTGCCATGATATTTGGCAGTGCAAGCGGTAGCTCAACCCCCACCAGTTTCTGACGCGAATTCATGCCAAAGGCATTCGCCGCTTCGATCACATCCTGATCCACAAGACGGATACCAAGGTCGGTCAAACGCACCACAGGCACGATGGCATAAAGGATAATCGCGATACCGTAGAGCTTGGATTCCGTGACCGAGAACAAGAAGATCAGCGGGATCAAATAAACAAAGGTTGGCAAGGTTTGCAGCAGGTCAAGCACCGGCACGACGGAGCGTTGCAATCGATCTGATTTCGACATCGCGATGCCAATGGGCACCCCAAGCATGACGGATATCCCCGTACAGACAAAGATGATCGACAGCGTCTGCATCGCCACATCGTAGTGATCTACAAGCGCCAATAGGAAAATCGAGAAGGCGACGAACACAGTCACCCCGACAGAGCGCGACGCATACCAAGAGATCGCCAGTAAAATCGGGATCATGATGAACCAAGGTGTCGCGGCAAACGTCCAAAGCGCACCATCCAAGAGCCAGCTCAGCGGCTGGGTGATGGGATCAAGAATGGACTTCAGCATCGGCTTTGCCGCCAAGAACCCCTCTTCGATGCCTTTGGTCACATCGCGCGATTGAATGATGCCAGAGCAACTCTCATTGAGGTTATCGAGGGAGGGGAACGGGAAAAACTCGCCCTTTGTTTCTTCACCACTGCTTTGCGCAAGCAGGTCTGCCATCGACATTGGGGCGCTGGAGCCTTCCGCACCGCACCAATCTGATAGGCCAAGTGCTTTAAACACACCGTCGTAAAAAGCCATTTGTATTTCTCCCCAGTCCCTTGAAGATCTTATTGTTCTTTTAAATAGCAAAAGCCTCCCCGCCGAAACCAGCGGGAAGGCTAAAAGTGTTTTGTGTTGCTTACTTCAGCAGCGCTGCCAGCTTTTCTTTCGCGCCATCATTCAACCAACCGGACCAAACGTCTGGATTGTTTGTGAGGAAGTACACAGCCGCTTCATCGTAGGATGCGTTGTTGTCGAGACGCCATGCCAGAACTTCACCCATCTGAGCGTTTGTGAAGGACACTTTGCCCATCAACTCAGCAATTGCTGGGTTCTCGTCTACGAATGTCTGCGACGCTGCTGTCACAACTTTCGACGCGGGGTATGCGGAGAAACCGGGGTTCGCACAGTCAACGTCACCGTTGCATGCGTGCGCTTCAGCATTATACTCAGGAACCTTGACCTGAACCATTGGGTACTTGCCCAAAACAGCTGTTGGGGCCCAGTAGTAACCGAACCATGGTGCCTTCTCGTCATATGCAGCAGCGATAGACGTCTGAAGTGTTTCACCAGAACCGTGCTGGAAACGCTCAAGGCCAGAGCCTTCAATGTTTGCCGCTTTCAGGTTGTTGTTGTTGATGATGTCGCACGCCCAGCCCGATGGGCAATCGTGGAATTTGCCACCAACTGCTGCTGGGTTGGCCATGATGCCTTCCCATGTTGTGAGCTCTGG
>CAYQZI010000312.1:0-2222 GCA_964421835.1 uncultured Planktotalea sp.
CGAATGTCGAGCTGACAGCGCTCAAAGCCCTAGAAGATTACCAAAACGAATTCCGCTTTCATTTCCCGCATGAGCACCGCCCCGCAGGGCGCGGCGCAAAGACCACACCGCTTACGCCTATTCTGCAAGCAGAGGGTGCGGAGTTCACCGTCGTGAATGGGTGGGAGCGCGTGGATTACATCAAGCCAAGCGCTGATTTCCACCCCTCTCATACCTTCGATTACGATGAAGCCTTTGATGTGATCGGCGCCGAAGTGCGCAACGTGCAGACCAATGTGGGCCTGTGCGAGGTCAATGGCTTCAACCGCTTCGAGATCACAGGAGCGGATCGTCATAGCTTCCTTGATCGGATGATGTGCGGCACCGTCACCAAGCGCGATGGCCGTGTTGGGCTGGGCTATTTGCTGAATCATTTCGGCATGGTCAAAGGCGAAGCGACGGTTGCCAATATTCCCGCCTCTGATCGCGGCCCTGCGCGCGTCTGGTATGGTTCTGCTGCTGCCTCCGAGCTGCATGACATGGATTGGCTCACCGCCCATTTGCACGAGAGCGAAGACGTGCAGATCCGTAGCCTGACCAATGATCAAACGATTCTTGTGCTGGCGGGTCCGAAATCGCGCGAAGTGCTCAGCGCCTGCGCGCGCGGCGATTGGTCCAAAGCATCGTTTCCGTGGCTGTCGGTGCGTGAATGCTTTATCGGCTTCGCCCCTGCCACCGTGATGGGCGTTAGTTTTTCCGGCGAATTGGCCTATGAAATCCATGTGCCCAACGCTTCGCTCTATGCGGCCTACATGGCGCTGCGCGACGCAGGCAAAGCGCATGATCTACAACTCTTTGGCGCGCGTGCCGTTGATGCAATGCGTCTCGAGAAAGGCTTCATGCATTGGAAAGCTGATCTGATCACCGAGTTTGATCCTTTCGAGACGGGTCTGGATCGCTTCGTCAAACTCGACAAAGGCGATTTCATCGGGCGCGAGGCGCTGGTCAAGCGCAAAGAAGACGGCCCACGCAAGACATTGGTCAGCCTCGAAATTGCCTCGCGCAAAGCCCCTGCACATGGCGGTGCCTCCTTGATGGATGGCGATAAAGTTGTCGGCACAATCACCTCTGGGGATTGGGGCTACCGCGTGGACAAGAACCTTGCCTATGCTTTCGTGGACACTGCTTATTCAACGATTGGCGCATCCATGCAGCTTGATCTGTGCGGCGATATGATTGACGCAACGGTAATCCCCTTTGGCCCCTATGATCCAGATTATGCGCGGATCCGCTCTTAAGCTTATGGCCCCATGATCAGCACCGTTGTGACGCTTAAACAGCTAGAGGCGCTGGTCTGGGTTGCCGATCTGGGCAGCTTTCGCGCGGCGGCGCATCACCTGAACACAACGCAGCCCAATATCTCGACGCGGATCGCCGCGCTGGAAAAGACCCTTGGTCTCAGCTTGATGCGGCGCAGCGCTGGCCCTGTTGAATTGAGCGACAAAGGCGTTGAAATCCTAGCGAGCGCGCGCGCAACGTTGCGCCATGCCAAGCACATCGTGAAGATCGCAGAGCGGCCTGATTTAATCACCGATCGCTTGCGCCTTGGGGTGACAGAGCTTGTCGCCTGCACTTGGTTGCACAGCTATTTACGCGCAATCAAAGCGGCCTATCCTGCGCTGAATGTGGAATTGACGGTCGATCTTTCGCACACATTGGATCGCGCGCTTGCTGCCAACCAGCTTGATCTTGCGGTGCAATCAGCCCCATTTGCAAGCAATTCCAAGGGCGCGCTGACCTTGGGGCAGTTCCCGTATGTTTGGGTGGCTGCACCAAAAATCGCACAGGCTTTGCAAGGCCCTCAAAGCGTTGCAAACCTGATGCCACACAGCGTGCTCACCCATGCACGCCACACCCAAGCGTTCGTGCAGTTAGAGCACCATACCAAGGCAAACGCGATCCCGACGGCGCAGTTAATTGCCTCCAGCAGTTTGGCCGCTTGCGTCCAAATGGCCGTGGACGGGATGGGCGTGTCTTTGCTGCCCGAAGCCTTGGTGCGCGCCGAGCTTGCCAATCGCAGCTTGCACGAGATCGAAGTCGAATGGCATCCAGAGCCACTAAGTTTCGCCGCAAGATACCAATCAGACGCCGACTACGTCAAAACATGCGCGCAGCTTGCCAGCGCTTGCGCGCGTGACTTTGCGCCGCGCTAGGGCCTGTGGACAATCATACTGCGGCACTGG
>CAYQZI010000313.1:0-2216 GCA_964421835.1 uncultured Planktotalea sp.
CTATTCCCGGCACGTCCCAAACCCCTGATATTTTGCGATTTTGGCGCCAGAGCCATAAGATTAATGGGTCCTGAGCCTAGAACGGCGCGAAGCCGTCACTTTGTGCGTTTGGAATGCTCCAGCGCTCTTTTGGGTCTATCACCGGGTGCGGCGTGCCGGGTGCAGGCACTTGGCCATGGTTGCCGTAGAGCCAAAGTACGAAATTTGACCGCTCCCCTGCGGTGATGGGCATAGATTCATGCGGTACGCTTCCGTGGTGAATGAGGGCCGTACCTGGCGCGAATGTAAGCTCTTCGATCTTGCGGGTGGCATGGTCAAAGAAGCGCACGCCGGAGCCGGAGAAGTCTTCGCCCGGCAAATTCAGGTTCAGGTTCAACGTCACGGACGAAGCGTCGGTATGTGCGCGCAAAGATGTGTCTGCGTCCGCCTGCCACTGGATCGAAAACCCAAAAGTCTGCGTGTCGTATCCCATGACGTCCGGGAACAGCAGCCGGGAAATGGGCCGCATGTAAGCATCCATCAGATCGCGATAAAATGCCTGAAAGTTGGGTGCTGCCAAATATCCTTGTGACCGAGGATCCAACATCGCGCCGCCCCGGTTCAAAGAAATCCCATAGGGCGGGCGCACCGGAATTTCCGCATCGCCCGCAGCCGCCATGTAATCGCGCAGGACCGACAGCTTTTCCGGATCAAAGAACTGGGCCTCGAAGACACCGGGAAACACCTCTTTCCACAGGTTCTTAACCGCGCCCTCCTTAGTTGGATCGGCCCATGCTTGCTCGACTGCGCTGCGCAGCTTTGCGTCATAAAGACTGCTGTCCAGAACAGGCGCGCGGTCTGTGTCAGTTTCCCATTCGGCCCATGCCGCCTCAAACAGGCGCGCATTCTGGTCCCAAAAATGCTGAACGGAAGGCGCGCGTTGTAGTTGCGCCTCACGGGTTGGGCGCTCAATTGTACGGGCGCGCTCAAGAGATTGGAGTGTCATAGCGTTTGTTCCTTGGATCGCGATTATCGAGCGGCGCATTCATTTCCGCCTCAAAACTTTGGGAGCCCTGTGGACTAGCTGAGGGCCGCACAGACTGCGCTAATTGCTTGCATGACATCGCTACTGTGACCTGCATCTAGTGCCGCACCATGTGGCTGAGCGAACTGGCCACTATCGTTGTCAAAGTACTTGCCGCTGGCGTGTGCAAAAGAGCTGTCCAATGCCGCTTTGCGCAGGATCGACGCGCCGATTTGCAGATCATTGCCCGCAATGCCAAATCCCTCTTTGACCATCTTGGAGGCAAGCAGCGATCCGGGGTTTACCGCCACAACGATGGGTCCATTTGGGAATTCCTGTGCCATTTCGCGCGACCAGATTGTGATGGCGAGCTTGCTTTGCGCATAAGCGCTCATATCGTCCGCTGTGCGCCGACCGTGCAGTGTCTCAAGATCGACAGGGGCCTGCGCTGCTGAGGATAGGTTCACGATCCGCCCATCTTCCGGGATGATTGGCAAAAGATCGCGGGTCAGCACGTAGGGCGCGAAGGTATTCACCATAAAGCGCGCGTCATACCCATCCGCTGTTACCGGGTTGGAGAGTTTCAACACGCCGGCGTTGTTGATGATGATGTCGAGGTGTTCGTGCGCTTTGCGAATGTCTGTGGCCATCGCACGCACATCAGCCATGCGCGACAGGTCGGCGATGTAGGTTTCGGTTGTCCCACCGACTTGCTTCTTTGCGGCCTCGAGTTTTGCTGCGCTACGGCCATGCAACAGGATCGTATGACCTTCCGCAGCGAGGTTCTGAGCCGTCAAAAGCCCAATGCCATCGCTCGCACCCGTTATCAAAATTGTCTTTTTCATCAGTTCTTCTTTCCATTTGCTCGACGAACAGGGGCGGTCCTTACCCCGTCGCGGTGGGGTGTTCAGTAACGGACCAACGTCCGGCTCTCGATACTTTTGCGGATGGTTGAAACATCGGGGTCTTCGACCATGTCGAGCGCGCTATGGGCAATTGATGCGCGTCCGCAATTGTCGAATATGTTAAAATAGGCAACGTCATCCGGCGTCATCTTGGACATGTAGACCCATTCATGATCCGGGTTTGCAGCCAAGCCTAGGATTTGGCCCTTGCGATCTGGGTAAATCAAATCAAGCAAAATCCAATCATCTTCCGCCACGCTCAAGGGCAGAATGAACCCCAAAGGCGCTGAGTTGATCACATCGCCCAC
>CAYQZI010000314.1:0-2211 GCA_964421835.1 uncultured Planktotalea sp.
AAATTTTGCGAAAGAACGCCATAGAGGTAAAGACATTCGCCTTGTCCACGCAGGTTAATCGCCCCAGCTTGCCGCGCGCTTTGCGTTTCTGCGCCAGTTGAAACCCGAAGCGATGCAGCTTCTCTGTTGTCGCGCGGGTGATACGCAGGGTGTCGCGCACTTCGCTGTCGCCAATCACCTCGCTGCGGCCATGCACAGCGGCGGAATAAAACAACCCCTCTGTGGATTCGCGCAGGATGATCATATCGATCCCAGCCGCACGGGGATCTGCAAGGCGTTGGGGCGCATTCGGATAGGCTTTGACAGGGCGCACACCAGCGTAAAGCCCGTAGCGATCCCGTAAGCGCAGATGCGGGGAAATCTCTGTGCCATCTGCATGGCGCACAGACGGCAGGCCAATTGCGCCAAGGAAAATCGCGTCCGCTTGACCCACCTTTTCCTCGCCGCCCGGCTCTATGTCTTGGCCCGTTTCAGCGAAGTAGCCAGCGCCCGCAAGTGTCTCTTCAATCACAAAGCTGCAACCGCCCACACGCGCGCAGGCCGATTGCGCAATTTCCATCGCAGCGTCAGAGACATCAATCCCAATGCCATCCCCTTTGATCAGTGCAATGCGAGCCGTTTCAACCATGTCGTTCTTCCAAATTTAACCGCCGAGCGCTTTGATCGGACCTTTATCTAAGCGCCAAGCGAACCCAGTGTTTTCAACCCTCGGGAACAGCTCTCTCACCAAAGGATCATGTCCCGGAACAACCCGTTCAGCCGAGCCTGCAAGGGTCAAAAGCGTGTCATACCCTTTGAGCATGGGTTCCAGATCAACCACAATCGGAAACGGCTTTCGCTCGCGGAAATTCTCGTAATAGTGCGAGGCATCAGAGGCCAGAACAAGCGGGCCATCCTCTGTATCCACCTCGACAACCTGAAGCCCGCGCGAATGCCCACCCACGCAATGCACGCGCACGCCCTCGGCCACTTCGCCAGCGCCGTCATGAAACACAACGCGACCCGAATAGACATGTTTGACCATCTCGCAAACATGCCCAACAGAAAACGGCATTTGCAGCGCGTCATGGCACATGCAAGGGCCTGTGGCATAGGCCATTTCAGCGGCTTGCAGATGGAAGGTCGCGTTTGGGTAACGATCCAGACCCCCTGCGTGATCATAGTGCAGATGCGTGATAATCACCGTCTCGACCGTTGCGGCATCAACGCCCAGCGCTTCCAAAGCTTTCACCGGATCGCGCAAGATAGGGCGGTCTCGCCGCGCGCCTTCGCTGGCGTCATACCCTGTGTCCACCACGATCTTGCGCAGACCATTGTCGAGCACCCAGACAAAGTAATCCATCGCATGCGGCAGCGTCGATTGCGCATCCATCAGGAAACTATCCGCGCGCGTTCTGCTATTTCGCTCGGCGTATTTCACACAATAGACTTGCCATTTGGCGCTCATGCTCTTTTCCTTCGCGTGGCGGCTTGGCGCTACCCTAAGCATTCGCGCCTTGATTACAAATCCGAAACCAGCGAGCGATCACAGATGGATAAAAAGTTGAACGTTGCGGTGATTGGATTGGGCTATTTCAGCCGGTTTCATCTTAATGCGTGGAGCACGCTGGCGGGGGTGTCAGAGGTCCATGCAACGGATCTAAGTCCAGAGCGCCGCGCATGGGCAAGCGCCACATATGGCACGCGGGTTTATGATGATGTCGATGCCATCATGGCGGCCAGCGATCCAGATATCGTCGATATCATTGCGCCGCCAGCGGCACATGCCGCGCTGATCCGCAAGGTTGCGCGCAAGGGCGGTATCGTGATTTGTCAAAAGCCGTTTTGCACTTCGATTGCAGAGGCGGAAGAGATCACCGCTTACGCAGGCAGCATTGGTGCAACGCTGATTATCCACGAAAACTTCCGCTTTCAACCATGGTATCGCACGATCAAAAATCTGCTAGATGCCGGCGGGCTTGGCACGATCTATCAATGCCGCTTTGCGCTGCGCCCCGGCGATGGCCAAGGCCCTGATGCCTACCTCGCGCGTCAGCCCAGCTTTCGTACAATGCCTAAACTGCTGATCCATGAAACAGGCGTGCATTTCATCGATGTGTTCCGCTGGCTTTTCGGCGAGATCACCGATGTTTATGCCGACATGCGCCGCCTGAACCCCGCGATCACAGGCGAGGATGCAAGCCTGCTCTTGCTCGATCATGCGAGCGGCGT
>CAYQZI010000315.1:0-2205 GCA_964421835.1 uncultured Planktotalea sp.
TCCATCGCTTTGGCTTTGACCGAAGCGATGGCTTCGCCACCTTCAGCGATAAACATTGGCACGCGCATGCGGGACACGATTGGGTGCAAAGTCGCAGAACAAAACGCAAGATCTGCCGTCAAAATTGCATCCTCGTAGGGACTGCTTGTAACCGGTAAAAGCCCTGCGTGATTGGCTGCCAAGTAACGCGCAATCGCCACGTTTTCCGTGATCGGCCCGTCGTCTGTCACAAGGCAGGGCACTTTGCCTTTGGGGTTCAGCGCAAGATAGTCGGCTTGCTTATGGGCACCCTTCATAAAGCGGATCAGCTCTAGATCGAAGTCGACACCCGCCTCTTGCAGGGTGATCAAAGGCACGCGTGAACAGGCACCAGGAGCAACATAAAGTTTATACATCAGATTGGCTCACACATCATGGCGATGGTTTGGCCCGTCAGGGCACCCACATCGAGCGGTTCGATCTTGCCCATCTGCATGTCGCCGATCTTGATCGAATTGACGGCCACATGCGCGACGCGCTTAAAGCGGCGGGCACGATAGGCTTCAAATGCCGCTTCGGGCGCATCTGCCGCTTCAAGCTCTTCCGCCAACACAAGCGCGTCTTCAATCGCCATACCAGCGCCTTGCGCCAAATGCGGAGTAGAGGCGTGAACAGCATCGCCAAGCAGAACAACGCGGCCCTTATGCCAAGGATCATCCTGTAGGAAGACGACTTCCATCGGACGGGCCACGACTTCTGCATCATCCGTGATCATCTCTAACCAAGGTTGCAATTGCGGCGGCGGCATCATGGACTTCGCACGGTCTTTCAGCTTTGCTGCAGAACCTTCGACGTCCAGCATCATGCTTTCTTCTTCCTGCGTCACAAGGAACATGTACATCAGGTTTGTTGTCATCGGGACGAGACCGGCGTTGCAGGGGCCTGCAAAAATATGAATGCCATCAAGGTCTTTTGGGCGCGGCAAGTTATAGCGCCAAACCCATTGGCCCGTGTAACTTGGCTTGGGAGCATCCGGCAAAATGGCTTCACGTGTCTGAGAAAAGATGCCATCGGCCCCGACAACGATATCGTAGCGGCCTGCGCTGCCATCAGAGAACATCACATCAACGCCAGCGCCATCATCGGACATATCCTTGATGGTCAAGCCAAGGCGAATGGACGCGCCAAGGCGCTTGGCCTCATTGCCCAAAATCTCTTGCAGATCGCGGCGCTTTACACCTGCGTTCGAAGGATAATCTGGCCCTGCAAGACGCGGCGTGTCGAACTTCGCATCCTGCTGACCACCGGGGCCGACAAAAATAGTCGTGCTATCAAAACCGCTGGCTTTGGAAAGGTAAGCGTCCAACACGCCAAGCGCGCCCATCGCGCGCACAACATTCATTTGCTGAATGATGCCCACCCCATAAACGGACCACTTGGGGTCGCGTTCGATGATCTCAACCGGGATGTTCTTTCGGCGCAACGCGATAGCTGCGGTTAAACCGCCGATACCACCACCAACAATTAGTACAGATTCCATCTTCATGGCCGCAGTCTCCTCCCGTTTGCGAAAGGATAACGGCAACTAGTTCATTTCAAAAATTGAAAGATGCAATCAGATCTATCTATTTCATGAATGCTTGGTTAGATTATTTGCTGCTTTTGCAATTGTATCGCGCATCCATTTGATGCCGGGGTCTCGATCCCGATAGCTATGCCATTGAATCATTTGCCGAAACGGCGGGGCCTCAAAGGGCAAAGGGTGCACGACAAGATCATTCGACTTCAAAGCCACTCGCGCCAACTGCGCATGCACCGTCGCAATCCGTCCAGTCCCTGGCAGCAAATGCGGCAAGGCTGAAAAAGAGAACGTCTTAAGCTCAACTTCGCGGGTTACTTCCGCTTTGTTGAGTATGAAAGTCTCCGCGGGTTGCCCATCGGTCGATGGTGGCACCATGATTGCATGCGGGGTGCTTTGATAGTCATCCAAGTCAACGGGCTTCTTTGCAAAGGGGCCCTTTGCACATGCGATGACCACATACTTGTCCTCAAACAAGAGCGCGGAGGGATGATTGACGGAAGTGAACACATCAGGTGTGATCAAAAGATCCGCGTCACCCCGCTCTAACATCAAGAAGGGCGAATCCTGTTGGGACAAAAAGTTCATCCCGACGCGCGCGCCTTGCCTGTCCATTTCAGCGACAACAAGCGGAATAAGCACCCGCA
>CAYQZI010000316.1:0-2181 GCA_964421835.1 uncultured Planktotalea sp.
TGGCGACCCCGGCAGGATTCGAACCTGCAACCTGCCCCTTAGGAGGGGGCTGCTCTATCCAGTTGAGCCACGGGGCCACGTGCATTCATACTTAAGCCGAAAAATATCTAATGTCAGTGGCAAATGCATCCTCATTCACCCCATGGCGCTCGAGGCATTTCCCAATTAGGATAGCGATAAGTAATCACTCGAGTGGAGCCAACTTTGTCTAAAACTGATGCTCGCCCGCTGACCCTTCGTGATGTGTCCGAAGCGTCTGGTGTTTCGGAAATGACCGTGTCTCGGGTTCTGCGCAATCGCGGCGATGTCTCTGCGGCGACTCGCGAGAAAGTTCTGAGAGCGGCCAAAGAACTTGGCTATGTGCCCAACAAAATTGCCGGTGCGCTTGCCTCGCAGCGGGTGAATCTGGTGGCTGTGATTATCCCTTCGCTGTCGAACATGGTGTTTCCGGAGGTCATGACAGGCATCAGCCAAATCTTGGAAGACACAGAGCTGCAACCTGTTGTTGGCGTCACGGATTATCAGCCTGAAAAAGAAGAGCGCGTGCTGTTTGAGATGCTCTCTTGGCGTCCCTCTGGCGTGATTATCGCGGGGCTTGAGCATTCGGATGCATCGCGTGCGATGCTGAAAGCCTCGGGCATTCCCGTGGTGGAAATCATGGATGTGGATGGCACGCCGATTGATACCTGCGTTGGGATTTCACACCGCCGCGCAGGACGTGAAATGGCGCAAGCCATCATCAAAGGGCACTATGAGCGGATTGGCTTTATGGGCACGAAAATGCCGCTTGATCACCGTGCGCGCAAACGCTTTGAGGGCTTTACAGAGGCGCTTGGCAAAGCAGGTATCGAGATCGCAGAGCGCGAGTTTTACTCTGGTGGGTCCGCCCTTGCCAAAGGGCGCGAGATGACAGCCGCGATGTTAGAGCGCGATCCTGAGCTTGATTTTCTTTATTATTCCAACGACATGATTGGCGCTGGTGGGCTGCTTTATCTGATGGAGAACGGCTACGATATTCCAGCGCAGATCGGTCTTGCCGGGTTTAATGGTGTCGAGTTGCTGCAAGGATTGCCACGCCAGCTCGCGACGATGGATGCGTGTCGGCAAGAGATTGGACGCAAAGCAGCGGAAATCATTGCGCAGCGCGTGGAAGAACCGGATATCGAGCTCGATAAGCGCGTGGAGCTGTCGCCGACCATCAGTTTTGGCGACACGCTGAAGCGTCGTTAATTGCATGGCTGTGCCCGTCCTTAGAAACAAAAAGGCACGGGCCATTTTTCTAGATCGCCATTTGCTCAGCGCTGCGCCAAGCGGCAGTAGCAAAGGCGCAGAGCTTCTGGATCTGATCACGCAGCTTGGTTTTGTGCAGGTCGATAGCATCAGCACCGTCGAGCGCGCGCATCACATGATTTTACGCGCGCGCAAAGCGTCCTATCGGCCAAAACATCTGACGCCTTTGCTGGAAAAAGAGCATTCGCTATTTGAGCATTGGACCCATGACGCGTCGATCATTCCAACGGCGTTTTTTCCACATTGGAAGCTGCGCTTTGAGCGCGATGCAGAGACCCTGCGCCGACAGTGGCGCTCATGGCGGCGGGCTGGGTTTGAAGAGAAGGTTGATCAGCTTTTAGAGCGGATCGATGCTGAGGGGCCGAAATCCTCGGCTTGCGTTGGTGAGGGCGAGAAACGTGGGTCTGGCGGTTGGTGGGATTGGCACCCCTCTAAGACCGCGCTCGAGTATCTGTGGCGCACAGGCGAGTTGACCGTCGCGCGGCGCGAGTCGTTTAAGAAGTTTTATGATGTGACCGATAAGGTCTTGGACGCAGCGTTGATTGCGCCTGAGCCCGAGCCGCAAGAGAGCATTGATTGGCTTTGCAGCGGCGCGCTTGATCGGCTTGGCTTTGCGACGTCGACAGAGATTGCGGATTTTTGGGATATTGTGACCAAGGCGGAAGCCAAAGAATGGTGCGCCAATGCGGGGTTGATCGAGATTGATGTTGAGGGCGTTGACGGCTCCCTTCGCCGCGCTTTCGCTCGCGGCGGGATCATGGATGAAACACCGCCAAAGCCCACTTCACGTTTGCGCATTCTTAGTCCGTTTGATCCAGCTTTGAGAGATCGCAAGCGCGCGGAGCGGTTGTTCGGCTTTCATTATCGTATCGAGATTTTTGTTCCCGAAGC
>CAYQZI010000317.1:0-2136 GCA_964421835.1 uncultured Planktotalea sp.
TGCCGTGTCAAACCGTGCTTGCGCAAGCTGAGCCGCAGTTTTGAAAAACGGATAGGCATGCGCAGGTGCAAGAACCGCGCTCTGCGCATTGGCATAGGCCTGCGTTAAGCTGGCGATCAACTCCATCGAGCCATTGCCGCACAAGATGTTCTGTGCGGGAATATGATGCAGCTCGGCCAAAGCCTGCCGCAGCGCACTCCAATCAGGATCAGGGTAAAGCTGCGCGTTTGACATGGCCTTGGCAGCGGCGGCAATGGCAAGTGGGCTTGGTGGCAGCAGGCTTTCGTTTTGTGACAGCGACACAAGCCGTTTGCCGACCGGCGCGTTCAACTCGGCCAGCGCATAAGGTGTCATTGCCTCAACGTGGGGCACAGGCTTGATCATGGCTTGGCTCCGTAAAGCGCGCGCGCAGCGCTCAGACTGATCAGCCCTTCGTCTAAATCGCGCTGAAGGCTGTCGCTGTCGCGTTCAAGCGGCGGGCCAAAGCCACCACCACCCGGTGTTTCAAAAACCAGCGTCTTGCCTGCTGCTACACGCACCTCGCCTTTGCTGGGCAGATCAGCGCCATCGTACCCGATGCGAATACGCCCAGCAGCTCCGGCCAAACCACCGTGACGGCCCTGTGCGGGGTTAAGCACCCGCTCGACAGAAAGGAAAACCATAAAGTCTTCATCATTTGACGAGCGCAGTTCGATGTGCTGACCAAGACCACCGCGAAACGTACCAGCCCCGCCACTGTCTTGCTTGAGTTCGCGGCGCGTAAATAGCACAGGCGCGACCGCCTCTGTTGTTTCAATTTGCGAGCCCCAGACGCCAGACGGGAAGGCCGTTGCGGACAGCCCGTCAAGGCTTGGCCGTGCGCCAGTGCCCCCGTTGAACACCAGCTCAAGTGCGAATTGCTCACCGCCGTTCAAAGCCGTCTCCGCCACATGGCGCAGCGGCAGATCGTACATGCAGGATGCGCCTTCCGCTGGGACCTTGTCAGGCACCGCTTGCGCAAGGCACCCATAGACAAGATCAGGCGTCATCTGCCCCAAAGTATGGCGCATAGCGACAGGAGCAGGCGCTTGAGCGTTTAGGATGCAGTCACGCGGCGCACTTACCACGAAGGGCGCAAGCGAGCCCGCGTTATTGGGAATATCCGGCCCGATAATGCAACGCAGTGCGAAAACCGAATAGGCAGTGGCATAGTTAAGCGGCACGTTGATGCCCTTGTTGGACAGCCCCGAGGTTCCCCCGAAATCAAGCCGCACCTCAGTGTCGCTGATTGTAAGTGCGGCGTGCAAATCGATTTCGCGCTCATAGCCATCAACCGTCAGTACGCTGTGCCACGTTCCTTTGGGCAGCTCGGCGATTGCGTCGAGCGTGCCGCGATAGGACGTGTCGATGATGTAGCTTGCCAGTTCATCCAACTGGTCTATGTCGAACTCCTCCATCATGCCCGCAAGCCGCACAGCCCCCGCTTCACAACAGGCAATCAGCGCATAAATGTCGCCTTCATTGGCGATGGGTTCGCGCGAATTGGCTTTCACGATCTCCATCAAAAGCGGGTTGATCACGCCTTGATCCATCAATTTGCACGGCGGAATGAGCAGGCCTTCATCGTAGATATCCGCGCCCTCAGGGCCCATCCCAAGACCGCCTAAATCAACCAGATGTGAGGTGCAGGATGTGAAACCGACAACAACCCCTTTGTGAAACACCGGCATCATCAGAAGGAAGTCGTTCAGATGTCCAGAGGCAATCCACGGATCGTTGGTCAGGTAAATATCGCCCAGCTTCATGTCTTGCAGCACGAAGCGATCCCGCAGGGTTTTCACCGCTTCGGCCATCGTGTTGATATGCCCCGGCGTGCCTGTGACTGCCTGCGCCAGCATTCTGCCGCGCGCGTCAAAAATGCCTGCTGATATGTCGCCGCACTCGCGCACAATCGGACTAAACGCGGCTCGGATCAGGGCTTGTCCTTGCTCCTCGACAACGGCAAGCAGCCGGTTCCACATGACTTGCAGTCGGGTGTTTGCCTTACTCATCGCGTGTCTCCCCTTGGCGGTGCAGCCAGAGATTTCCAGCTGCATCGACGCGCGCATCAAAATCAGCGCTCACAAATGTGGTGGTTTGCGGCTCAACAATCAAAGC
>CAYQZI010000318.1:0-2131 GCA_964421835.1 uncultured Planktotalea sp.
CCCACAGGCGGGATGGAACCTGAACCAACAGCATAAACGATGAAACCCCGGCCACGCGCCGGGGTTTTTCATGTCCAGCGCTTATTGCTGGCATCACAACTTCTGGATTGATCATACCCGCGCGCTGCACCAATGATTGTGCAATCTCGAAAGGATGCCAGTATGCCCGCACTCAAACCCACTGACTACTACGCGACAGTGCTTTGGCTCGGCTCTGTGAAAGACAGCGAAGCGGATCTGCGCTCTGCTCCGACCGACGTGATGCCGCTCACATTTGCAGGGTATGCCTCGGAATTTCATGCGGGATTGACGCGCCCCTCGTGCAGCCGTGTCAAACAGCAGTACCCGCGCGGCACAATTATCAAAAACGCGCGCCAGCTGTCTGTTGTCTCGCGAGAAGAACTCGACCTCATTGCCGCTGACATGGGCCTTGATACGCTCGCACCACATTTGATTGGCGCCTCTTTGGTGATCAGCGGCATCCCCGATTGGAGCCATGTGCCCCCGTCTTCGCGTTTGGTCGCTGAGCAGGACGGCCCCGCCCTGATCATCGATATGGAGAACCGTCCCTGCCACTTGCCCGCACCTTTCATCGACGCGGAAAATCCCGGTCTTGGCAAAGCCTTCAAGGCCAGCGCGAAAGGGCGGCGCGGCGTCACTGCTGCGGTCGAAAAGGAAGGTGCCTTGAGCATCGGCGCGCGTTTGCGGCTTCATATTCCTGATCAGCCGCGCTGGTCTGAACTAAGCTAGATTGCATCTCATCAAATTTCTCACAGGTAAAGTAATTTTACCTTAAGTGAAATTACAAGAAACCGTTTTTGCGCCAAAATATGTCCTAAATCAAAGTTTGTATGCCACTGTATGGCGTAGGAATACTTCAACAGAGTCGGCAGCGCTGCGCTGCGTTGGAGGGATTTTTAATGGCGCTTGATGATCGCAAAGGTGTTTGGAAATCGGGCAAGGGCAAGGGTCGCCACACGCCCAAAGGACGACAGCTGAGCGATCAAGCGTGGGACGAGGTGCGCGCGTTGTTGGGCACGCGCCCACGTCGCGCTGATCTGCTCATCGAATTTCTCCATCTGATCCAAGACTCGTTTGGCCACCTCAGCGCGACGCACTTGCGCGCTTTGGCCGAAGAGCTGCGTATGTCCATGGCCGAAGTCTACGAGGTCGCGACCTTCTATGCGCATTTCGATGTTGTGAAAGAGGGGGAGACTCCACCGCCCGCTTTGACCATCCGCGTGTGCGATTCACTGTCGTGCGAGCTTGCGGGCGCTCAGGCGTTGAAATCCGCTTTAGAAAGCGGATTGGATGCGACCGAGGTTCGCGTGCTGCGCGCGCCTTGTATGGGGCGTTGTGATACCGCGCCTGTCCTTGAGCTGGGCCATCACCATATCGATCATGCGACACCTGAAAAAGTTACCGCGGCGATTGCGGCGAACCACACGCATGCAGATATTCCTGAGTATGAAGACTTCACGGCGTATGAAGCAGCGGGTGGTTATGCATCCTTGAAAGCTTTGCGCGAGAATGGCGATTGGGAGCAAGTTCAAAACACTGTGCTTGATGCAGGTCTGCGCGGTCTTGGTGGCGCGGGCTTTCCATCAGGCAAGAAATGGGGCTTCGTGCGCGCGAATGAAGGCACGCGCTACTTGGCCGTCAATGGCGACGAGGGCGAGCCAGGCACATTCAAAGACCGCTACTACCTAGAGCGCACGCCGCATCTTTTCCTTGAAGGCATGCTGATCGCCGCTTGGGCGGTCGAGGCCGAAACCTGCTTTATCTACATGCGCGATGAATATCCTGCGGTTCTGCATATTTTGGCCGAGGAGATCCGAAAGATCGAGGAGGCCGGATTGGTCCCCGCAGGCTACATTGATCTGCGTCGCGGCGCGGGCGCGTATATTTGCGGCGAAGAAAGCGCGATGATTGAAAGCATCGAGGGCAAGCGTGGTCTCCCACGTCACCGCCCACCTTTCGTGGCGCAAGTTGGCATCTTCAATAAACCAACGCTTGTGCACAATGTAGAAACGCTGCTTTGGGTGACGCGCATTGTGCGCGAGGGGCCAGAGGTTTTGTCCTCAACAGAGAAGAATGGTCGCAAAGGTTTGCGCTCCTATTCCATCTCGGG
>CAYQZI010000319.1:0-2100 GCA_964421835.1 uncultured Planktotalea sp.
GGGCACAATGACTACAATGACAGCCGCCAAGGGCCGAATGTCACCCAGCCCAAGCTAACCCTTCTTGACGCGACGGGCGAGCAAATGATCCGCGAGACGTTTGGCGTTGATGCCAATCAAGTGCGCGCGGCATTTGCCTGACGCGCCTTCACGCGGGCTTCGCGGTAGAGCGTGAAAATCCCTGTCGCCACAATCAATCCAGCGCCGATGAATGTCAGCGGTTCAGGCCATTCGCCAAAGAACACATAGCCAAGCAGCAACGCCCAAAGCATCGCTGTGTAACGGAAGGGCGATGTGAAACCGACCTCGCCCACGCGCATGACCATCACAGAGAAAATATATCCCCCGATCACGAAAATGGCAGAGCCCAAAAGCAAGCCCACTTGTACTGCATTCAACGCAGCCCATTCCCCTGTCGCAAGCGCGCCAACACCGCCAAACACCGTCACAAAAATCGCGCCCACGAATGTTACCGTTAACGAGGGCACATCTTTGCTAAGACGCCGCGCCGCAAGATCGCGCACAGTGACGCAGATCACGGCGATCAAAACGTAGAGAGAATGAACAGTAAACCCATCGGTTCCGGGCCGCACGATCAACATCATCCCGCCAAAACCAATCACAATCGCAAGCATACGTCGCCATCCCACCGCCTCTTTGAACACCAATGCAGCGGCCAGCGTGACTGTTAATGGCAAGGTCTGCAAAATCGCAGTCACATTGGCGAAAGGCATGTGCAGCAAGGCGGTCAAAAAGAAATAGGCGGCCGCCACTTCCGCGCCCGAGCGCAAAACAATGAGCCACCGATCTTTCCTTTTTTCAGGCCAAGCCAAAGCCTTGAGATAGCGCGCAAGCAAGTAGATCAGCGCGCTCGCCAAAATGCCGCGCAGCAAAAGAACCTGCGGCAAAGGCACTTCGGTCCCGATCGCCTTGACGAACAGATCATTAAACGTAAACGCCGCCATAGAGCACATCATAAAGAGCGCGCCTTTGGCATTGTCGGAGAGGTTGGAGAAAAAGCTCATGCGCCCTCTATCGCGCAAAGCACGCGCCGCGCCTAGCCTGATTGCGACGTTTTACTTGAACGGGGCCCCCCCGCGCGTGAACGCAAAATGGCTTTTAATGTCACAAGGACGATGCGGCGGGGCAGTAGATCAAAAGGCAGGACCGTTCCGGGCAAATCTAAACGCGATCACGACGTTTTTGAAAACCTGTCTTCGATTGCACAAATCCCGCTCGTTCATAAAAAGACAGCGTTGATTTGTCTTTTGAACCGGTCATCAGCATGATCTTGTAACACCCGTGATCCCAAGCATGCGCGCTCGCAGCGTCCAAGAGGGCTGTGGCGAACCCAAGTCCATGATGATCGCTGTGCGTTACAACATTCTCGATCAAAGCATAAGGTTTACCGCAGTGCGTTAGATTGGGAATGATCGCCAAGGTGCAGGACGTGACAATCGCGCCATCGGTTTCACTCAACAGAATGACACTTCCGTTAAGTTCCATAAATTGCTCAAAAATATCTTGCGCAGTTGCGAGGGGAAAGGGCGCATTGTGTGCTGACAGATGCCTGTAAAGATCAAGGAGCGGGCCAAGATCGGTTTGGTTTGCGCTGCGCAATTTCAATTTTGCTGCTCATGCTATGCACGCTAAACCGATCAGAAGTGACAAACAACGAAAGCAAACACCACGAAAAGAGGCCCCCACCGTTTCCAGCAAGGGCCCCTTTAATTTCTTAAGGCGTTAAACTTTACGCGTCGCGGCTCTCGTCCGTGTCGATGATCACAGCAGGGTCGCCAAACACATCTCCGCCAACGATATCATCCGTCGGCGCGGCCAGTGCGGCGGCGGCTTCGGCTTCAATGCGGCGTGCTTCGACAACCACGTTGTCACGATCCTGAGCCACGCGCTGCATTTGCTGCGTTGCGCCGCCCGTGCCCGCCGGGATCAAGCGACCAACGATGACGTTCTCTTTGAGACCAACCAGTTTGTCCCGCTTGCCCTGTACCGAAGCCTCGGTCAGAACGCGCGTTGTTTCCTGGAAGGAAGCGGCAGAGATGAAGCTGCGTGTCTGCAAGGACGCTTTGGTGATGCCCAGCA
>CAYQZI010000320.1:0-2093 GCA_964421835.1 uncultured Planktotalea sp.
CGCAAGAAGACGAGCAAAGCCACATCAGCTGGCAGCTTTGCTTTGCCTGCTGGCGCGGTGGAGGCGCCTGTAGCGGCGCCCCCTTTTATGTCGTTCAAAGATGACATCAAGCTTCTCTTATTGGATGAGCATCAAAGGAATGTTGAGGATCGGACCATCAGCGGTCGGATCTTCCATCATGCTCAGAACCGTATCAAAGTTCTGCTGTGCGTCGCCTGCGAAATCGAAACCAACGCTGGCATAGACTTTGCCTTGCTCGATGAAGTTGACTGTTTCATCGCCGCCGCCACCGGTCACGATGCACGGGATGTCGAGGCCTGCGGATTCAAACGCGGTGACCGCCCCAAGCGTCTGTTCGTCGTTTAGCGCATAGACGCCTGCGAGATCGGGGTTCGCTTGAAGCGACTGCAAGATTGCTTGCTGTGCTGCGACGGGATCGGTCACGTTAGACTGGTTCACAACGTCGACTTCTCCGGTGATTTGATCACTGATTGTCGCAAAAGCAAACTCGCGAACGGCCTCGCCCCAAGCTGATTGTTCAATGAATTCAAAAACCTTACCGCCGCCGTTTTGGTTTTCGTTCAGGCAGGCTGCCATCTGTGTACCCAAGCCGAGGCCATGCTCTTCGAAGTTGATTTCTGAGAACGCAATCCCTGGCTGTGGGCCATCTAGACCGTAAGCTTCGGGGCGACCGGAAACGACAAGCGCAACCTCATTGGCGATGGCTGCATCAACCGCTTGGCGCATGGGTGGTTCGGCGATCACAATTGCCCAAGCGCCGTCAATACGACCGGATTCGATCAGCGCCATTAACTGCTGGGCTTGCGTTGCTGGGTCAAACTTTGGATCCAGCACCATATAGCCGACGCCGGCCTCGCCTGCTTTGCCTTCAAGCTTTGCTGACAGGCCCTGCATTGCCGGAATGTCCAGTGAGAGCGCAGAAAACGCGATTGTTGAATCTTGTGCGTTTGCGGGCGCAGCGATTGCGGCACCAAGTGCCAAAGCCGTCATGGATGTTAGTGTACGTGTCATTAGGTTTGCTCCTCCAAGATTACCGATGTCGCGACGAGGCCTCCCTCCGGATTCGGCCAAGCGCGATTTGACAACCAAACGTTATTCTTCGCGAAGCATTTACGGAAATTGAAAGTTCAAAGGGGGTATTATTCACAAAACTGATAGATAGGCGGCCATATGGATCAGTTAACCGCTCTGCGCCATTTGGCGGCGTTGTCTTTTAATGCGAGTAGGTTTTCGGTGCGGGCAGTTCTTGGTTTGGGGCTAACATATCGCTGTTTTCAAGCAATAATACGGCACCAATGATGGCCCCTATTGCGGATAGCCGACGATGTGCTTTGTCCGGTCGCGCAGGATCGTGCCATTGCAAATTGACCGTTTAGCTGCGCTCGAATATTTAGCCCGCTTACAAACTTGGGGGAGCCGGTGTTGGCAAAATCAGGGCGGATATTTGCTTAAGTGTCGACGATATCGTCAGTATTAGGGTGCTCGTATTCAAGGATCGGAGCAGCTTGTTTTCCGTCCGCATCAAGCAGCGCAGTACTAGCTGGTGGATTCAACTTTGGCGAAACATTCTAGCTGTAAATCGTATTTACGAGATGCATCAAACTATCGCGCCCTTCCTAAGCTTTTGACCGAGAGCAATCGTAATCATTCCAAATACATGAATGCCGACCGATAAATTCATGCGGATCAGGAGACCGTTCACAATATGCGTGCCAGCGCCTTTAGGCGCTGGTCACATCGGTCTATCAGCGCCCTGAAACAGAACTCTGGTATTGCTCGAGTTGGTCGATCAGATGCAGACCTGATGGGCAATTCATGCGGGTGCAAAACTCATCCCAAACACGTCCAAAAGGCAGGTCCTTTAATTCTTCGGTCACCACGAAACGTTGTGTGAAATCCAGAGAGTCTTCTGCTGGCCGAAGTCGGTCCAGCGGCATCAGGAGCGAACGCAGAAGGGCCTTTTGCATGTTCCGCGTCCCGATGACCCAAGCCGCAGTGCGGCTGATCGTGGCATCGAAGAAATCAAGGCCGATATACGTCCGGTCCAGAAGATCAGAGGCCACAAGTTCCTG
>CAYQZI010000321.1:0-2085 GCA_964421835.1 uncultured Planktotalea sp.
AGGTCCGTGGGGTCCACGAAACTCTTAAAGCCTTGGAGTTTGAGTTTGGAAAAGCGCACGTCTGCTGCTCTCAATGTTGATTCTTCGGTATCTGACCTTGAGCAGAGCACGCGGGCGAGTCAACGCGAGCACCCCCTCATATGCCCTCAATCCCCGAGTTATCCACAAGATATTGCGGTTTCAGGCGGGTTTTCGCGCGTCTGACCGCTTCGCTAAACTTATCCACCATGTCGCTAACGGCCTTGACGACAAAGGCGATTCAGGGCCATCTGAGCTCATGCATGGTACCCGCAACACGGCGCAAAGCGTCGGCGGGTCAAATGGGAATGCGGAAATGGGGGATCCAAACAGGGACCCAAAGCCGCAGCCGCCCCCGCGACTGTAAGCGGCGAGCGTTTGACACCAAGTCACTGGATCACCTGATCTGGGAAGACGTCAAAGCGCATCGACCCGCGAGCCAGGAGACCAGCCTTGCATGAATGAAACCAATCTGGCCGTCGGGTGTGACGGCTTTAGGAGAAGACTATGACGACTCAAACAACAACAATTGCGAGCTCTGATAGCTCAACAATGGGCTTGGTCATCGCAATGCTCGCAGGCCTGTTCCTGCTCATGGCATCCGGCATCGCACAGGCGACAGTTCTGCACGACGCGGCCCATGATCAGCGTCACGCAATGGCATTTCCCTGCCACTAAGCGCAGCGCCTTAACAAGCTAATGAACAAAAATTTGCTGACCAGCGCTGTGCTCGCTGGTGTTGCTGCAGGGCTGATTGCCGCTCTGTTGCAATTCACGTTTGTGATCCCTCATTTGATGGAGGGCGAACTCTATGAAACAGGCGAACGTATCCATTTCGCCACGGATGGTTCGACTCAGTCGGACCGCATACAACCCTCTATCGGCACCGATTTCGCGCGCCATGGCATGACGCTTGCGTTTAACATGATCACCTATACTGGCTACGGTCTGATCCTGCTCGCACTGATGGTCTTCGCTGCCGGCAAAGGCCACGGCATTACGCCGCGCACGGGTCTGATCTGGGGTGTTGCAGGTTTCATCGCCGTGCAACTCGCCCCTGGTATCGGCCAACCCCCTGTGCTTCCCGGCGCAATTGGCTCCGAAGTTGGACCGCGCCAAGCATGGTGGGCGATGACAATCATCGTGACAGCCATCGCGCTTGCGTTGATCGCGTTTGGCAAAGGATGGATGGCACTTCTCAGCATCCCGCTCTTGCTCGCGCCACATCTGATCGGTGCGCCGTATCTCGACACCTATTTTGGCGTTGCACCACCAGAACTCTCCGCGCGCTTCGCGGCCCTCAGCTTTGGAACAGCGCTCGCGGGATGGTCCAGTCTTGGCTTCCTTTGCGCATGGTTCTGGACAAAGGCCGATGCGCAATAATGCGCTAGCGTGGAATGCGTCCGCTCAAGCAGTGGCGCAAACGACCAGCAGGGCGGGCATCTTCAATGGTGCCCCCCTCAGCCATTCTATAAAGCTCGATCAGGGCCAAAGTGTCATCCAAATCCTGCTTGGGATCGAGCGAATGGAACAGATACATATCCTTCCCCTCTGCGCGCAACGCCAGCGAAACAGGCGCCGCGCATTGGTTCATGCACGACGTCGTTTCAACGCGCACGCCTGCGCCCACTCGACCCCGCAACACTTGCGCAAAGGCTTCCCCTTGCGCACTCTCCCCCGCAGCGGCACATGTGTCGCAAATGATAACGCGGGTCATGTCTCGCACATCTTCGCCCAATCGGAGCCCTCTTATGCCTGCTAAAATTCCTGCTACTGTCATCACTGGTTTTCTCGGCGCGGGCAAGACCACCTTGATCCGTCACATGCTCGAGAACGCTGAAGGAAAGCGCATCGCGCTCATCATTAACGAATTCGGCGATCTTGGCGTTGATGGCGATATCCTCAAAGGTTGCGGCGATGAAACCTGCACCGAAGATGACATCATGGAGCTCTCCAATGGCTGCATCTGCTGCACCGTTGCAGATGATTTCGTCCCAACCATGGAAAAGCTACTCGCGCGCGAGAACAAGCCCGATCACATCGTGATTGAAACCTCAGGTCTCGCTC
>CAYQZI010000322.1:0-2070 GCA_964421835.1 uncultured Planktotalea sp.
TACGGCAACTTCCACTATAATCCAGCGCATATGGTCGCGATCACGTTCTTCTTTACCACGTGTTTTGCGCTCGCTTTGCACGGCTCGCTGGTTCTGTCTGCGGTCAACACGGGTAAAGGCAATCCGATTGTCACGCCTGATCACGAGGACACCTATTTCCGTGATCTTGTTGGTTACTCGATTGGACCTTTGGGCATTCACCGTCTTGGCCTGTTCCTCGCGCTCAGCGCTGTTGTCTGGAGCGCCATCTGTATCGTGATCTCCGGCACCATTTGGTTCGACACATGGAGCAGCTGGTGGGATTGGTATGCTGAACTGCCTTGGTGGGCTGACCTGTAGGAGGGTATGAAAAATGATTGAATATCAAAACATCTTTACTCAGGTTCAAGTTCAAGGACCGCCTGAAATGGGCGTGGACCCGGATGGGACCATCTCACGCGAGCGCTCGAATGGCACTGCCTTTTCCAAGCTTGCTGGTTTGATCGGCAACGCACAACTTGGGCCGATCCACTTAGGTCCCTTCGGACTTGTCTCTATCGCGTCAGGTCTGATCTGGTTCGTGATCATCGGGATGAACTTCTGGGCGCAGGCCGAGTATTCACCGGGCATCTTTATGCGCGATCTGTTCTGGCTCTCGCTTGATCCGCCATCATCTGAGTACGGTTTGGGCATGGCACCGCTGGACGAGGGCGGCTGGTTCCTGATTGCTGGCTTCTTCTTTACCATCTCGCTGTGCAGCTGGTGGATCCGCACGTACCTACGTGCTGAAGAGCTGGGCATGGGCAAACATGTGTCTTGGGCGTTCGCCTCTGCGATCTGGCTGGTGCTGGTCCTTGGTCTGTTCCGTCCCATTTTGATGGGCTCATGGGAGGAGGCGGTGCCATACGGCGTGTTCTCGCACCTTGATTGGACGAACCTGTTTTCGCTGACCTATGGCAACCTGTTCTACAACCCGTTCCACGCGCTCTCAATCGCGTTCCTCTATGGCTCTGCTTTGCTCTTTGCGATGCATGGCGCAACCATTCTTGCTGTGTCCCGCTACGGCGGCGAGCGCGAGATCGAGCAGATCGTTGATCGCGGCACGGCGTCCGAGCGTGCAGCTTTGTTCTGGCGCTGGACCATGGGCTTTAACGCCACGATGGAGGGTATTCACCGCTGGGCTTGGTGGTTCGCAGTTCTGACGACGCTGACAGGCGGCATTGGAATTCTGCTCACCGGCACGGTTGTCGATAACTGGTTCATCTGGGCGCAAGAGCACGGATATGCGCCGCTCGACTAAGCGGCTGATAGGAATGAGAGGAATTTTATCATGAGTGATAATCACGACTATCTACAGACAAGCTCAACCGCACGCCTGTACGGGGATGTCGCGATGTTGATGCTCAAAGGAGCTGGCTACGCGATGGTGTTCTGCTTGATCATTTGGTTTGGTCTCGCAGCGCTGCGCGGTATCGGTTTGCTGCTCCCTGAAGAGTCTCGCGAAACGGAAGATCCTACGCCGTTTTCGCATCTGCTGACTGATCCCGCGCTCAATCAGCTCACCTAATTCGGTTGGGCCTATTGCTTAGGCCCAATTGACCAAGTTCCGCATGTTTGGGTCCCTTCAAACATGCGGGAACGTTGGGATCTCGACGTCCTGACACTTCCTGTTGGCTACGGGAGGCAGATGTTGAAGCTCGCTTCCAACATCTGTCCCCGTGCCGGCAGACTAGCCACAAACGTCGAGAAATACAAATCGTCGAGAAAGGACCCAAAAATGACGCGTCCGAATACCCCTATTCTAGATCGCATTCATGCTCCTTCGGATATGAAGGGCCTGAGCAACGCCGAGTTGAGCGCGCTTGCGCATGAGCTGCGCAACAACGTGATTGAAGCCGTTGCCACCACCGGCGGACACCTTGGATCCTCGCTTGGTGTGGTCGAATTGACCGTCGCTTTGCACGCCGTCTTTGACACGCCGCGCGACAAGTTGATCTGGGATGTGGGGCATCAATGCTACCCGCATAAAGTTTTGACAGGACGGCGTTCAAAGATGAACACTTTGCGCCAAGAAGGTGGGATTTCCGGCTT
>CAYQZI010000323.1:0-2059 GCA_964421835.1 uncultured Planktotalea sp.
TTGCCAAAGGCGGCTTCCGCCTCGCGTCGCCCCTCAAGCACTTTTTCTTCGACTTCATCTTCCGAGTAGATCGGACGCATCCCGCGTCCGCCGCCGCCCCAAGACGCCTTGAGCATCAGCGGATATCCCACCTCGCTCGCCTCTTTCTTGATCGCCGCCATGTCATCGCCCAGCACTTCGGTCGCTGGCACAACAGGGACGCCCGCGTCCATCGCAACGCGCCGCGCCGAGGCTTTGTCCCCAAGCGCGCGCATCGTTGCGGCTTTCGGGCCGATAAAGGTGATTCCGTTGGCTTCGCAGGCATCCACGAAATCGGGGTTCTCTGACAGCAGGCCATAGCCCGGGTGGATCGCGTCTGCGCCGCATTCCTTAGCAACGCGAATGATTTCTTCAATCGACAGGTAGGCCGCAACCGGCCCGAGCCCTTCGCCAATGCGGTAGGCTTCGTCGGCCTTGAAGCGATGCAGCCCCAACTTATCCTCTTCCGCGTAGACCGCGACGGTCTTTTTCCCAAGCTCATTGGCCGCACGCATAATGCGAATGGCAATTTCGCCGCGATTGGCGATGAGGATCTTGTTGAATTCAGTCATGGCAGTCTTTCCAAGTTGGTCTGTCACGCGATGTTTACACCTTATTATCAGTGCATGTTATCCGTAGTTTTGGGTGTTTAGCGTTAACAAGAGCTTATGTTAACGCTAACGTTTCGTGTCAACCGCAAGGGGTCAGCCGCTAACGGAGCGTTTGTGGCACTTTCAGAATCTTAGTGCGCGTTTCAAGCAGTGTTTTTGCGCCGATCTGACCCATATTCGCGATAAGATCAGCGCGCAGCATATCCGCCAGATGTGCAGGTCCTTCTGCGCCCAAGGCTCCCAGCGCATAATGCCACGCACGCCCCATCATGACGAAATCTGCGCCAAGCGCGATGGCGCGCAAGATATCCAAGCCCCCCTCGATCCCGCTATCAAAGATCAGCGGCAGTTTTGTTGCCGTGCGAATGCTTGGAAGAACTTCAATTGGTGCAGGGGCGGCATCGAACTGTCGTCCCGCATGATTAGAGAGCCAGATCGCATCAACACCTGCGCTTTCCAGCCGTGCAACATCGTTCACATTCAACACGCCCTTTACGATCAGCGCCCCATCCCATTCTTCGCGCAGCTTGCTCACATACTCCCAATCAGGGGAGGTGCGCAGCAGATATCCAACATGCGCGGTACTGCTCAGACCTTCGGTCTGGCCTTTCACATGATCTGCGTAACTGTCCATCAAACGCATGCGCGGCATGCCTAGGCGCGCGGTCTCCATCGCCCATGTGGGACAGGTGGCGACCTGTGCCAGCAAGCGCGGCGTCAGTTTCGGCGGTTGTTGCAAGCCGCCGCGCAATTGCCGTTCGCGACGTGACGCGACAGGCACATCGACCGTTAAGATCAACGAATGAAAGCCAGATTTCTTTGCGCGATCCAGCATATCCGCGCGAATACCCGCATCACGGGGCGGATACATTTGAAACCAGCCTTGCGATCCCAAAATAGGCGCGACACGTTCTGGCGTTTGCGTCGCAACGGTCGAAAGACTGTAAGGAATGCCAAGCTTCGCAGCCGCGCGGGCCAAATGACGCTCTGCGTCGGGCCAAATCAAACCAGACATCCCAAGCGGTGCAATCCCAAAGGGTAGGGGCAATTTTTGCCCCATTAACTCAACAGATAGGTCCGGCTCCATCTCTCCATGAAGGATCGACGGCATCATCAGCACCTCGTCCAGCTTGTGGCGATTGCGCGCCTTTGTGGCTTCATTCCCGGTCGCGCTATCAAGGTATTCCCACACGAAATGCGGGATACGCCGTTTCGCGGCGCGGCGTAGATCGGCGATGGCTGGGTAGGTGCTGTGTAAATCCATGCGCGCAGTTTTCGCTGCAATGCGGCATTTGTCTAGCAAAAGAATGCGGAACAAATAAAGAACCTCTCTTTTCCTATCGCCATTTGCGCGCTAGAGTCACGTCCATGAGTAATTTTGACGAAATGGACGCCTTTGATGGCGCTTCTGTGCCCCTCTCGCAGCGTGC
>CAYQZI010000324.1:0-2036 GCA_964421835.1 uncultured Planktotalea sp.
AAGTAGTATCCGTGTTGATCAAGCGTAATTTTCAGACCATTTCCTTCCGTCTCTGAGAAGTGCGTTTGCGACAACGACAAGCTTTCGCATGATGGCGGTCAGCGCGACTTTGGGCGGTTTTCCAGCTTTCACCAGCTGGTCGTATTTCCTTTTTGCGCTCAGGTCGTGACGTATCACGCACAGTGCGGGCATATACATAGCGCGGCGGAAGAATGCGCGCCCGCCTTGGATGCGCTCCTTGCCCTGCCATTTTCCTGATTGGCGTGAGATCGGAGCCAATCCCGCGAGACATGCGGCTTGTTTGCCGCTCATGGTGCCCAGCTCGGGCATTTCGATCAGCATCGAAAATGCGGTGACCGTTGAGATGCCGGGAATACTTGTCAGGATGTCGAACTGCGCCATCAACTGAGCATCTTGCGCGATGCGTTCTAGGATGGCCTTATCAATCTGTTCAAGGTGTTTTTCAACTTGGGTCAGCCGCTCTTTTTGCTGGCGCTTCAGCAGCTTTTGTGTGGCTGTTTGCATCCGTGTGCGCACCGTGACGCGATCTTTGATCAACCCACGCCTGGCCGTCATCATCTCTCTGAGAATGTTGAGATATTCAGCTTTAGGCGCTTGCGGTTGAAGCTCCAAAATGGTGCCCATTTTGGCTAGTATCGCTGCATCGACCTGGTCCGTCTTCGCAAGCGTCCCCGTCGCTTCGGCAAACCTACGGGCTTGTCGTGGGTTCACCTTGGAATATGGAACAGCTCCTCCCGACAGGCTGTTTTCCAGTTGCCTGTGGTACACGCCAGATGCCTCGAACACGACCAAACCGGCGCTGCTGATCTCTATCCATCGATGCAACGCGCGCAGGCCCCTGCCATCATTGGCAAACTGCCGGTGTTCAGCTCGCGCCATGCTGTAGGCATCAAGCCAGTCTTTCGATACGTCGATCCCAATGGTATTGTTCATCTGTCTTTTCCTCACCTCGTCTTGTCATGCGGGCCTTGCGCCCCTGTATCCGTTCAGGTCTCTAGAAAAGACGGGGGCGATCACACTGCTTTTCGGTCCTTGCATGACCTGAAATGTCCCGATCCGTCCCCCGCCGCTGTCCGGCATATGTGAGGTGCCGGTCAGAGGCTCCGTTATCGCATGGGAGCCAAGGATCAGCCTAAGACAAGAAGTGTCACCAAGTGTTGGGCGAGCAAAGCCAGACAGGGCGGAGACCTCATGTATCGCAGCTCTGTCTGGCTTTGCGTTTCTCTTTTGCGGCTTTTGCCAGTTTTGAATTCCAGCCGTCGTTGCGGCGACCGGTTGGTTCGTAGCGAGTGCGTTGTTTGCCCGCCCGGCGTTTCTTAGGCGGGGCCTTGTCCTGTTCAGCTTTGATGTGCTCCAACACGGCACTCAGATGTTTGTTCTCGGTAATCGCTGCATGGGTGACGCGCTGGTCCTTGTCGAAAACGGAGTAGGGGCGCGAAATGCCTTTCCAGCGAAATTCCAGCCTTCCGTCCGCGAATTCATAGCTGTCAACATACTTGCCAGGCAGACCGCGCGTAATCTCGTTCTCTTGCAGGATGATGCGCTGCCGGTTGTAGGAGAAGGCCAGTTGGTTGCCAACATAGCGCTCGTCTCTGAAGCACAGGATCTCTGTCAGCCGATCGGGTTCTGTATTTCGAGGTCGGTGCAGATTGTCCGAACGATGCGCCGTTTTTGCGAACTTCGCGTTGTAGCGCTCCATAAACGCTGGCAGGAACGCGTTGGCCGCTTCCATGTTCGAGATGCCCGCCAGACGCAGTTCCTTCACCAGCCGATCCTGCAACGTGTGATTGGCATGCTCAACGCGACCTTTGGCCTGAGAGCTGTTTGCACAAAGGACTTCGATGTTCAGCTCGTTCAAGGCGCGGCCAAACTGATTCATCCCGTGGCCAGACCTCGCAGCATCGTTTGAGACCCGGAACACCGAATGCTTGTCACTGTAGAACGCCACCGGTCTGCCGTATGTGTGCAGATTAGCCTCCAGTGCACCGAAGTAACGGAATGTGCTCTCTGATTTG
>CAYQZI010000325.1:0-2011 GCA_964421835.1 uncultured Planktotalea sp.
ATTGAAGTGCCGTATCGATACAGCGATCGAGATCGAATACATTGAGCACGGCGGTGTTCTCCACTACGTGCTGCGCGACCTCGCGGCTGCGTAAACTTATTACATAATAAATTTGGAAAAGGCTGCTTTAAGGCAGCCTTTTTTCTTACACTTGCATGTTCGGTCTTACTTTGAGCATCATAGGCTATGAAAACGGTTCTTATCACTGGTGGTGCACGCGGAATTGGACGCGCAATTGCAGAAGACTTTGCACGTGATCATCATGTAGCCATCACCTACAACAGCACCCCACCAGCACCGTTGTTAAATGTGCATCCCAACATCCACCCGATAAAAGCTGATCTTAGCCAACCAAATGCGCCCGCAACTATAATTGCTGACGTACTCTCTACTTTTGGTCACCTTGATGTCATTGTGAACAACGCGGGCACAATTGAGATGACTGCGCTTGATGCAGTTGATCCTGACCTTGAAGCATATCAGCTTGCTGTGAACCTTGTCGCCCCCATGGCGCTCCTTGCAGCGGCATTGCCTAATTTGAAGCGTGGCGCATCCATCGTGAATATCTCATCTGGCAATGCTGTTTTGCCAGCACTGGGGGCATCTGGCTATTCCGCGAGCAAATCTGCCCTAAACACTTGGACACGCGGCGCAGCAAAGGAACTTGGCGCTAAAGGGATCCGTGTGAACGCTGTAGCGCCCGGCGCAATAGAGCGAAGCGAGAGCCCGAGGCCACCCGAACTAATTGCAAAATTCGTTGAAATGACAGCTCTTGGACGACACGGGGTCCCGGAAGACATCGCGAAAGCAGTCCGTTTTCTTGCATCCGATGATGCAGGATTTATCACAGGTGAGATCCTAAATGTCTCAGGCGGGTATCGGCTATGAGCGCTTTAAGATGAGTTTAGAGGTCAAGACGAAGCCGAGGTTATCGCCCCAACGCTTTGTTCAGCTCTGGTAGAAATCGCTGTTCATAGTCACTGCCAATCAAAGGGCCGGCAAAGCGGTAAAGCACTATGCCAGAGCCATCGAGAATAAAGGTTTCTGGCGGGGCCGTGACGCCCCAATCGATAGCGGTGCGCCCTTGTGGGTCAAACGCGACGCCGCTAAAAGGGTTGCCATCATCGCGCAGATAGCGGCTCGCAGCGCGCGCGGTATCTTTGAAGTTTACGCCGATGAGTGTGTGTTCTTGAGCAAGTTCGAGAAGTTTTGGATGCTCCGCGCGGCACGGAGGGCACCAGCTGGCCCAGAAGTTCACGATGGTGATGTCGCCATGTGCCAAGTCCGCTTGGGCCACAGGGGCGAAGCCTGCAAGGTCAGCGGCGGTTTCGATGGGCGGCGCGGGTTTGCCAACAAAGACCGAGTGCAACTCGTCTTTGCCGTCTCGGAACATGCCAAAGTAAAACAGCGCCGCGAGGCCGAGAAAGATCGCAGGTGGCGCGATCATTAAAGGCGAAATTCTAGCCATTTCGACGCGCCTCTATGTCGTCAAGCGCGGCTTTGGCGCGGCGACTTTGCACCACGCTCACGAGCACAAGCGCGACGATCAGAACAATCGTGGCCCCATAGGCGCTCAGCACCGCATCGGCGTATTTTCCCAGATCAGGCATCATGCCATGCGCTCCCGTGCAAGCAGCGCCTTTGTGCGACGCGCGCGAATTTCAGTGCGTGTGCGAAGCAACAGCAACGCGACGAACAGCAAAACAAAGCCTGCGATACACAAAAGCAAAGGTTGGTAGAACACATCCGCCACGTTCTTTTCCTTGTCGAGCGAGAGGGATGCACCTTGGTGCAATCCTTGGTTCCAAAAGTTCACCGCATAGCGTGAAAGCACCGCAAAGACCGAGCCAACGAGGCACAGGATCGATGTGAGGTCAGCAGCTGTGTCGTTGTCCTCGATTGCCGACCAAAGCGCGATGTAGCCCAAATAGAACAGAAACAGGATCAAGAATGAGGTGAGGCGCGGATCCCAGACCCACCATGTGCCCCACATGGGTTGCCCCCAGATTGC
>CAYQZI010000326.1:0-2007 GCA_964421835.1 uncultured Planktotalea sp.
CGATCTCCATCAAAGGGGACAGGTCCTCTACAAATGCGCCTGCGAAAGGGTTTGCAATCACCGCAGCGGCAACCGCTTTGCGGGTCGCAGGCGATATTACACGTCCTGCTTCTTGATGGGTTTCTTCGACCCAAACGGCAATCTTGCGAATGTCTGCGCTCATCGTAGACCATCCTCCCCTTTGATATCTTTTGCAGCGAGCCCGCCTGCACGGTCATGCACGCGTGCGCCTGTACTCATCACCAGAACGAAAGCCAATTCATTGGCGCGCGGCGCGTCGTTCATGCCGACTTCCATCGCATCGAAATGACCCCGCACGTAGGACGCGTTGATATGCGTGATCGGCACATCCAAGCGCACGCCAGCAGCGCCAACCTTTTTCGTAGAAGGCACAATCGCCTTTGCATCGCCCAAGAGTTCGCGCATCGCATAGCCGCCGGGCGCGTGCCACAGCGCACCATGTTCTAGCTCACCTGCTGTGCCAATAATCGAGCCTTTGCCATAGCCTTCGATCACCAAGGCATCACCGCCTAGTGCATCAATCAACTTTTGTGCCATTTCCAGACCTAAGGGCTTCAAATCTTCCATGAACGGCTGGATATCTTCGACATACTCGCCCGCATAAGGATTGGCGATGACCGCGACAACAGCCCCGCGTCTTTGTGGGATATTGGCGCGCGGGCCACCTTCGTGAAAGACTTCTTCAATGATCGTTGCGATCTTGCGCACGACGACGTCAGGCATGTTCAAGCACCTTTTCTGAGTTCAATTGTATTTGTCTACTTTGCCCGCGCAAATGCAAGCTTGCAGCTTGGATGAGAGCTTGGCTTTGCATTTGTAGGGCGCGCCGCGCGCCGTTCTCTAAGGCGTGATCGATGTCATGCTGGCTAAGCGGGCCCACAGCGACAACAACTTTGCGCTGCCCAAGATCAGATTCGTCGCGCACATCTACAGCAGGTTCACGCGTGATTGAAGGATGCTGCGGAAGATCAACAGAACCTGCAATCAATGTCGCAGCAACATCCGCTGCACTTGCCGTTTTCGCAAGAACTGTGACGCTCTCCGCAATCCCAAAGGACAAACTGCGCCCGCCCTGCCCGCTTGTCGCAATCCCGCGTACATCGCTTTGCGCATCGAGCGTGACTTTGCCAAGCGCAGCTCCATGTGGCCCCGCCATCGCGACATCAAACCTCGCATCAGAGCTGAGATGTAGCGCAATGTCACCGCCGTTGTTCACATAGGCGCGTTTCACATCAGCGGCGCAGAGCATCGCGTCCAAGACAGTTTCCGCAACCGCGCCAGCAACGCCCGCCATGGGCGTGACAAAGCCGTCGTGCGCTTGTGCTGCGTTCCACATTTTGCGCGCGATTGCCCCTTTGGGTGCGGCGCCACCGCATTGCCGTAAAAGATCAATCTCGAGCATCAACTCAGCCAAAACTGTGCTCAAGCATGCCTCTGCCGCGTTAAAAGCACTCTCCCAAGCACCCTCTACGCCGATTATCAAATCAATCGGTCCGTGCTGCAAATGCAGCCGGTTTCCAGAGAGCAAAGCGCGTTGCACCTGCATCAGCCACGCCCTTCGCGCTTGTTGCGTTGTGCTTGATGCGGGTCGGGTTGCGTTGAAACGGGGTCCACTTTGCGCACCTCAGGTGTCAACACCGAAGCTACATCTTTGATGTGCTCCATGTGACCACCGAGCGCATTATAGTCCTCGCGCCGCAAAGTGAATTCAATCGGGGCAACCAAAGCGGGCGTTGGTACATAACCAAATGAATTCGTTGGCATTTCCATGACATCGACCATCACTGTGATTCCGCCACCAGGCCAAACGTAAGCCTCTGCCCCGCCGCACGATACATAAGTCAGCGCATCCTTGACAGAACGGGTGAGGCGCACAGGGTTTTCCGTCACACCTGCCCGCAAAGAGCCACCAGCGCCGCCCATGAACAATACAGAACACAAGGAGGGCTCACAATTTTCCGCGATACGATCCGCACTGACCCGCAA
>CAYQZI010000327.1:0-2004 GCA_964421835.1 uncultured Planktotalea sp.
GCCCAGCCCACAGCCAAAGACGTGCGCCCGCCTTTGATCATATTGGCGAGCATATCGCGGCCCAAGTTATCGGTGCCAAGCGGGCGGTTCCAAGCGACCTTTGCATCGCCATCCCAGAGCCACGTGTAGATTGGGCGAACGTCCTTGTTGCGAATGTCGAGCTTTTGCGGATCAAGCTGCCAGATCAGCGGACCCAAGATCACGAAAAGAGTGATAAACAGCAAAAACCCACCGCCAAACAAAGCCCCTTTGTGCTTGCGGAACTGATCCCACACGTCTTTCCACTGGCTGCGCGGAGGCTTTTGCGGCTCTTTGTCTTTGAGCGCCTCGATAGGGTCGATCTGAGCGATATCAGTCATAGCGGATCCTCGGATCAAGCACGCCGTAGAGAATATCGGCAATCAGGTTAAAGACCACGATCAAGATCGCGAAGATAAACGTCAGGGTCAGCACCATCGGGATATCATTGGCGAAGAGCGCGGTGAGCAGGAGTTGCCCGATGCCGTTCACCTTGAACACGTTCTCGGTGATGATCGCACCGCCAAAGATCGCGGGCATGCCAAGCGCGATGACTGTGACCACGGGGATCATTGAATTGCGAAGGACGTGGACCATGACAACGACGGCTTCGGAGAGGCCCTTGGCGCGGGCAGTGCGCACGTAATCTTGGTTGAGGTTTTCCAGCATTGACGCGCGCATGTAGCGGCTGATTTGCGCGGTGGTTTGCAGGGCAAGCACCATAACCGGCATGATCATCTGCATGAACTGCACTTTGAAGCTGGCCCAATCAGTGACCACATGGGTGGTGTCATAAATTGACGGTAGCCAACCAAGTTGAACAGAAAACAGCACGATGAGCAGGGGGCCTGTAAAGAACGGCGGAATGGAGAAGCCAATCATCGACACAAACGTGCCTGTTTGATCGAACACCGAATACTGGCGGTAAGCCGAGTAGATGCCGATGGGCAGCGCAATGAGAACACCAACGATATAGGCCATCGCAACAACCCATAGCGTCTGTGGCATGCGCTGGATCACGATATCCATCACAGGGCTGCGGGTCTGCCATGATATGACGCGCTGCACGCCCTCGGTGTAGCTCGTGCCCCAGAGCCAATCCCAAAACACTATCGGTTCGATGATGAAGAACTGGTAGAGCCATTTGAAGAAGCGAATATGGCTGGGCTGACCAAGGCCAAGCGCTTCGCGCATCTTTTCTTTGACTTCTGGTGGCACAGTTAAGGGAACTTGCGCCATAGGATCACCCGGCGCGAGTTCCATCAGCATAAAGATCACAAGCGCGATAAATAAAAGCGTCGGAACAGACAGGATCAGACGTCGTATCGTGAATGTCAGCATGAGGGTCCAGACTAAAAGATCGATGTGTTAGCGACTGCGTCTGTGGGCACAAAGGCGCAGCGACAAACAAACCAGAAATTTTGAAGGGGGTGCGCCCCGCCAGCACAAAGGCCAGCAGGGCGCGAAGAGTTAGAGCAAGATTACTCTGTACGGTGCCAATCTGCGATGTTCCACAGTTCGGAGTCCCAAACGTTCAGGACAACGCCACCAAGGTTGTTGGCATGCGCGGAGACACGTGCACGGTTCACGAGTGGAATGATCGTGTTTGTGTCTTTTGTGAGCATGTCGTTCATCTTACGCGCGATTTCACCACGCTTGTCGATGTCACCTGTACGGCCAAGCTCATCGATCATCTCGTCATATGCTGGATCGCAGAAACGGTTGATGTTCTCACCCTGCCACTGGCTGGAGGGCTTAGGCTCATTGCCACAGCGGTACGCGGCAAGGTACTGCTGCGGGTCTGTGCCGTTGAACGTGTTGGCATACATTTCAACGTCTGCATAGAACTTCTGGAAGGTGTCGGGCGAGCCGGGGTCACCACCGAAGAAGACGGACGCGTCGATGTTGCGCAGCTCGGATTCGATGCCGATTTCCGAGAACCATTGCTTGATCAGCGCTTGGAAGTCCTGACGGACAGCGTTGGTC
>CAYQZI010000328.1:0-1992 GCA_964421835.1 uncultured Planktotalea sp.
CGGCGCAAACGCACCGTCTTCGAGCATCGCTTGGACAGTGCTCAACTTTCTGTGCTCAAGGATGAATTGGGCCTAAGTGGCCTGCGCAAAGTGAGTCTCACAGGCGAGCTGACCCCCGCAGGCAAACGCGACTTCGCATTGAGCGCATCGCTGGGGGCAACAGCCGTGCAACCTTGCACCATCACGCTCGAGCCTGTGACAACGCGCATCGACGCGGGTGTCACGCGCCGTTTCGTGGCCGAGATGCCAAAGCATAGTGATCAAGCCGAGGAAGATGAGTTCGGCGGGATCGCAATGCTTGAAGATGACACGCTGGAGCCATTGGGCACTGAAGTCGATCTGTGGCGCGTTATGAGTGAAGCGCTGGCGCTGGAATTGCCGGATTATCCACGCGCTCAGGGCGCAGAGCTTGGCACGGTGAATGTCACAGAGCCGGGCAAAGACGCGATGAGCGAGGATGACCTCAAACCCTTCGCAGGGCTCGCGGATCTCAAAAGCAAGCTGGAGAGCGGATCATGAGCGACACCCGGTATCTGATCAAAGCAGCTGACATCGATGCGATGGAGGGCACCGACAAGACGCATTTTCTGAACGAGAACGCAAAACGTGTGAACAAATCGCTCGGGGATATGACGGGTCTGACAGGTCTTGGCTTTCATATCATCGCCATTGAACCTGGGCATGAGAGCACCGAACACCACATGCACCACTTCGAGGACGAATGCGTCTATGTCTTAAGCGGCAGTGCCACAGCCTATATCGGCGAGGACGCGTACGAGGTTGGTGCAGGCGATTTCATCGGCTATCGCAAGGGCGGCGCGGCGCATTCGATCACCAATACTGGCACCGAGACGTTCCGCTGCATCGTTGTGGGCGAGCGTTTGGCCCATGACGTTGGCGATTACACCCGCCTTGGAAAACGCATTTACCGCAATGAGGGCGTGCCGTGGAACTTGGTTGATCACGAACATGTGCTCGAAGTTGGCGGTTCTGCGGGAAAGAAATAGCCCGTCATAATCCACTTGCAAAACACCCTAAAACGCGTGCCTATACGCTGCGCGCATTGGGAGTCTCGGGCATGAAATCAAGCACAAAAGTTGTTGTTATCGGCGGCGGCATCGCAGGCTGCTCAACGCTCTATCATCTGACCCAAGAGGGGTGGAGCGATGTCGTGCTGATCGAACGCGACGAGCTGACATCCGGCACCACATGGCACTCCGCCGCGCAGGTTACGAATTTTGGCATGAACCAGACGATGGTTGGCCTTAAATCCCACTCTGTCGCGCTTTACAAAAAGCTGCGCGATGATCCTGAGTACCCTGTTGGCTATCATCACGGCGATGGCGGCATTCGCCTTGCCAATACAGAAGCGCATATGCAGGGCTATCGCCATTTCGCATCCATGGCGCGCGGCATGGGCGTTGAATACGAAGTGCTGGACGCTGAAGAATGCGCGCGCCGCCATCCGCTTATTTCCACCGACAACCTGCTTGGTGGTCTTTGGGACGGCGAGGACGGCGATATTGATCCGGCGCAGCTGTGCCAAGCGCTGGCCTTTCATGCGCGCAAAGCCGGCGCAGAGGTCTATCGCCACACCAATGTGACCGCGCTGACGCAGCACAAGGATGACACATGGACCGTCGAGACCGACAAAGGCAGCATTGATGCGGATATCGTCGTCAACGCCTGTGGTTACCGCGTCAATGAAGTCGGCGCGATGATGGGTGTGCACCACCCCGTTGCGTCGATGGAGCATCAGTATTTCGTCACCGAAGACATCCCCGCGATTGTCGATGCAGGCCACCGCATGCCGCTGCTGCGCTGCCCGATCTCGGATTATTATTCGCGCCAGGAAAAGAACGGCTTGCTCGTTGGTTTCTATGAGCAAGATTGCAAAACATGGGGAATGGATGGCATCAGCCCGAGCTTTGCCAATGATCTGTGCCCCGATGATCTTGACCGCGTCATGGATGTGCTAGAGGGCGCGTTCGA
>CAYQZI010000329.1:0-1979 GCA_964421835.1 uncultured Planktotalea sp.
CGTCAGCTCACATATTTCTCTGCGCGCGAAAAGGACGAAGGCCGTCGTTGCGATCTTGAGGCGGGCATGGCGAAATTGCTGGGTGCGCGTGTCGCTTGGGCGGCGGCGGACAATGCTTTGCAGATCCACGGCGGCAACGGGTTTGCGCTGGAATACAAAATTTCACGCATTCTGTGTGACGCGCGTATCCTCAACATCTTTGAGGGTGCGGCAGAAATTCAAGCTCAGGTTATCGCGCGTCGCCTCCTCGGGTAGCACGTGCAGCGTGACTTTTGTTTGAGCAGACCCCCGGTGCCAATTGCCGGGGGTTTTTTTGTGTCTGAAAGAAAAAAATAAAAAAGTTTTGAAGATTTGTCGATTGGGCGTCTTCCCGTTCGTCACCCTCATGAAAGCACTTTCGCTTTTAACAACGAGGAGACTTAAAATGACCATTCTTACAACAGCAGCAATCGGTGCAGGTATCATCACAGCAGCCCTACTTGGTACACAGCTTTTGCCCCGCGACGTGACAGTGCTGCGCACCGCGCACGTACAAGCAAGCCCAAGCGAAGTGATCGCGCTACTCGCTTCTAACGAAGGTTACCAAAAGATTAACCCTTACAAGGACGCGGACGAGAACCTGAAGATCACGTTGTTTGGCCCAACAAGCGGCGTCGGTTCTGGCTTTCACTTTGAAGGTAAAGACGGCAAAGGCAGCCAGACAGTTGCGCGCGTAACGGACAGCTCCATCATTTTTGACATCGACATGGGCGCAATGGGACAACCCAAGCAAATCGTCGAAGTGCGCCCAAGCGCTGGCGGCTCCGCAGTGGAGTGGCGCATGGAAGCGGATCTTGGTCGCAACCCAATCGCCCGCATTTTTGGGCTGTTCATGGACGGGATGATCGGGAAAACTCTCGACCAGGGCCTCTCAAACCTCAACACTGCTGCATAAGGAACTAAAATCATGCGTTATACATTTCTACTTTATTCGAACCCTGCCGATTTTGCCGATATGACTGCCGAGGACATGGAGGCACAGAAAGAAGTTTATGGTGCCTACATTGGTGCCTTGAACCAAGCGGGTGTGTTTGTGGACACAGACTGGTTGAACGGCGTTGAAACCGCCACGACCTTGAGCGCGACAAGCGGCTCTGTGCAGGTGCAAGATGGCCCATTTGCGGAGACCAAAGAAACGCTGGGCGGCTACTTTGTGATTGATGTGCCCGATCTTGACACAGCGATCGAGTGGGCAGGCAAATGCCCGGCTGCGCAATATGGCAAGGTGGAAATCCGCGCCTCTGCGATGGGCGGCGAATGAGCAACGCGGCGCGCGCGGCCGAAGATGTCGCGCGCGCCAGCTATGGACGATTGCTTGCCATTCTCGCGGCGCGCACGTCCGACATTGCCAGCGCAGAAGATGCGCTGAGCGATGCCTTTTCCAAAGCGCTCATTCTTTGGCCGCGCGAAGGAATTCCTGACAACCCCGACGCTTGGCTCGTGCGTGTTGCGCGCAATCGTTTGATTGATGGGCAACGGCGCAGCGCCAAACTTGCCCCTGAGGACGACATGCCTGACTTGATCGCAGAACCCGAAAAGACTGTGCCTGACAAACGTCTGCACCTCATGCTCGTCTGCGCGCACCCCGCGATTGATCCTAAAATGCACACGCCGCTTATGTTACAATGTGTGATGGGTTTGGAGGCGGAGCAAATCGGCCAAGCCTTTCTTGTTCCCAAGGCGACCATGGCGCAGCGTTTGGTGCGCGCTAAGACAAAGATCAAAGCTAATGCAGTCCCCTTTGCAATCCCCGCAGCGGACAAGCTTTCCCCGCGTTTGGCAGCAGTGATGGAGGCCATCTACGGCGCTTATGCGGTGGATTGGTTAGAGACGGGTGATGACCTTGGTATGGAAGCGCTGTTTCTTGCGGACGTGTTGAGTACGCAACTTCCTGACAATGCGGAAGCACTTGGCTTGGCGGCGCTTCTTGGCTTCGCTGC
>CAYQZI010000330.1:0-1962 GCA_964421835.1 uncultured Planktotalea sp.
ATTCGCACCACCGCGCAGCTTGAGCGTCAGCTTGGGTTGCAGCCAGTTGTGTCGATCCCCTACGTGTCCACCACATGGGAGCAGCGTCGCCGTAAATTGATGTGGATTGGTGGGATTGCGTCCGCGGTACTCTTGCTGCCGATCATCTTGCGAAGCGTCATCGAGCGTTGGACAAGTAATGTGCAGATTGGGAACAAAGCCAGCAGCTAAGCGCCAAATAGGGTCCTGAAGACCCCAAAATGGTGCTAGTAGCTATTAAAGTCAGTAGCTGTAGTGACTGATCGAAAGCCCTTCGGCTTTGTTCAGAATGACGCCCAGCAAGGGCTTGTCTTCACCAAAGCGGCGCTTTAACTCGCGGATTTCATTGGCTTTCGTTGTGCCGCCGCCAACAACCAATAGCACACCGTCGTAGTGTTCACGAAACGCCATGACGTCGTCATGATAGAGCGCGGGCGGCATATCGTAGATTACCACATCCGGCTCTAAGTCCGCTTCCATCTGCGCAATCGCATCAGAGGTGGCATCAGAGGCAAGCATTTCAGAGGCAAATGGCTCGCGCGTGTCGTTCAAACCAAAGGCCACATTCGAGCCAATCTTAAGCATGTTTTGACCCATGCGCTTGAAGTGATCTGCGACCGGCACCTTGCCGCGCAGAAAATCACCCATCGATCCTGTGTCACGCTCGCCAAGCAAAGGGGCAACCGAAGGGTTGCGCAGATCGAGATCCATCAAAACCGTGCGCAGCTTTTCTTGGCGCGACAGGCTCATGGCAAGGTTGGTCGAAATAAAGGTCTTGCCGCAATCTTTCGTCGGAGAGGTGATCACCACGCGGCGCCAGCCTTGCTCGGACAGACCTTGCACAAGCCGTGTGCGCAGCACGTCAAACGCCACATGCGCGGGATTATGGCGGCTCGCGCTGATCACGCGGTTCGTTTCAAGATGGGCTTCATTCACAGGGATAGAGCCAAGATGATCCCAAACGTTTGGCATCGTTTCCACAGGCACTTGCGGCTTGATCGGCTTCACCAAACGGCGGCGCATTTCTGCGGCTTCGGTTTCAGACAAGCGCATACCACCGCCAGAAAACCGGCGCCGCGGGGCGGGCTGTGCGTCTTGCGGGCTGTTATTCGAATTGCTCATTGCCTGCGCTTGTCCTTTGTCACACGCCCCTTCTGCAGAGCGCGTATGTCACACGTTATACTAAGAAAAATTGGGCTAAATCATGTCGCTACAAGGGGCAGGGCATGAAAACTTGCTCAAACCTTTGTGAATCTTCACTTAATATCCCAGCAAATTCGCCTCCATGATGCCTTTGCGGATAAATTCATCGCGATCTGCTTCGGGGCTCCAGCCTAGCATGTTTTTGCTCTGTGCGTTCACAAACGGGCTGAAATGGGCGCGCGATTTCCAATCCATCAGCGAGGGTCGCAGCACGCCATGGCGGCGCAGCGCGTGTTTCTTAAGCACGTATTTCACCGCATCAACGCCCCAGAAAATCGTCGGATTGCCGCCTTTTACTTTCACGCGCGCGCCGAGCGCTTCAAAAATCGCATCGAAATATTCACGCGCAGTGAACTGGATATCCCCGACAAGGTTAAAGGACTGGCCAACCGCTTCTGGCGCTTCGGCCATACGCACAAGACCGTCGCTCACATCATCGATCAACACAAATGGCAGTTTGTTATTGCCAGCGCTCCACAGCCGCACAGCACCAGCGCCATGCCAACGGCCAATCCCCCAATGCTGCAAAGGACCGCCCGGTCCAATCACAATGCCCGGGCGTGCAATGGTCAGCGGCAAGCCGCGCTCGCGGTGCATTTGCATCAAGCGGCGTTCGCACTCGGCCTTTGAGCGCGCATAAAGATTGCGATCGCTCATATCATCGCCAAAATCAGAGCTTTCGGTGATCGAAACACTCTCATCGGACATATCATAAGAGGCGATGGTGCCTGTGTAGACCAA
>CAYQZI010000331.1:0-1933 GCA_964421835.1 uncultured Planktotalea sp.
ATGATTGAACTAGGCGGCGGTGCAGCGGCACCAGCGGGCGATCTGATCAAAGACGTTGACGAACACACATTCATGCAAGACGTGGTGGACGCCAGTCAAGACGTGCCAGTCATCGTCGATTTCTGGGCACCTTGGTGTGGGCCTTGCAAAACGCTCGGCCCTGCTTTGGAGGCGGAAGTCGAAGCGGCCAAAGGCGCGGTCAAAATGGCGAAGATTGATGTCGATCAGAACCAGATGATCGCAGGACAGATGCAGATCCAATCTATTCCCGCTGTGTTCGCTTTTTACAAAGGACAGCCGATTGACGGCTTCCAAGGTGCTCTGCCGCCCTCGGAGATCAAAGCGTTTGTCGCGCGTGTGATCGAAGCAAGCGGGGGCGATGCCTCTGGTGGTTTGGATGATGCGATTGAAGCGGCGGCGATGATGCTGGAAGAGGGTGACGCAAGCGATGCTGCTCAGACGTTTGCCGCTATTCTGGAAGAAGACAATCAATGCGCTGCCGCGTATGCTGGTCTTGCGCGCTCCCACATCGCGCTGGGTGAAGAGGATCAGGCGGAAGCGGTTCTGAATGGCGTGCCCGCAGAAATTTCAAACGATGCGATGATCGAAGCGGCGTTCGCTCAGCTTGAGCTCGCGCGCCAAGCGGCACAGGCAGGCCCACTTGCTGAATTGACTGCTGCGGTTGAGGCCAATCCAGAAGATCTGCAAGCGCGCTTTGACCTTGCCGGGGCGCTTAGCGCCAATGGTCAAACGCAAGACGCCGTTGATGCATTGCTTGAAATTTTCCGTCGTGACCGCGAGTGGAATGATGGCGCTGCTAAGACGCAACTTTTCACGCTTTTCGATGCGCTCAAGCCGGAAGATCCAATTGTCCTGAATGGGCGTCGAAAATTGAGCTCAATGATATTTGTCTAACGCTTTGCGCGGGCTAGATCGTTCAACATGACAAAAATCGGTGATCTTCCGGATACGCTTCCGGCCTTTCCTCTGCCCGGTGCGCTGCTCTTGCCGCGCTCGCGCTTGCCTTTGCACATTTTCGAGCCGCGATATCTCGCGATGATCGATGATGCGCTGAAAACCCAAGGACGGCTGATCGCGATGATCCAGCCCAATCCGGGACGCGCGGGGGATGAAAAGGGTTTGCACACAATTGGCTGTGCGGGCCGCATCACGCAGTTCTCCGAGACGGAAGATGGGCGTTACATGCTTACGCTTTCGGGCGTTTCGCGGTTTCGTCTTGTCAGCGAAGTTGATGGCTTTACGCCCTACCGCAAGATCGAAGTGAATTGGGATGGGTTCGAACAAGATCGCAAAGCATCCGAAAGAGATGTTGCGTTTGATCGCGACAAGTTTTTGAACCTGCTATCAAAATATTTCACCTCGCGCGATCTAAGCGCTGATTGGGAAACACTAAAGGACGCGGATGATGAGCTGTTGGTGAATTCGCTTTCCATGATGCTCGAATTTGAGCCAGAGGATAAGCAAGCTTTGCTTGAAGCGCCGAGCCTGTCTACGCGTCGTGAAACGCTTGTAACGCTAATCGAGTATTTCCTGCGCGGCGGGGATGCAGAGGAACTGATGCAATGAATGAACACGCGAGCCCTGCGTTCGACCCGCGCATGTTAGAGGCATTGATCTGCCCGCATACGCATGGCCGCTTGGAATATGACGCTGCAACGCAAGAGCTGGTGTCGAAAAAAGCGGGTCTCGCCTTTCCTATTCGCAATGGTATTCCTGTGATGCTGCTGGATGAAGCGCGCAAGCTCGATTAAAGCGCGCGCCCTGTCATCAATTTTGGTAAATCGCCCGTCAGCCCTGCGGCTTCGCGCATGAAATTGCGGCGCAGGCTTGGAACTGAATTGATCACCCCCATACCCAAATCACGCCCCATCCGCAAAATCGGATTATCGTTTGAGAACAGCTTGTTAAATGT
>CAYQZI010000332.1:0-1933 GCA_964421835.1 uncultured Planktotalea sp.
CTGTTGCGTTTCCATACTTGAAGATGGAGAGCTTGAAGCCCTCCGGCGTGAGGAACGGATCCTTTTCCGGTGTGCCCCAACGGTCGATGATCTGATCTTTCACGTCGAGCGGGAGCGCCTTGAAATGGTGTTTGTAGATGTCGAGTGGGAGAACCTCGCCGCCCTGTTTGTCAGAGCGATCTGTGAGCCAGTTGGTGGGGCCTGACATGATCGTGCTCATCAGCGCGTCGCTATCGCTCGGCGCTTCTTCGACGGTGTAGCCCGCGTCTGACAGAGCGTGCAGCGTGTTAACCGTTGCTTGAGGAGTGTCGAGACCAACCCCATTGGCGAGGCGACCGTCTTTGTTGGGGTAATTCGCGAGCACGAGAGCGACTTGTCGATCTTGGGGTTCGGCCGCGCGGAGCTTGGCCCAATTCACGGTAAGTTTCGCCGCGAAACCTATGCGATCCCCTTGCGCGCGGTATGTGGCGATAGGGCATTGGGTGTGTTCATCGAAATAGGCTTCGCCTTTGAAAGAGATCGCTCTGTTAAGGATTCGTCCATCTACTTCTGGTAGAGCCACGTTCATCGCGATGTCGCGTGCAGATAGACCGGTGAGGCCAGTGGCCCAAGCTTCTTCGGTCGAGCCTGCGAGGACGGTTTGAAAAATAGGCGCGTCGTTGGCGGCGGGCATGGTGAGCGGATTGCTTGGGCTTTTGTCGCCCGTGTGGGGCGAGCCGACAGCAAAGGAAGTGCAGTTGAGAATGACCGCGGGCGGTGCTGCGGTGAAGACCTGTTCGAGCGTGGCGACGCTGACGGGGTCTTTGAGCGAGGCCACGAAAAGCGGCAGAGGGTTGAGGCCCTCTTTCAACAGCGCTTTGGTCAAACGGTTGATAGGATGCAAGCCCGCACCTTGGACGAGAGCACGGTAGAAAATGATCGGAACTACGGGCGCGTCTTTGAGCCAATCCGCTTGGGCAGCATCAAGGTTGGAGATGCCAGCGCCGGGCCAATACACACCTGCGCGCAAGAGTGGTGATGCGGCGCTGGGCTTTTCGGAACCATCGAGCATGGATTTGGCATAACGCAGCAGGTTTTGCGCGTTGTCGGGGCCACCTTCGACACAATAGGCCCAAAGCGCGTCGTATTCTTCGTCGCTGATTGTGCTGAGACGGCGCAGTTCCTCGTCTGGTTTATCATCGCCGGGAAGCAGGGCAAGGGGTACACCCGCGTCATGGAGGCGGGCTGCATATTGCTCTGCCCCGTATGTCCAATAGCCAACGCCGCCAAGGACGCGCGCGATAACGAGTTTGGATTTGGATGCGCAGTCGTCGATGTGCAGATCGACAGACATGGGATGCATCAGATGCATCATGGACGCGAGGCGTAAGGTCGGTGGCGTATCGAGTTGCGCGCGCGCATCTGAAAGCGCGGCGAGTTCGGTGTCAGCCGCGGAAATGATCACCACCTCGGCAGGGGTTTGGCTAAGATCAACAGGTTCCTTGCCGTCATCGATTGAACCCGGGGTGGCCGCGAGAAGGTGCATTCTTGATCTTTCGTTTTTGGTGAGGCGGGATGCGAATTTTCTAAAAAATTCAGTGCCTCCGGCGGGGATATTTTTAGAGAGAGGAAACGTGGTTCGCGGGCTTATGTGTTGTGTGCCGTTCGGCCATAGTGCATTGCAGGGTAAATTAAGAGGGCAGAGCGATGAACACTAAGACAGACGGCGCACCTAAGTTTGGCAGCAATAGCTACAATAAGCATGACGATCACAAAGGCCATGCGCCGCGACGTGCGCGCGGCAAGAAGCGTATGAGCAAAGAAGAAATGCTTGCGCAAATGAAGAAAAACGCGGCTGATAAGGCGTAGGGTCACGGGTGTGAATCCGTTAGGGTTTTTTCCATGAACAGGCTTTCGGGGATGTCCTTGTAATCCCCGAAGGGGCCGCAAAACG
>CAYQZI010000333.1:0-1929 GCA_964421835.1 uncultured Planktotalea sp.
TATGCGGCCTGCGAGGACACAAGCCACCAGGCGATTGCAATGTCCGAAGACCGGACCTTTACGGTGATCGACGAAGAATGTGTCGCGTGTAATCTTTGCGTTGATGTGTGCCCGGTGCAAGACTGCATTACGATGGAACAGATGGCGCCGGGGACAGTTGATCCGCGCACGGGCAAGGTTGTGGAAAAGGAATATGCGAACTGGACAACGCATCCGAACAATCCCGGGGCGGTTGCTGCGGAATGATGTGTTTTGCGTGGTGCGTTGGGCTTGCGCGAATGGCTGGTGTGAGCCCATAGCGGAAGCGGTAAGTTTTCGCCGCATGCGCGCGCAGTGTAAAATCTTTCACACTTGCAAAATTTCTTCTATCGCATCGCAGCGAGAAAACCGGACGTTCATGCGAACCGCGGCGAAAACGATACACCCAAGGTTCAAGACGCGGGACTTTGCCGCCGTTGAGGCTTATGCAGGTGTGATCGCCGAATAATCGTCGGATTGGAAAACGTGATGTATTTTCGCTCAGGTTATGCTGCGAGAGAAAGCGACATTTGCGACCTGTTCGTAGCGACCTTCTCTGCCTCTGAGGGTCAAGACGAAGGCGCGGTCATCGGTGGGCTTGTGCGCGACCTGATGAAAACAACTCCAGACCAAGACTTGTTCATTTGGTCAGCATACGAAGATGAGGAACTCCTTGGCTGTATTTTCTTTTCCCGCTTGATCTTTGCGCAAGACGATCGCACGGCTTTTATCCTGTCTCCTGTTGCCGTTAAGACAGATCGACAGAAGATGGGGATCGGGCAAAGGCTGATTGCGCATGGGTTGGATGGGTTGCGCCAAAATCGAATTGATTTCGTGACGACTTATGGTGACCCTAAATACTATGCCAAGGCTGGGTTCAGGCAGATCACTGAAGAACTCGCGCAAGCTCCGCTTATGTTAAGCTTTCCGGAAGGCTGGTTAGGACAGTCGCTTTTAAGCGCGGATGAAAGGCCGTTGAGAGGCGTTTCTACCTGTGTTCCAGCACTCAACAAACCAGAACTTTGGTAGCATTAAGTTTAGGCTCAGAGCAACCGAATGCGCCAGCAGAGAAACCCCACTTTTGGCGCAGTAAGAACTACCATTCGAGTTGATGCTATAATCTTGATGTTGGCGTTGTGCTGACCTCTGGGTTTGGAGGGAGGATTGGAGGGCAAATCATGCCAAGATTCCAACTTTCCGCAGTCAGCCCTAAGCGCAAAGCCTGGAAAAAGGGGCAACCGATCCGCTTTACAGCTTTTGCTTGGGGCCACGAAGATCGATAGCACAGTGCGTTACCTTGGCGTTGGACTGGAAGATGTTCTGAGCATCGCAGAGCGGATCGACATCTGACCCATGTTGGCGGACGGCACGCGCCGTTCGTATTTCAACAACATTGGAATGCACGTTCCATTTTAATCAATTTCATTCTACCGTGCTGGCAGGCAATGGGAGGAGCTTATAAGATGGATAGAGTTGAATCACCGATGAATGTCGAGGAACTCAACGCGCAAATCGCATTTTTGCAGGGAACCCTTCCAAAGCGGTTGCGGCAGTGCGCAGACTATATTCATGAAAATATGAACGAAATTGCGTTCTCAACCGTTGCAGAAATCAGTGAAAGGGCAAACGTACAGCCGTCCGCAGTGATGCGGTTTTGTCAGGTGCTTGGGTTTGGTGGCTATTCAGACATGCAAAAGCTGGTCAGGCAAGACATTCACCCCCAAATGCCTGACTACCGTGAACGGATACAGAAGTTGCGCGATAGCGGTGCCGACAGCCCAACGGCCATTTTGGCTGAGTTTGTCGAAGCGGGGCGACAGTCACTTGAGCAGCTATCCGCGAGTATAAATACGACCTCTCTGGAGCAGGCTGTAGAGAGCCTCGCGGGGGCTAAAGTGATACATATTATGG
>CAYQZI010000334.1:0-1920 GCA_964421835.1 uncultured Planktotalea sp.
GCGCGCGAAACGCTCAAAAGACACGCCACATTGCCGGACTATGTCGCGCGGTTTCGCCGCGAAACATATCCCAAGCTTTAACGCGTACGTTTGACCTTGCGCTTCACTTTATCTGCTTTGCGCTTGGCGTTTACCGCCTTGCGTCGAGCAGGCTTTCCGCGACCGCGATACCCACCACCACCGCCTTTTGGCATGTCTTTGCCATCAAGCGTCAGTAGCTCTAACTCAACGCCACCCGTTTGCGGCGTGGCGGAAGCAAGCTTGACCGTCACACGCTGACCAAGCCCGATCATCACACCCGTTTCCGACCCCATAAGCGTCGAGCTATCTGCATCAAAGTGGAAAAACTCTCGACCCAGCGAGCGCACAGGAATAAGCCCATCCGCGCCTGTCGCGTCGAGTTTCACAAAGACCCCGAACTTGACGATTCCGCTAATGCGGCCACCCAGTTCTTCACCGACATATTCACTTAGAAACGCTGCCAAATAACGATCCGTCGTATCGCGCTCCGCCATCATAGAGCGGCGCTCTGTACCAGAAATATGCTCGCCCGTTTCCTTCAGCCCATCCGCATCTTTTTGCGTCAAACCATCTTTGCCCCAGCCATGCGCCGTCACCAACGCACGGTGCACGATCAGATCCGCATAGCGACGAATGGGTGATGTGAAGTGCCCATAATTACGCAGGGCAAGGCCAAAATGGCCGAAGTTCTCTGGCGCATAATAGGCTTGGGTCATGGATCGCAGCGTCGAGATATTAATCAGCTCTGCCTCATCCGTGTCAGCGGCTTGGCGTAGCAATTGATTCAGATGCTTTGTCTGCAACACCTGCCCTTTGGCCATATTCAAACCCGCGCTCTGCGCAGTCTCGCGCAACGCATTCAGCTTCTCTTGTGAAGGTTCTTCATGCACACGGAACAAAAGTGGCTGCTTCTTTTCAATCAAAGTTTCCGCCGCGCACACATTGGCAAGGACCATGAATTCTTCGATCAAACGATGCGCATCGAACCGCTCTGCGAAGGCGACAGAGGTGACTTTGCCAGCCTCATCCAGAATAATCTTGCGCTCTGGCAAATCAAGTTCCAGCGGCTGACGCACAGCGCGCGCCTTCTTCAAAGCGGCATAAGCCGCGTAAAGAGGGCGCAAAACAGGGCTGACAAACGGCTCAGTCTTATCGTTGGCATTGCCGTCCATCGCTTGCTGCACTTCGGTGTAATTCAGCGACGCTGGCGATTTCATCAAGCCACGCATGAATTCATGGGAAAGCTTGTTGCCTTCCGCATCAATGACGATGCGTACCGCGATACAGGCGCGCGAAACGCCCTCGTGCAAAGAACACAGATCACCCGACAAACGGTCCGGCAGCATCGGCACAACGCGATCAGGGAAGTAGCTGGAGTTGCCGCGATTGCGCGCTTCGCGATCCAGCTCAGAACCGGGCGTGACGTAATGTGCGACATCAGCAATCGCGACCCAAAGGATGTGACCGCCTTTGTTTTTGGGGTCTTTATCCGCTTCCGCATAGCACGCATCATCGTGGTCGCGCGCATCGCTTGGGTCTATGGTGACAAGTGGTACATCACGAAGATCGGTGCGACCCTCAAGACCAGCAGGGGTTTTCGCGTCGGCTTCTGCGATTACCTCATCGGGGAAATGATCGGGGATGCCGTGCTGATGGATCGCAATGAGCGAGACAGCTTTTGGCGCGGTCGGATCACCAAGGCGCGCAACGATCTGGGCGCGGGGCAGACCCATCCGGGCCTTCGAGCCTGTCAGCTCCGCCTCTACCAGCTCACCGTCTTTGGCACTGGCGGCAGCGCCCGCAGGCACCTCCCATTCTTTGGAGGCACCTTTGTCGATGGGCAGGATACGCCCGCCTTCGTGGCCTTGTCGAAAAATACCAATGATCCGTTCAGGATTT
>CAYQZI010000335.1:0-1855 GCA_964421835.1 uncultured Planktotalea sp.
TCGCGCGAAACGAACTGTGCATCGGGGATCAGTGACTGAATTGGCCCGCGCATGGTGTCAGAGCCCATGAATAACGTCTCATGCAGACCCCGCGCGCTGAGCAAACGTTCGGTAAACACATGGCCGCGTTCTGGATCGGCGCAAAGCTGAATTTCGTCCACCGCGAGAAAATCAGCGCCCATGCCTTGCGGCATCGCCTCAACGGTACAGACCCAATATTGCGTGCGCGGCGGCACAATACGCTCTTCACCCGTGACCAGAGCCACAATGGACGGTCCCCGCAAAGCAACAATACGGTCATAGACTTCGCGCGCGAGCAGGCGCAAAGGCAAGCCAATCACGCCTGTGCGATGCGCCAACATACGCTCAATCGCGTAGGTGGTTTTGCCCGTATTGGTCGGCCCGAGAACCGCGATGATGCGTGATTGCGCGGCCATAACTCGCCTTAACGATTAAAGGGCTGGACCTTTAACTTTTGATTCCAGCCGTTCCATCGCTTCGAGTACGTCTGCATGGTGCGGATGTATAGTCAGAACTTGCTCATAGACCTCATAAGCGCGCTTTGGATCGCCAAGTTGCTCAAAAATCGCGCCAAGACCTTGGATCGCTTCAAAATGGTTGGGGTTAAGGGTCAGAGTTTTCTCCAGATCCTCAAGCGCGGGGCCATATAGCTTTTGCTGATAAAGTGCACTTGCGCGCATATGCCACCCTTCTGCGAAATCGGGGGCGTGATCTGTAAGCGCTGTGAGATGTTCAATCGCAACTTTTGGCTTTTTCGCTTGAAGCGCGTCACGTCCTCGTTTCAACAGCAAATCAGCCGAAGCTGAACCAGAACGCGTCCAAGTGCGCTTGATCTGCGTGGCAACTTTTGCGGCCTCTTTTTCGTCCGCGTTGCGCAATTTCTCCAAAAGAAGTGCGACGTTAACCTCTGCCTCACTTTGCTGCGCTACGTCTTGCGCGAATCCAGACTGCGCCATCGGCGCGCCAAGCAAGGCAAGTGCTAAACCGGACGTAATACCAAGTTTACGTAAGTTTGCCGCAAGGTAAGGTTTGCACGTGATGAATTCGGCTCTCATATAAGGGAGTGTAGCGCATCAATGGCAAGATGCCAGATGCAATGAGATAACGAAGCGGAGAGCAAGATGAGCGATATTATCAACGCAGCAGTCGCAGCCCTGAATGAAAAGTTGGCAGATGCCAATTTTGACGGCAGCGCGAAGTTCGAAATTGAGGGCGAAGGGGCTGTTCGTATTGACGAAACCGGCGCGTCAGCGTCTGATGCGGAGGCCGATGTTACATTGACTGCAGATGCAGACACTTTCCAAGCGATCCTCGAGGGCGAGCAAAACGCAACCGCAGCCTTCATGTCTGGCAAGCTTTCCGTGGATGGTGACATGGGCATGGCGATGAAGCTTGGTGCGGTGCTGAGCTAGTAGTTTGGACAGGTAACGATGACACACGCACCCTATCACGCCGAGATTTGCAATGGCCCAAGCAGCGGTCATGCGATTTGGCGCAAAGCAAGCGATGGGGTGCGTCTGCGCATCGGTCTTTGGCCGCTGGATGGCGCGAAAGCAACGATCCTGATTTACACAGGGCGTACGGAATATATTGAAAAATATGCGCATATCGCCGCTGATTTGCATGCAGCTGGCTATGCCGTGGCGAGCCTTGATTGGCGTGGGCAAGGGCTTTCTGATCGTTTGATCGAAGAGCAATATCGCGGCCATGTCGGAACATTCAGCGACTACCAGAAAGACGTGGCTGTCTTGCTTGATGCCGTCAACGACGCTGGCATGCCCGCGCCGCTCGCAATTCTTGGCCACTCCATGGGCGGCTGCATTGGGCTGCGCTC
>CAYQZI010000336.1:0-1831 GCA_964421835.1 uncultured Planktotalea sp.
AGGCCAAGTGCCGCATAACGCTCTTTGATGCGCGCGAGCGCTTGGCGGGGATCACCCTCAAAGGGGCGGCCATCTTCGTGAAACATCCAAACCGGCATCAAGGCAGTTGGCGTCGTAAGCCACGGCATCGGGACAAAGCCGCGCTCCGTTGGCAGCAGCACACCATCTGCATCGCCGCTGTCAAACACCAGAGGGCTGTCTTCGATATCCTTGCCCCACATATCCAAATTGAGCACGGAAAACGGAAAGCGCGCGCCTTCCTGGGTGATTTTGCCGGAAAATCGCGAGGGGATGCGCTTGCCGCGCGCTTGCCCGTTTAAATCACAGCCCGCGATGCGGATTGAGCGAATATCGGGATGCGCGTCGAGCCAAGTGTCCATTGGGATGGCCTTTATTGCTTGATCGCCGCAGCCACGCGTTGGCGCGCCTGTGCACTGTCCACGTCATTGACGCCCAGCAGATTTGCAATAAGGCGGAGCAGCGCGTCTTCTTCTTTCTCGCGCACGCCATCTGCAAGCACCACGGACCAGAGCGCTTCGATCACGCCAAGGCGTTCCTCGTAGGGCACCGCATCTTTGATCGCGCGGGTGAAACGCACCGTATCGGGGGCTTCTTGCTCTAGGGTCTCTGCGGCCTGCATCAGATCATGAACGCCTTGCTTATCAAGGGCATAGCGCGTAGTGGCGACGCTTTCAATTTGGTGACGCTCAGAAGCAGCATAATCGCCATCAGAACGTGCAACACGCACCAAAAGGGCGGTCAATGCAAGACGGGCATCGCCATCATCAAGGGGATCGGGCTCTGGCTGAGTCAGCCTTTTGAGAAATTCTGCAAACATAGGGGGGATATAGGTCTCTTAAGGTTAAGCGGAAGGGGGGACGCTATTATTGATCGCAGCTTGGGCCTGTGCGTCGGCTTGCGCGGCAGTGCAATCGCTCGCTTGAATACCGAGCTGGGTCTGAGTGAGATGCATCACGCGTTTTTCAACATCCTTCAGCGCGCCATCTGCATAGACAACCTGCCAGAGCGCTGCGACCATTTTGAGCCTGTCCGCATAGTCAACCCGTTGATTGAGCAATGCGGTGAATGCCGTCGTGTCAGGTGCAACAGCTTCCAAACGTTCGCATTCCGCGCGCAGCTTGGCCGCGTCAATCGGGCCAATGTCCTGGAATTTGGCAAGCACGCGATCAATGCGCGCGATTTCTTCGACTGCATATTGATGATCAGAGAGCGCAACGCGCACCAAAAGCGCGCCAAGCGCATGGGGAACATCTGTGGGTGGCAAAGGCTTTTCTTCGATTTCCGCAGGACCCGTGAACAGGGCGGTCAGGCGATCCAGAACACTCATGCCGGGTCATATCCTTCCACGATCGCGATATCGCCCGCGCTGACAGCATCACGGATGGCTTTGGCAGCTTGATAGGCGTCGCTTTCGTAACAGGCGTAAGCCGCTTCAATGCTTGGAAATTCCAAGACAACAGAGCGCGCGCGCATCTCGCCTTCGCGAACCTCTTGCGCACCTCCGCGCACAAGAAATTTTGCGCCATACTCTTTGAACGGCGCAGCGTTTGCCTGTTGATAGAGTTTATAGGTCTCAACGTCATCGATGGTGACGTGGCCGATCCAATAGCCTTTTGGCATGTGAGTTCTCTCCTTCGTTAAGAAGAGGTTACCCCATCAGATCGAAGCCTTCAAAGCGCAAATTATCCACAGAAATCCCTTGCGGATCCGTGTTGAGCAGAATGAAGCCAGCGATGTCTGGTTGCATTTTTTGGCGGGTAAAGGCGTAGCTGGTTTCACTGAGGGGGCCGAAAGTGACTGTGTCGATTTC
>CAYQZI010000337.1:0-1775 GCA_964421835.1 uncultured Planktotalea sp.
GCTTGGGGCTATGCGCGCGCCTGCTCTGACATGGGCATGGATATTATCCAAAAATGCGAAGTTACCAATGTGCGCACGGAAGGTGGCAAGGTTGTTGGCGTCGACACCACCAAAGGTGCGATTGACTGCGATAAGCTTGGCGGCGTTGTTGCGGGACACTCTTCCGTTCTGGCTGAGATGGCAGGCTTCCGACTGCCGATGGAAAGCGTTGCCTTGCAAGCGTTGGTGTCAGAGCCGATCAAACCCGCGATGGATATCGTGGTCATGGCGAACACCGTGCACGGCTACCTGTCGCAATCCGACAAGGGCGAGATGGTGATTGGCGGCGGCACGGATGGCTATAACAACTACACCCAGCGCGGCTCTTTCCATCACGTGGAAGAAACTGTGCGCGCGCTGATCGAGACGTTTCCTATGCTGTCGCGCCTTAAGATGCTGCGCCAATGGGGCGGTATTGTGGATGTGACGGGGGACCGCTCGCCCATTTTAACCAAGACGCCGGTTGAAGGCATGTTCATGAATTGCGGTTGGGGCACGGGCGGCTTCAAGGCCATTCCGGGATCTGGCTGGGCCATGGCGGAGCTGATGGCGAAGGGGGAGTCACCGTTGACGGACGAATTCTCCATGTGGCGGTTTAAAGAGGGCAAGTTCATCGATGAGAGCGTTGCTGCGGGGGTGGCGCACTAATGCTTGAGATGCGTAAACGCGGTTCTGGCAGCCATCTCGTCTTTGACGCGTATCGCAGTGCGGTCCGTCTCGCTTATGGGGCCAAGTTGGTTGAAATCATGCGCAAGCAGCAGCTTCTTCTTGCGGCGCTCATAAAGAGCGATGCCAAGACCAAGAGCGAATATGCCGCCAAGAATCCAAAACAGAATGTTCATGCTCAGATTGTAAGCATGAAATCCGAAATTTTCAAGCTGGAGGCCAGCCCATGCTGATCTTAGAATGCCCTTGCTGCGGCGTCACAGGCGAAGAAACTGAATTTCACGCAGGCGGTGAGGCACATTTGAAACGCCATTCCGTCGGCTCCACGGATGATCAATTCGAGGAATATCTGTTCATGCGCGAGAATCCGCATGGGGTGCATTTCGAGCGTTGGCGGCACAATAATGGCTGCGGCAAGTGGTTTCATGCGGCACGCTGCACCATAACGCTTGAAGTCTTTGGCACCTACAGCGCGCAGACCATCGAGCCACCGCAAGAGATCAAAGACGCAATCAGCGCGAAACGGCCCGGTTGGTCGTGGAGGACTTTCTCATGAGCACACGTTTGAAAACAGCAGGTCGTTTTACGGATGGCGGTGCGCAGCTTTCGTTCGATTTCAACGGCAAGAAACTCAAAGGGGTTAAGGGGGATACGCTTGCCTCTGCCTTGCTCGCGAACGATCAGATGATGATCGGGCGTTCGTTCAAATATCACCGCCCGCGCGGTATTGTGGCGAGTGGCGGCGAAGAGCCGAACGCGCTGTTTAATATGGGCGGCACGGATGATTTTGAGCCGAACCAACGGGCGACGGTCACAGAGCTGTTTGACGGTTTGAAGATTGCGTCGCAGAACCATTGGCCTAGCCTAGAGTTCGATGTGGGCGCGATCAACACGCATCTGAGCCGTTTTTTGCCAGCGGGTTTCTACTACAAAATGTTCATTCATCCGCGTCCTTTGTGGAAGCATGTGTATGAGCCGTTTATTCGTCACTCCGCAGGTCTCGGTAAAGCGCCGCGCGCACAGGATCGTGACCCCGACACCTATGAGCATTTCTACTTTTTCTGCGATGT
>CAYQZI010000338.1:0-1752 GCA_964421835.1 uncultured Planktotalea sp.
GCTGGCGAATTGCGCGGTATTCGTTCTTCGGGCATGTTTTTCGGATCAGCGCGCCGCGCTTTTCCCATACCGATCCCACCGTCCCCAAAAGAGAGTGAAACACCGTCGGTCGTGCCGAGCTCCGGATGATGACAGGTCGCGCAGGAGACCGTTTTGTTGCCCGAAAGGATAGGATCATAGAACAACAACTGGCCGAGTTGTGCCTCTTCAAGGCGCACAGGCGCGAAGTCAGCATCGCTGAGCGGTGCAGGCAAAGGTTCTGCCAAAAGCGCAGAGGAGCAGAGCAATGCGCTGACGATTGTTAGACGTGTTTTCATAGGCTTGAGCATAGGCGAGCAGGTCTGTTCCAGCAACAAATTTGACGTAAAAGCTCGTGCTTAATCAGACCAAACCACCCGAAATCCGTGATGGGTTGTCGCGCTGTCGGGCGATGTGCCGGACCGCGCGGCAATGCGGTAGCGAAAGCAATAGGAGGCGTGACAGAGGAAGGATCCGCCTTTGGACAATTTGAACCCTTTCATCTGTGTCAAACGCCTGCGCACCTCTTTTTTGAGCGACTTGATCGTGTAGGCGTCAGCGGTCCATTCCCAAACATTGCCAACAAGGTTGTAAAGCCCTGCATTGTTGGGCTCAAACGAGCGGGCGGGTGCGGTTGTGTAATACCCATCGCGTGCTGTGTTGGTTTCGGGGAAGCGGCCCTGCCAGATGTTGCAGGGGAAGTGATCGGAGTCATTGGGCAGCTCATCGCCCCAAGGGAATTTCACATCACCAAGGCCGCCGCGGGCAGCGTGCTCCCATTCCGCTTCAGTGGGCAAACGACCACCGACCCAGTCGCAATAGGCGCGCGCATCGTTCCATGAAATTTGCACGACAGGATGGTCGGGATGCCAAGCGTCAGATTGGGTGTCTGGGCCATTGATATCGCGCCAATTCGCGCCATCGACGCGGCGCCACCATTCAGCTTCGGGAACCGCTTGCGTCATGCGGATTTCCTTGGGCACCTGCGCCCAAAACACGAAAGACCAACCAATGCGCTCCGCTTCGGTGACATAGCCCGTCGCTTGCACAAAATCGTTGAACTGCGCATTGCTCACTGTTGTGGCACCTATGCGAAATGGCTTCACACGTGTCTTGCGCAAAGGCGTTTCACCGTCGCTTGGAATGCCTGCATGTGCCGTGCCAAGCAGGCTTGCGCCGCCCTCTATTGCGATTGCTGTAGCTTTGAGGGATTGGGACATCGCTGCGTCTGTGGCAATTTTAGCGGGAGCGGCTTGCGCCGTTTCTGGGCGATTTGGCGTGCAACAGGATTTGGGCATTTGCGTATCGTTCATATGGGTCAGTCCTAATTCGAGCGCATCTTAAGGTGAAGTTAGTCTTTGCGACAGCGGTATTTAGCGGCTTTGCTGGTGTTGGTTTGATAAAGGACAGGCATATGGTGACGCGCGCTCCGCTCGATGAGGGCATTACGCTTGATCAGCTCAATCGTGATCCATTTCCGATCTATCGGCGCTTACGCGCGCAGGCTCTTGCGGTGCGCGTCAAAGCGGCAGGACGGACGTTTGTGACCAAGGCTCAGGACACGAAATACATCAAAGATACGCCTGAGCTGTTTAGTTCGAACGATCCCAACACACCGATGGAGCGTGCGTTTTGGGCCCATACGTTGATGCGAAAAGACGGTGCCGAACCCTGGTGCGATGGCGCCTGCATTTGCGCCGAAGGTGATCAAACAAGATTGGCTGGCGGAGTATC
>CAYQZI010000339.1:0-1737 GCA_964421835.1 uncultured Planktotalea sp.
TTCAAATGACGCGTTCCGCATTCAGGGCATTTCTTGAGTTTGACAAGCTTGTCTTTGAAAATAAGCGCCGTGACGCTGCCAAAGACCGCCATGACAATCGCCCAGACCCAATTGTTCGCTTCGCCTTGCGGGGCTTCTTCGCCTGCAAGAAACGGCGTCACAATCGTGTCGATAACGTCTGTGACTCCCGCCTCTATACCGTCTTGATAGCGCTCTTCGCCAAAGGCAGGCAGGAACGAGCGGTCAATTGCGCGCGCAGCCTCTCTGTTCCACGTAAACCCAAAGCCATCGCCCAGAACAATTTGCATTGCGCGATCGGTTCTCAGGATCAACACCAGCACGCCTGTGTTGTCGCTCGCATCGCCAATGCCCCATTCATTAAACAGCCCGACAGCGAATTGCTCAACCGTTTGATCTGGCGCGAACATGTCTTTGCGCGACAGTGTCAGAACCGTCATTTCAACGTCTGTATCTTTCTTAAGCGCCTCGAGCTGCGCGACAACGCGCGCCTCGGAGGCATCATCCAGCAAGCCTGCGTAGTCGTTCACAGTGGTCGAATTATACTCGGGAAAAGACTGCGCAAAACCGCCGCTGGCGGTAACGGCAAGGGCGAAAATCATTAAGAAACGGAGCATGACAAAGGGCTTTCCAAGTTAGATTGCCTAAAGCCTAGCGTAAAAATCCTTATTCACAAAGGCTTGCTACGAAACCGCACAGATCGCGTAGCGCTTGTGCATAAGCTTGGTCCTCAATCGTCATCGCTACGCGGATGTGGCCTGCGGCAGATGCGCCAAAACTCTCGCCAGGCATCACCGCGATACGGTGCTCATCAAGCAGGCGATTGGCGAAGTCCTCACCGCTCAGCCCCGTCGCGCGGATATCAAGCATCACATACATAGCGCCATCGGCAGGGATAAGTTTGACGTGGTTTTGACCAGCAAGAATGTCGAGTGTGATTGCGCGCCGACGCTCGAAGGGGGCGGCGATTTTTTCTTCAAAATCGCGACCCTGCCTCAAAGCGAAAAGCGCCGCATCCTGCACAAACCCTGCAACGCCATAGGTCGTATGCGTGGCGAGGTTGGCGATATGCGCAATCGCTTCTTTCGGACCAACAATCCAGCCAATGCGGCTGCCTGTCATCGCGTGGCTTTTCGACATTGACCCAATCACCAACGTGCGCTCTGCCATATCGGGCAGGGCACGGGGGGAGAGATGTGCGCCCTCCCAGACCTGCGTGTCATAGACCTCATCAGAGATCAGCCAAAGATCGCGACGCTTGCAGACATCTGCGATGCCTTCCAAGGTTTCACGGGTGTAAACCACGCCTGTTGGGTTGTTCGGTGAATTGATCAGCAAACTCGCAGCATTGCTGGCCTTTGCTTCAATGTCGGCTGCTCTGGGTTGAAAGCCATCCTCTGCGCGCGTTTGGATAGGTGTGGCAATCGCTCCGACGCCGCGCAAAGTGCCGGGGTAGGTTGCGTAATACGGATCAAGAAAGAGTGCCTTTTGTCCATACGGGCAGGCGGCAAGGTGGCTTGCAAAAAGCGCGGATTGACCACCCGGCGTGATGATAACGTTCTCAAGCTTCGTCGGGACACCTGTGCGCGCCTCGACGCGCTCGGCAACTTCGGCACGCAGTTCTGTAATGCCTGGAACCATTGCATAACCCGTGTGTCCACCACGTGCAGATGCATCCATTGCCGACAAAATGCTGGGATCTGTGCGAATATCATGTTC
>CAYQZI010000340.1:0-1721 GCA_964421835.1 uncultured Planktotalea sp.
TCTCAAAAAGCTTATGCAGCTTCAGAGATGAACTTTACCGCGTCGCCGAAGGACTGGATGTTCTCAGCTGCGTCATCAGGGATCTCGATGCCGAACTCTTCTTCGAAGGCCATGACCAGCTCAACTGTGTCGAGGCTGTCTGCGCCCAGATCGTCGATGAAGGATGCACCCTCAACAACTTTGCCTTCTTCCACACCAAGGTGCTCAACTACGATTTTCTTAACACGATCTGATACGTCGCTCATCTCGAAATCCTTATATCTTGGGCCAAGGGCCCGTTGGTGCCTGTCCCCAGCGGGGCACTTGATATCGCCCCAAAGGGCCAACGATGCGCCGCCTATAACACACGCGGCGCATTAGGCAAACACAATCGCCTGCCCTAGCGTAATCCTTTAAAGCATCGCCATTCCGCCGTTCACATGCAGCGTCGCGCCTGTGACATATGACGCCTCAGCGCTCGCCAAATATACAACTGCTGCAGCAATTTCGTTTGGTGTTCCCATGCGACCTGCGGGCACTTGCGCCAGAATTCCGGCCTTTTGATCGTCGTTCAGCTTGTCCGTCATTGCCGTCTCAATAAAGCCGGGTGCAATTGCGTTTACCGTAATGCCGCGCGATGCAACCTCGTAAGCCAGTGATTTCCCCATTGCGATCATCCCCGCTTTGGACGCTGCATAATTCGCCTGTCCCGGGTTGCCAGTTGCCCCCACAATCGAGGAAACATTCACAATCCGCCCCCAACGCGCCTTCATCATGCCGCGCATCACGCCCTTACACAGTTTCATCGTTGCTGTAAGGTTAACATCAAGAACGGACTGCCATTCCTCATCCGACATGCGCATGAACAGGTTATCGCGTGTGATGCCTGCGTTGTTCACCAAAATGTCGACGCTGCCCATCGCCTCTACTGCTTGCTTTGGCAAAGCGGCAACAGCCTCCATATCAGACAGATTACATGGCAAAACAAATGCGCGCTCGCCCAGCTCTGCGGCCAAGGTCTCAAGCGGCTCAACGCGTGTACCAGACAATCCGACGGTCGCGCCTGCACTGTGCAATCCACGCGCAATATCTGCACCAATACCACCAGAGGCGCCGGTGATCAGCGCGCACTTTCCTGTCAAATCGAACATTTGGATAACCCTTCCCTTCGCCCTCCTTAAAAAGCAAAGGAAAGCACGTTAATTCGCTGCTAAGACGTTGCCGACATTAGCACTCACGAGTCCCATAGCGCCAATCTCAGCGATTGTCATCGCCCGTGGACGACGTGCGCGGCCAAATTGATCCGCAAAGCGCGCATAGCCATCACCGCCAACCATTTCAGTGGTGAATGTTTTGTGCGCTTCCACATCTTGGCCTGCGACAACTGCGATCACCGCACCATCTTCCATCGTGCGCTGCGTGCCGCCAATAAAGGCATCAACGGCGCCGCCACTGATCACACTGTCATTGTTCAGATGTGTGCTGAACCCTGCTGAGCGCAAAGCGCGGCCAAACCCGATGGCTTCAGGACTGCCCGCAGGCCCATCGGCTTCAAGCAACACCAAACGACGCGCTTTCGGGTTGGCTTCGCGCACCGCTTCAAAGCCTGCCACAGTATCCTTGTTAATCGAGCCGGACATAAAGATCGTATCCCCCTCAGGGAGAAATGCCGTCATGTTCGCTTGCGGCACCGCCCTTTCGCGCACCACAAACCCTTCCCGAACGACAGGAACGGGGGACGC
>CAYQZI010000341.1:0-1719 GCA_964421835.1 uncultured Planktotalea sp.
GCGCGGCGATGCCGGAGGAAATCGAAGCTGGTTCGGACACGTCCACCCTTCCGATATTCTGGCTCTTGTCCCTACGGTATCAACAGTAGGTCGAGAGCGATGGAGCTCCAACTGACGTTGGTGCGTGAAATTCTGGGCCGATGTAGCAGAGGGTTTCGCGCATCGCAACATATCTTGATACAATTGCGTGAACGCATTGGGCCTTATTTATATGGCTTTGCGCCAAGTGCGACGAGATGCGCAGGCAAAATGATTACAAAAAGCCAAGGATTTCGTGAAATTATATGATTCCTTAAGGTCTGCGCGCATAACTACTTGCGTTGTGCTTTCAACCCGACGGCAGATTCTGGGGTAGGTTTTGGACTGAGCACTTCCAAGGGACTTGGGACGCGCAGCCGCGTACCCGGACCGTTTGGCGCATGAACGCGTTTGGACACTTCAACCAACAAAACCCCCGCAGGAAAGATTGCGGGTAACTTGCCCCCCACTTTTTCCAATACCTTGCCCGACTTCATCCAAGCGCGCTTTTTGCTTGGCGGTTGATAGAGCGCCGCAACATGACGTTCAGGCAAGAAGCCATGGCGCTTTAGCTGGGTTTCCAACTGGCTCGTCGTGTAGGGTCGCCCAAAGCCGAAAGGCGTGGCATCGCTGCGCGACCAAAGTCCCGCACGGTTGGGCACGATAAACAGCGCTTTCCCTCCCGGTCCTAAAACGCGCCAACATTCCTCTAGGACAGCCGTCGGGTTTTCAGACGTCTCAAGCCCGTGCATCACAAAAAGGCGATCCACATGCCCTGTTTCTATTGGCCAGAGCATTTCTTCGCACAGCACAGATACATTCGGCATGCCCGCAGGCCAAGGGATCACCCCTTGCGGCCCCGGCATGAGCGCCATCACACGCCGCGCGTCCTTCAGATAAGGGCGCAACAGGGGAGCGGCGAAGCCAAAGCCTGCAACAGTTTGCCCTTTCGCTTCGGGCCACATCGCAACCACACGATCACGCACAGCGCGTTGCGCTGCCCGCCCCAAAGCAGAGCGATAATAAAAATTTCGTAGGTCCTGCACATCAAGATGCATTGCAGCGCCTCTCACGATCAGCCAAGCTCATATCCGAACATAGCGAGCCGGAGCCCAATTGCCATGCCTTATGAAATCGTGACCATCCCTTGCCTTGAGGACAACTATGCGTTTCTGATTGGCAATCTCGACACGGGTGAAGCTGCGATTGTCGATGTACCCGAAGCAGCGCCGATCAACGACATGCTCGCTACGCGCGGCTGGACGCTGACGACGGTGTTGCTCACACATCATCATTGGGATCATGTGGATGGCCTTGACGGCCTCACCGGGCGCGAACGCTTGCATGTCATCGGCGCAACAGCCGATGAACATCGACTACCGCCTTTGTCACAAGCTGTGAAAGAGGGCGAGACAATCGACGTCTTAGGGACTTCGACACATATCATCGACGTGTCTGGCCACACGCTTGGGCATATCGCGTTTCACATGCCCGATCTTGATGCCGCTTTTACCGCAGACAGTCTTATGGCGCTCGGCTGTGGCCGTTTGTTTGAGGGCACACCTGCGCAGATGTTTGAGACCATGCAAAAGCTCGATGCGCTGCCCGATGAAACGGTTGTCTATTCAGGCCACGAATACACCTCAACCAATGTTAGATTTGCGCTGACCATTGAACCCGACAACGAGGCGCTTATCTCTA
>CAYQZI010000342.1:0-1693 GCA_964421835.1 uncultured Planktotalea sp.
AGATGTGGTGTCTTATATCACGGGTGCGAAAACTGGCGCGGAGTTTCAAGACGCGTAATGAGCAAGTTTCTTGATCTGGAAAACCCTTTCTATGCGCCTTTGTGGATCCGCATTTTGGTCACAAGTGTGCTTATCTTGTGGGGATTTTTTGAAGTCTCACAAGCCGCTTACGCGTGGGCGATCATCTTTATCGGTCTGGGTCTGATTTGCGGTTGGCGCTTTGCGACGATCGATTACAGCGCTGCGAGCGACGACTAGGGTCGTGGCAGCCACGCTCAAAGACGTCGCCGAACTGGCGCAAGTATCACGCTCGGCCGTGTCGCGCACGTTCACCAAAGGCGCGTCTGTCTCCGAGAAAACCCGCAAGAAGGTGATGAAAGCTGCAGATGAGTTGGGCTATAGCCCCAACGCTTTGGCCTCCTCGCTGACCACGGGGCGGACGAAGATGATTGGGCTGATATCCAACAACTTCCACAACCCCGTTTTTCTTGAAGTGTTTGATATGTTTACGCGCGGTCTGCATGAGCGCGACCTGCGTCCGTTGCTGGTGAACCTAACGGATGAAACCGATCCTGAGGCGTCGATCAGGATGCTTAGGCAGTATTCTGTGGATGGGGTGATTGTTGCATCCTCCACCTTGCCACCCGCGTTCGCAAAGTCGTTTCGCGATGCTGGGATTCCCGTCGTGCATTCCTTCGGTCGCCACACGGACAGCCCTGATGTGGATGTGCTTGGGATCGATAACATCGAAGCGGGGCGCATGGCTGCGCGTGTTCTGATTGAGCATGGCTATCGCGATGTCGGGTTCCTTGGTGGGCCTGCGGAGGCGACGTCTACGTTGGATCGTGAGAAAGGATTCATGCTCGAATGTGCCGCGCACAAAGGTGTCTCAGCACGGGTCAGTTTTGCGGATGCCTATTCGTTTGAAGCGGGCAGGGCAGAAATGTTGGAACTGCTGAAAGCCCCACTCGCGCAGGCGTATTTCTGCGGGGATGATGTGCTCTCCATTGGGGCGATTTCTGCATTGGAGACTTCGGGTCTGAGCGTGCCGGATGATGTGGGCATCATTGGGTTGAATGACATCAACATGGCGAAGTGGGAGAACATCAATCTCACTACGATCCACAATCCGTTTTCGGCGATTATTGCAGCGTCGATTGAGCGCGTGACTGCCCTTGTCGCAGACCCAAGCATCGCACCGAAAGCGCATTTGTTTGAATGCTCCGTCATAGAGCGGGGCACATTAAAGGCGCGCTAGAGTGGTCCAGCGCGCCTTGGCCTTGGGTCCGAAAACGGGGCGATCTATTGAAACATCGGCGGACGCGCATCGAGCCACGCGCCATCTTGTTTGCCACTTTTCGCCACAGCGACGACAGCGGCCATCGAGCGAAGCCCATCCTCCGCGCGCGGATATAGATTGGCCGCCGGGTCCATCACTCGGTTTTCTTTGCGTGCTGAAATCGCCTCGGCGAGGTCTTTGTAGATGTTCGCAAAAGCCAACGGCATGCCTTCCGCGTGGCCAATCGTGACGCGTGTCGTGCGGTCGGCTTCGGGAGAAAGGTTCGCTTCGCCGCGTTCGATCACTTGCAAACGTTCATTCAAGGCCATGTAGTAAAGTTGGTTGGGCTGTTCTTGCGACCAGCGCAGACCCCCTGTTTCGCCAAAGACCTGAATGCCAAGTCCGTGCTGGCGG
>CAYQZI010000343.1:0-1691 GCA_964421835.1 uncultured Planktotalea sp.
GTAGAGACAGCCGAAGGCGTTTCTGAGGACGAACTGCGCGCAGCAACAGAAGCGACGATCGTTTAGAAAACCGTAGGGTGCGTGGTATCGCGCACCCTACGTCAACCGCCGAGTTTCTTGAAAACGCAGCCATCACTTGCAAGCTGCGGCGGCGTCACGCATAGTCCGCGCGCTACCTGAAATGCAGCCAGCACCTTGGGCACATAGTCGCGCGTTTCTGAATAAGGCGGCACGCCATTGTTCTTGCGCACAGCCCCCTCGCCTGCGTTGTATCCCGCAAGCGCGAGCACCGGGTCATTGTCAAATTCGCCCATTAACCAATCCAGATAAGCAACGCCCCCTGCGATGTTCTGCGCCGGCACGGTGGAATCGCTCACGCCAAATCGCTCGGCAGTCGCGGGCATCAATTGCATTAGGCCTTGCGCGCCCGCTGAACTTACTGCATCCGTTTTGCCTGCGGATTCGACGGCAATCACCGCGAGAACCAAAGCGGGCGATACGCTCTTGCCAATCGTTGATTTCAGAATTTCGACCCCATGCGCTTGGCTAATGGTGTAGAGCGTTTGCAAACGCGGAGCGCGCACGCCGCTGCCAGTCGGGGGATTGTTGAGCCGGTTCAAAGCCGTCTGATAGCGGCCACCGGTTCTGTCGAGCGCCGTCGGAACTGTGTCCCAGAACCAAGCGTAAGAGCCAGCTGCGCTGGCTTGGCGCGAACCGTTTGACGCAGAAGAGCCGCCACCGACTATCGCGCCCGCTTTCGGACCATCTGGCGTGATTTGAATTGTGATCCGCTTGCGCGAGCCCTTTTTGGGCGGTTTCTGGCGTTTGGCAGAAAACTCGGGGAAAGGCTTTGGCTTTGCACCTTCCGTTTGCGCAAATGATCCGGGCGCGCTGAACATCAGCACGCCAAGCACGGCGCATAGTCCTATGAAAGGGCGAATATACATGGCTCGATCCAATAAACGTCTTTTGCGTTTTCAGTGAAGTATCGATGATATCGAGCGGATTTGCACTCAAAACAGCTCGGCTGCGCGACTTTTCTGCCATTCGTCGCCAAAGCCACACATGCGCTAGCGTCACATACGCGCTGATTTTTCCATAGAAGCGCCCTTTTCGCGCCCAGATTGAAACGCATCAAACGGCAGCTGACCTCTATGGGTCTCTTTTCCATGCGGCCTGGATGCCGAAACTTTAAGAAAGGCAAGACAATGCAAAAACGTATTAAATTGTTTGCGAAAAATGACAGCGGGGCCGTTACAACGGAATTTTTGGTGATTTGCGCGGCCGTTGTCGCGCTCGGCGTCGCAGGTGTGAGCGGTTTGGAAGACAGCAAGCCGCAACCCGAAGCCGATGTAAACGATACGCTTAATCGCTTTACTGCCGGATTCGAGTAATCAACGCCGCAAAACACTTGACGCACCGAGCCGATCTGGAAACAGGTCGGCTTTCTTCATTCAAACGGGTTGAGAAAGCAGAAGTTAACGAAATGTTAATAGATCTCAAAAAGCCGTATGCGCGTCAAATTCGTGCCAAAATTGCAATCGATACAACCTATATCAAGTAACGGACCGCAGCGCTACGAGGCGGAGCAGATACCAGCGCTTGAGCAAACACAAATCTGATCCTTGAAAGGGACATACCATGACTAACTTCATCAAGAACTTCGCAAACGACGAAAACGGCGCTGTAAC
>CAYQZI010000344.1:0-1678 GCA_964421835.1 uncultured Planktotalea sp.
GACGAAGAACTGCTCGAGCTGGTTGAAATGGAAATCCGCGAGCTGCTCTCATCTTATGAGTACCCAGGCGACGATATCCCTGTGATCCCGGGTTCCGCATTGGCGGCACTTGAGGACCGTGACGACAACATCGGCAAGGACTCCATCACAGCACTGATGACAGCAGTTGACGACTACATCCCAACGCCTGCACGTGCGGTTGACCAGCCGTTCTTGATGCCTGTTGAGGACGTCTTCTCGATCTCTGGTCGTGGTACAGTTGTAACTGGTCGTGTTGAGCGCGGTGTGATCAATGTTGGTGACGAGATCGAAATCGTTGGCATCAAAGACACGCAGAAAACAACATGCACAGGCGTTGAAATGTTCCGCAAGCTGCTGGATCGCGGTGAAGCTGGCGACAACATCGGCGCACTTCTGCGTGGTGTTGACCGTGAAGCGGTTGAGCGTGGCCAGGTGCTTTGCGCGCCTAAGTCCGTGAACCCACACACAAAGTTCGAAGCAGAAGCGTATATTCTGACCAAGGAAGAGGGTGGCCGTCACACGCCGTTCTTCGCCAACTACCGCCCACAGTTCTACTTCCGCACGACGGACGTGACAGGCACGGTTGAGCTTCCGTCTGGCACAGAAATGGTGATGCCGGGCGACAACCTGAAGTTCAACGTTGAGCTGATCGCGCCAATCGCGATGGAGCAAGGCCTGCGCTTCGCGATCCGCGAAGGCGGCCGTACCGTTGGCGCTGGTGTTGTTTCCAACATCACTGAGTAAGTTGGCGTAAGGTGCGTGATATCACGCACCCTACATCTGACATTGAGAGCGGCATTCGGGGAAACTCGGGTGCCGTTTTTTGTTTTCTAGAGCTACGCGAGGTATGGTGCGTGGGATCACGCACCATACGCAGTAGGAGCATTGATGACAGATTATCCATCCCCCGAAACGCGCCACCCAATCAGGCGCTTAGATGGCTCTGTGAACGAGAGAACGGTTTTCTTAGCCGCAGCAACAAACCATCCCCGAATGCGCGTCGGGGCCTATACCTATGCCAGCGCGCATCATCCACCCAAAGACTGGGCCGCGTATCTTGCGCCCTATCTCTACAATACCTCGCCCGAGCGGTTGATCATCGGCAAATTCTGCCAGATCGCAAGCGGCGTTCAGTTTATCACCGCTTCCGCCAATCATCGCTATGATGGCATTTCAAGCTTTCCGTTCGCGATCTTTGATCTTGGTAGCCCCCAAGGGCGCCCGTCGATGCCAAAAGCGGGGGCTGACACGGTGATCGGAAATGATTGTTGGATCGGCAGTGGTGCGACGCTTTTACCTGGCACTGTGCTTGGCGATGGGGTCATTGTCGGGGCAGGGGCTGTTGTGTCAGGTCATCACGGGGATTATTGCACGTTGGTTGGAAACCCTGCGCGCTTGGTCAAACAGCGTTTCGATCATGCCAAAATCGCGCGTTTGAAGGCAACCGCGTGGTGGGATTGGCCTATTGCGCATATTCTAGCCCATGAAAGCGAGATTGCGGGCGGTGATATCGATGCTTTGGAGCGCGCCGCGCAATCGTTGTAAATCGATACCGATTGCCTCTTGCAAAGGACCAGTCTGCGCCGTAAACGGAACGCGGCTTTAGGGGTTTAGCTCAGTTGGTAGAGCATCGGTCTCCAAAACCGAGGGTCGTGGG
>CAYQZI010000345.1:0-1674 GCA_964421835.1 uncultured Planktotalea sp.
CGCCCGGCGGACATCCGATCGAGGAGACAGGATTTTCGACTGTTGTGCTGCGCCGCCAAGACAATGGCGAATGGTTGATGGTCATCGACAACCCCTTTGGCAACCATTTGGTTCAGCAGGGCTAAGAAAACGCGACACAAGGGCCGCTGCAAAGTGGCCCTTGTGTTTTTTCGCGGTGCCTAAACGCTATGACGTGCCAGCCAGATTGTGTGCGCGCCGCAGCTTGGGTCTTCGCGCACATGGGCGCTCAAATCGAACCCGTGCTTTGTCAAAAGCGCGCGATACTCAGCGCTGTCCAAACTCGCATAATACATTGAATTTCCGGCAAACTCTCCGGTGATTTCGCCAAACTCGGGGCCGCTGGTAAACATCAAGGCGGCCCCTGCTTTGGCGTGATCTTGAAACACGGTGAACATCTCGCGTTGCGCAACAGGGGCAAGATGGAACGTGCTGTTCCAGCCAAGGATGCCATCAAAGCGCTGCCCCAATGCAAGGCCTCGTATATCGCCCGTAATCCATTTTGCCTGCGGCATTTTTGCGCGCGCTTTGTCGATCAAATTGGCGGCGCCGTCGACACCTGTGATCGTCGCGCCCTGCTGCAAAAGATACTGCGCAATGGGTTGCCCAGCGCCGCAGCCTAGATCAAGAATATGGGGATCTGGCGGTAACACATCCAGAAATCGATCAAGCCATGCGCGTTCAAACAGGCTTTGCGAGCGCAGCTCGCACCACGCATCCGCATGGCGGTTATAGCTCTCGATCACTGTTGCACTTGGCTTGTCCATAAATCGATCATGAAACGCAGCCCTGCGACTTTCAAACGAAAAGAGGCCGCCCGAAGGCGACCTCTTATGTAGTCTCCGATAAGGAGGCCGATGAAGCAATCGCTTACATCATGCCGCCCATACCGCCCATGCCGCCCATGTCAGGCATGCCGCCGCCAGCGCCGCCGCCAGCTTTCTCAGGCTTGTCCGCAACCATAGCTTCGGTTGTGATCAGCAAGGAACCGACAGATGCCGCGTCCTGAAGCGCTGTACGCACAACTTTCGCAGGGTCAATCACACCGAAAGAGAACATGTCGCCATACTCTTCGCTCTGTGCGTTGAAGCCGAATGTGACGTCGTCGCTCTCGCGGATTTTGCCCGCAACAACTGCACCGTCAACACCCGCGTTCTCAGCGATCTGGCGCAAAGGCGCTTCGATTGCTTTGCGGATGATGTTGATGCCAACAGTCTGATCGTTGTTTGCGCCCTCAAGGCCGTCGAGTGCTTTCGCGCCCTGAACCAGAGCAACACCGCCGCCAACAACAACGCCTTCTTGAACCGCAGCGCGGGTCGCGTTCAGTGCATCGTCAACACGATCTTTGCGCTCTTTGACTTCGATTTCTGTCATGCCACCAACGCGGATCACAGCAACGCCGCCTGCGAGTTTCGCAACACGCTCTTGCAGCTTTTCACGGTCGTAATCAGACGCTGTTTCGTCGATCTGGCCACGGATCTGAGCAACGCGTGCTTCGATCTCTGCCTTCTCGCCGTTGCCGTCAACGATGGTTGTCTCGTCTTTTGTGATCTGGATCTTCTTGGCTGTGCCAAGCATGTCCATTGTCACGTTCTCGAGTTTCATGCCGAGATCTTCGGAGATAACCTGACCGCCTGTGAGGATCGCGATGTCCTG
>CAYQZI010000346.1:0-1674 GCA_964421835.1 uncultured Planktotalea sp.
ACGGGGATCGGCTCGCTTCCTTTGAACGCGCGCACCGGCATTTTTGCGGCGCGCTTTATATACGGTGCGATTGGCACACAGCTTACGCGCTTGGGGCACGACTCCATCAATCACCGCGCGCGCACGAATAACGCGCATAAGCTGGGCCTGATAAGTGTCTCCGCGGTGCGTTCTGCGGCGAGTGTGATCTTGCCGAAATCACCGGTCTTGTTTGCATCACCTTTGGAAGAAGTCCGCTTTTTGGTCGATGCCGTCGCAACGAATTCACCGCGTGCGAGCGATTGGGGTACAGGGCGCACCGGTGCGCTTTTGTCGGCCCTGTCAGAACTGAAAGCGCGCGAAGTCAACGGCAAGTCCACAATCGGGGTAGCAGCGGAGTAAGCTCTGATCTATGCTTTCCTAATGGAATATTTACTCTTCGCACTCTTTCTTGGCACATGTTTCGGAGCTGGCGCGACAGGCGGCTTGTTTCCGCCCGGTGCGTGGTATGTTAGCCTGAACAAACCTTCTTGGACACCGCCAAACTGGGTCTTCCCAGTCATGTGGACCACGATCTATGTGCTGATCTCTTTCGCCGCTGCGCGCGTTGCGGTGATGGAAGGAAACCATTTCGCTATGGCATTCTGGGCTGCACAAATTGCGTTCAACACGTTGTGGACACCTATGTTCTTTGGGCTGCGTCGCTTACAAGGAGCTTTGAGTGTTATGGCGCTTTTATGGCTGTCTGTGTTGGGATGTTTCATCACACATATGGCACTCGACCTTTGGGCGGGCCTCGCGATGTTGCCCTATTTGATCTGGGTCAGTGTCGCCGCGATGTTGAACTACTCGGTCGCAAACTTGAACCCAGAGGTAAAAGCGCTGGACCTGTCCAAGCTTTAAAACGTCCAGTTCTTGCGACGCGGCACACGAACAGCCAGCATAGGTTTAATCAGGTTTGAGCCATATCGGTTCAGATCAAGCGCTTCATGCACGCCTTCCACACGCTCACCATCAATCGTTGTTTGCACAACAGAGCGGGAATAAAACGGCGCATCCAGCATGGCCTTCACTTGCTTTGGCGCCGTGCCTGCGTCGGCGCGCGTGTCGCGTTTCAAAGCCCAAAGTGTGCGTTTGAAACGGGTTTTAGGCGGACCAGAGACAGCACGCGCGCTGCCGTCCTCATCAAAGTTGATAGCCGCATCCAGCACAGTCCCGTCACGTCGGTTTGCATCATAAAAACAGGTGGCACCATTCGCAGTTGGATAGCGCGCCCATGTCCAAGTCGAGAAATCTTCCTCCAAAGAGCGCGTGCCGAAATTGCTGTCGAAATACCCATGTCCCTCGAACTGCCAACCCTTTGCCTCCAGATCAACGCTGATCCGCGCGCTTGGTGCAAACGGACGCCAGACATGTGCGCCATCGGGGGTGAGTGGCATCTCGACCGAGGTGACGCCAGTGGCTTGAAGTCGAATTTGGCCGCGCATGCGTGAGATGAGAGGCAGCGAAGAAATCTCGTCGATATCGATGATCAACTCGCCACTGTCCCAACGCATAGAAGATGGGCCAACTTGCAAACATTCTTCGCTTTGGCGTAGCGCATTGCTGCCGCGATCCGTCATCGCGAAGCGACCCCCTTTCCCGTAAGTTGCAACGTTTATGCAGCAGTTGTTCGTAGGGTCACCGCGCCCTGAC
>CAYQZI010000347.1:0-1673 GCA_964421835.1 uncultured Planktotalea sp.
CTAACGCGGGATTTTGGGCATGTCTATCACTGCTTTTTCACATCACAATGGTGTCAGAGATTTTATCAGCACTTTTATGTTCGCACAGGCCAAGTTAAATGATCTTAATAGTTGATCAAGGACGCATCATGAAAGATCTGGAAACGCCCCTGCTCGCGGCGGAGAAATTCAAAGACCCATTCCTCACCGCCAAAGGGGACGCGCGCGCAAGCGTTGCGCTCAGCGATCCGCAGACGCTTTGGTTCAACACTGGCACGCTGTGCAACATTGAGTGCGAGAACTGCTATATTTTGAGCTCTCCGAAGAATGATGCGCTTATCTATATCACGGCCGATGAAGTGCGTGACTATCTTGATCAGCTTGAGACCCGCAAATGGGGCGTGCGCGAGATTGCTTTCACCGGTGGCGAGCCGTTCATGAACCCAGAAATGATCGAGATCACCCGCGCCTCGCTTGAGCGCGGCTATGATGTCTTGATCCTAACGAATGCGATGCGCCCAATGATGCGCAAATCCATGCGCGCCGGGTTGCTGGAGTTGAACGCCGCCTACCCAAACAAGCTGACGATGCGCATTTCGGTTGATCACTGGGATGCGGATAACCATGACAAAGAACGCGGCGCAGGCACTTTTGTGAAAACGATTGAAGGTATGACTTGGCTGCAAGAGAACGGCTTTAGCATGGCTGTTGCCGGACGCACTGTTTGGGGCGAAAGCGACGCGCAGTCACGCAAAGGCTACGCAGATTTGTTTGCCGAGCACGGCTTTGACATCGATGCTAACAACCCGGGCCAAACTGTTTTGTTCCCTGAAATGGATGAAACTGTTGACGTGCCAGAGATCACAACCGCCTGCTGGGGTATCTTGGACAAATCCCCTGATGCAATGATGTGTGCGTCGTCTCGCATGGTCGTGAAGCGCAAAGGCGCTGAAAAACCTGCGGTCTTGGCTTGTACCTTGCTGCCCTATTCAGAAGAATTTGAAATGGGAAATAGCTTGGAAGAGGCCGAAGGGTCTGTTCAGCTCAACCATCCCCATTGCGCGAAGTTCTGTGTGCTGGGTGGCGCGAGTTGTTCAGCCTGAAGATGCGTAAAACAGGGTGATTTATTCTGTTTCATTTGGCTTGCTTAAGATCCCACCACCAACATTCGCGCTGACACCTGTCGTGCTTGGAGAACTCGTTGGCAAGCCCCGCGAAACGCGTACAGCGAGGTAGGCAAAGGCCTGTGCTTCCAGCATATCGCCATCAAGCCCAACAGTTTCGACAGGCACAACGGGGCATTCCAAAGCCTCGTTCAGCATTTGCATCATCACGGGGTTTTTGCGCCCTCCGCCACACACCAACACGCGCTCGGGTGGCACTGGGCAATGTTGCATGCCTTGCATCACCGCAGCGGCACTCATTGCCGTCATAGTCGCAGCGGCATCCGCGTCTGAAAGCTCCCGCACAAGATCGAGCATCACAGAGAAATCATCGCGATCCAGCGACTTAGGTGGCATGCGCGCGAAATAAGTCTCGGAAAGGAACAGCTCTAACGCACCCGTTTCAACCTTGCCCTGCTTGGCGAGCGTACCGTCTTTGTCATAGCTTTGCCCGAGCCGGCTTTGCATCAAATCATTGATCGGCGCATTGGCGGGGCCTGTATCAAACGCGAGCAACGCGCCCTGCTCTTC
>CAYQZI010000348.1:0-1656 GCA_964421835.1 uncultured Planktotalea sp.
GACAACCACTCAAGCCGCTTCTGGCATAACGCCCCAGAAAGCGCGTTTTCCTTATGCGTATCGAGGCAGATGATCGTCTCGCTCGCGCCATCAAGGGTGTATTGTATGAAGTCCGACATAGCGGTGTCGGGCAAGGGCAGGTGCGCACGAAAGACATCGCGCACATCATGATTGCCCATCATCGAATGGATCGGAATTTTCGACTTGGAAAGGTAATGCGCAAGGTCTGCGTAATCGTCTTCAATGTCATCGCCGACAAGATCGCCAGAAAGGATGGCGAAATCAGCATCTGCATGATGGGTGTTTACGTGCTCAATCGCGCGCGCAAGGCGCACGCGCGGATCATGGCCCTTATAGGTGCCGCGATGTTGAAAATGAGGGTCCGACATCCAGATGATCTTTGTCATGTCGAACGCCCCTTTTCTATTTACACACTGAGCTGCGATGCAGCGCGCGCAAGGGCTTCAATCCCCGCCCAATCGCGCGCGCCGATCAGATCTTTGGGACAAACCCAGCTGCCACCCGCACAGACCGTATTTGACAGGCTCAAATAGTCATTGGCATTCTTCGGGCTAACGCCGCCAGTGGGGCAGAAGCGGATTTGCGGGATAGGCGAGCCAATGGCTTTGAGCGCAGCGGCACCGCCAGATGCTTCGGCGGGGAAGAATTTTTGCACCGTATAGCCACGCTCTAGCAAACGCATCGCCTCAGACGCAGTCGCCGCACCGGGCAGGAGCGGGAGATCAGCGGCTTCGCAAGCATCCAGCAAGATATTTGTAGCTCCGGGAGAGACGCCAAATTTCGCGCCAGCCGCAACTGCGGCTGTCACATCCTCGGGCGTGAGCAAGGTGCCTGCGCCAACAACGCCGCCCTCTACCTTTGCCATCTCGGCAATCACATCAAGGGCTGCATCCGTGCGCAACGTGACTTCCAACGCCGGCAGGCCGCCTGCGACCAGCGCGCGAGCAAGGTCCTGCGCGATGGAGGCATCTTCGACAACCAAAACAGGCACGATGGGTGCGAGTTGGCAGATTTCCAGCGCCTGTGCGCTGGCTTGTTGTGGAGTAATCATATCATGCGTTCCTTATACGACGACGCCTGCGCCAGTATCGGCGGTGCCAACAGTCTGGCGGAAGACATCAAACAATTCGCGGCCAACCCCGTTGCCGTTATGGCTTAGGTCTGGCGTGGCAGGTGCGCGATCAAGCGCGCCTTCTGTCAGACATTCGAGCGTGCCATTTACAGCATCGACGCGGATCATATCACCATCCTCGATCCGTGAAAGCGGCCCACCCGCAGCCGCTTCTGGGCTGACGTGGATGCAGGACGGCACCTTACCAGATGCACCAGACATACGACCATCAGTCACCAAAGCGACGTTGATGCCGCGTTGTTGTGTGACGGAAAGCGCAGGCGTCAAACCATGTAATTCTGGCATGCCGTTGGCTTTTGGTCCTTGGAAGCGCACAACGATCACAAGATCAGAGGCGAACTCGCCAGCTTTGAACGCTTCTTTCACGGCGTCTTGGCTTTCAAAAACGCGGGCAGGGGCTTCAATCACATGACGCTCTGGTGCGACGGCGGAGACTTTCATCATACCGTGACCCAGATTGCCTTTAAGCTGCTTAAGACCTCCGCTTGCTTGGAACGGATCAT
>CAYQZI010000349.1:0-1628 GCA_964421835.1 uncultured Planktotalea sp.
TGACCATTGGCCGCGCCAAGTCCGCCGCCGGAATATTCATCAAAGAAAGCGATTTGCTCGAAGTTACGCGCCAGCATTGTGTCAGTGTAGGGCGTGTCCGGCCCCCCGCCATCCGTGCGCAGCAGGCCCTGCACCAGTAAATCAGCCTGAACGCGTTTGTAATACAGCGCGAGGTCTTGGCTAGCTTGCGATTGTGGCTTGGCGGCAGGCAGGCTGGGCTGAACAGGCGCTTCAAACGGGCGCGGCGAGATCGCAGGGGCGTTGGTGATCTGCGGCGCATCCACACAAGCCGCCAGCGCAAACGCGCCAAGCAGGGCTGTGATCGTTCCTATGCGCCGCAGGTGCTTCATTTAGCCGGCAGCTGTGCCGATGGTGTCGCCCGTGCCCGTGCTTTTGGCTTTGGCGGCGGCAAGCGTGTCACGCAGATCGCCTTCCATCTTTTTCAGCTCCGCCTCGGCAGCGGCGCGTTTGGCTTTGCCCTCATCTGCAATCTGCAAGCTCTCTTCGATGGTGCCGATCAGGTCTGCGTTGGCTTGCTTGACCGCTTCGATATCAAAGACACCGCGCTCCATTTCGGTGCGGATCATCTTGTTACTCTCGCGCAGGTTCTTCGCGTTGGAGGTCAGCAATTCATTGGTGAGATCATTGGCATCGCGCACCGCCGCGGCAGCTTCGGCAGAGCGCTGGATCGTGACCGCCTGCGCCAGCTGGGTTTCCCAAAGCGGCACGGTGTTCACCAGTGTCGAGTTGATCTTTGTCACCAGCGATTTGTCGTTCTCCTGCACAAGGCGGATGGACGGCAGGCTTTGCATTGTCACTTGGCGCGTGAGTTTCAGATCGTGCACACGGCGCTCGAGATCATCGCGCGCGGCGCGCAGATCGCGCAATTCTTGCGCTTTCATCACTTGCTCGCCCTCTGGTGCGGCTTGCACTTCGGCGTCTTTCGCGGGGATGTCATTCTCGTCCAGCAGGCGGATTTTCTCTTCACCCGCCGCGATGTAAAGCGCCAGCTCGTCATAAAACGCGAGCGTCTTGTCATAAAGCATGTCGAGCGATTTGATGTCTTTCAAAAGCGTGTGCTCGTGGCCCAAAAGGTCTTCTGTGACCTTGTCGATCTGGCCTTGCACGGTTTCAAACTTGGCCGTGAACTGCGCGAAGGGAGCAGCGCGACCGATCAGTTTTTCCCACCAGCTGCGCTTGCGGCGCACATCCAGCTCGGAAACAGAAAAGCCGCGAATGGTGGTTACGATATTGCGCAGGCTATCGCCCGCAGGGCCAACATCCTTGTTGCGCACATCTGCTAGCATTTGCTGCGAGATAACTTGTAGTTCCGCTTGCGCGCCTGAACCGAACGCGACGATGGAGTTTGTATCCTCCATATCGATTTCATCCATGCGGCGCGAGATTTCCGCGCTTACGGGGGCATCTGCGTCGGCGAGCAGCACCACCGCGTTTGCATCAGTTGGCTCGGGTAGAATGACGGCGTTGACCTCCTCTACAAGAGCGAGGGTTTCTTTTGCTTTGGCTTGGATCGTGGTGGCCATTTTCAAGTTCTCCGGTTTATGACGAGCTTACGCCCTCGCGCTGCAAACGTTCGCGCAGCACTTCAATTTCAACAGTTAGATCGC
>CAYQZI010000350.1:0-1623 GCA_964421835.1 uncultured Planktotalea sp.
GGCGGTTTCATCAATATGATGATCGTCATTTCTGGCCTTGCAGCGCTGGTTTTGGCGGTGCCGTCATTGCGCACGGTTTTGCTCATCGCATCGGTTTGCTACTTGGTCTATCTCGCGTGGCGCATTGCGAGTGCGGGTGCGAAAGTTGGGTTTGCCCCTGCTGAATCACCGCTCGGCTTTAAGAACGGCTTAATGCTGCAATTTATCAACCCCAAAGCCTATGTCGTGAGCACGACGCTCTTTTCCGGCTTTATTTTCCTACCTGACAACCCAGCGGTCGAAATCTTACTGAAGCTGATCGTCTTCAACGTGATCTGGTTGCCTGTGCATTTGGTTTGGCTCGCTTTTGGTGCAAAGATCGGTAGCCTTGACCTGCCACAAAGCCGCCAGCGCGCTATCAACATCGGGATGGCGCTGGCGCTTTTGGTTGTTGTCGGGATCGCACTTTGGACCTCGCTTTAAAGCGAGGCAGTGATCCCACCATCCACGTAAAGCGTGTGCCCATTAATGAAACTCGCGCCCTTTGAGGACAAAAAGATCGCCGCGCCGACCAGCTCTTCCACATCGCCCCAACGCCCCGCAGGCGTGCGTTTTGCCAGCCAAGCGCTGAACTCATCATCCGCCACTAAAGCCGCGTTAAGCGGCGTGTCGAAATAGCCCGGCGCAATGGCGTTGCAGTTCAGACCGTGCTTCGCCCAATCCGTCGCCATGCCCTTGGTCAGGTTCGCAACCGCGCCTTTTGTCGCCGTGTAGGGCGCAATGCCGGGACGGGCCAATGCGGTCTGCACAGACGCGATGTTGATGATCTTGCCAGTGCCGCGCGCTATCATATGCCGCGCAACCGCTTGACCCACATGAAACACGCTTGCGACATTGGTTTGCAGCAAACGTTCGAACGCATCGGCGGGGAAGTTTTCCAGCTCTGTGCGGTGCTGCATGCCTGCATTGTTGATCAGAATATCAATGGGGCCCTGCGCAGCCTCAAACCCATCAACCGCCGCGCGCACCCCTTCGTGATCTGTCGCATCAAAGGCCAGCTGATGCACGATGGCTCCCTCACCCTCTAGATCTTTCGCAGCGCTCGCAAGTTTGCTGGCATCACGGCCATTGAGCACAATCTCAGCGCCAACCCCTGCAAGGCCGCGCGCCAGTGCAAAGCCAATCCCTTGGCTAGAGCCGGTAATCAGCGCACGCTGGCCAGACAGGTCAAACATTTGGAGCGACATAGAAATATTCCTTTGATCATTTGGCCCAAGTAAACGTAACTTGGCCCGACTTGTACAGGGAATACGCCAATGAGCGCCGCCAATCTATCCGTTGTGATCCATGCTGCCCGCGACTTGCGGGTTGAAAGCCGCGAGGCGCTTGAACCAAGCGCGGGGCAGGTGTTGATCGAGACGCAGGCGGGGGGCATTTGTGGCTCTGATCTGCATTATTTTAACAACGGTGGCTTTGGCCCAATCCAGCTGCGCGAGCCGATGGTTTTGGGGCACGAAGTCGCGGGCAAGGTGACTGCGCTTGGCGAAGGAGCGGCGAATTTGACCGTTGGTCAGCTTGTCGCCGTGTCCCCCTCGCGCCCTTGTCAATCTTGCGAGCATTGCTCGAAAGGGCAGCAAAATCATT
>CAYQZI010000351.1:0-1614 GCA_964421835.1 uncultured Planktotalea sp.
GGAAAGCTCTGCGCAAGCCGTTGTTCTTCGGGAATGATAAAGCGATTTTGCAGTATACCAATGAATACCGGAACAAGCGCGAGCGCTAACACCGCGTCCCAGCGCAGAATCAGACCGCTCAGCACCAGCACATCCCCCAGATAAATCGGGTTTCGGCTTCGTGCGAAAATTCCAGAGCTGACAAGGTGTTGAGCGTTCAAATGCGGAATAACCGTCGTGCGGTGAGTGTGCATCACCCATACCGCGAGCAGCATCAGGATCACGCCAATGGCGACCAACACGCTGCCAAAGACCTTGGCTAGCCAACTGTCGATGCTAAGGCCAAATGTAAGAAACTGGCTTTGACACCATGCCAGCACGCACATTCCCAAAAGCCACATCGGCGGAATGTCGATCAGTTTTGCAAGAGGCAAGTTTCTCATGGGCTGTGGCTTTCTTCTAAAGCGTTCGCGCCATATCTTAGGTCGAACACGAACGACACAAAAGAGCCAAGATGTTAAGCCGAGACGCGATCAACGCCTATTGCAAGTCCCTGCCCCAAACCAGCCATGTGGTTCAATGGGGCAACAGCGATGTGTGGAAGCTTGGGGGCAAGGTTTTTGCGATTTGCGGCTGGTCAGACGGCGAAAGCGCGGTGTCGTTCAAGGTCAGCACGTTGGCGTTCGAAGTGCTCAGCGACATGCCGGGGATCCGCCCTGCGCCTTATCTTGCCTCGCGCGGGATGAAATGGGTGCAAGTCTATGGCGATCCCGGATTGCCCGACGATGAGCTGAAAGCGCATCTTGTGGCGAGCTATGAGATGATCAAAGCCAAGCTCACGAAAAAACTGCGCGCGGAGCTTGGTTTGAGCTGATTGTGTGCTTCGCGCGCTTGTTTGAGCATGCCTGAAGGCATGCAATGTACCTCCGGCGGGGATATTTAAGAAGAGAGGAAGCGCTTAGGGTTTTAGCCCTTTGCCAATCAGCTTGGCCAGCTCGGCGGTGCGGGCTTTGTAATCGGCATATGTTGGTGGCGGCGACTTTAGACCGTAGTAGGACGACAAAATTGTTTGCGCGCTCGCATCGGGCGATGTGCAGATGATCCGCTTTTCCTGTGCCTCTTGGCTCAGCCACTGTTGCAGATGGCGCAGGATGTTCGCTTCAACGTTTTGCACGTCGCTTTGAATGCTGGCGTTGTTCACTTCGATCATCTCGTCCCCGTGTTTCGCATCCAGCAAAACGGCTTTCACCCCATCAGGATCAAAGGCATCGAACAGATCTGCCAGCGCCTGTTCAGGCGGCTTAGCAGGCGTCAAAGCGAGTTGCGCGCGCGCCTCTACTTTTTCGAAATAGGTGAGCACCAGAAACCCGAAAACATCCTCTTTGCTTTGGAAATGCAGATACAGCGCGGGGCGCGACATCTTCGCCTGCGCGGCGATCAGCTGCATAGAGGTTTTTCGAAACCCATGTTCGGCAAAGACCTGAAACGCCGCGCTTGCAATCGCCTTTTTCTTATCTGTTTCAATATCTTCGCTGCTCATATCGAGCTTCTGACAAAAATTAAGCATTTTGTCAATTGACACGCTGACATTTTGACATACTTTTGTCAGCATCAGTCAGGAGATGAACCAATGGC
>CAYQZI010000352.1:0-1586 GCA_964421835.1 uncultured Planktotalea sp.
GCAAAGGCGATGGCAGCACGATTGCGGGTGATAATCGCTTTATCCGCATGGGCATCCCCACCGTAATCGGAAGAGGCAAGATCATGCGGAAGATCAATCATAAACCCCGTGTTGCGCCCAGCAGGCCCTTCGCCCACACGCAAGGCATCTAGCACTGTGATTTTGTCGCCCGGACACAGTTGGCTTAGCCTGCGCGCGGCCGCCAACCCCGCAAAGCCAGCGCCAATGATCACCCAATCGCTCGTTTCGTCGGCTTCCAAAGCGCCAAACCCTTCGCGCGCAGGCAAAATAGCATCCCATGCGGCAGGACCGGGGTTTGACGGGAAGCGCGTGATCCTCATGGCAAGCTCAATTGCGCCATGCGCCCACCATCGATTGTCCAAACTTGCCCTGTCACAAAACGCGCCTCATCTGAGGCAAGCCAACAGATCAGCTTAGCGACGTCTTCGGGCGCGCCTGTTCTGCGAACAGGATGGATCGAGCCAATCTCAGCGCGAAACCTCACTGGATCATCCATGCTCTCGATGAAGTCCTCATTAAGCGGCGTATCAATCCAGCCCGGCGCAACCGCATTACACCGCACGCCGTCGGGCCCATGATCCACCGCAACTGCACGCGTAAGACCATGAAGCCCTGCTTTGGATGCGCCATACGCGGGGTGTCTTGGGTTGTTTCCAAGCCCTTCGATCGAGCCGACATTCACAATCGCGCCTTTGCTTTGCTTAAGCAGGTCCATTGCATATCGCGTAAGCAAAAAGGGCGCGGTCAAGTTCACTTGAATTTGCGCATGCCAATCCTCTAGCGCGCTCTCTTCAACAGTGCCTTCGCGCATGATACCCGCACAGTTCACCAGTATATCAAGCTGGCCTGCACAGTTTTTCAGCTTTGAGATCACCGCTTTTGGCGCGTCAGGATCGCTCAGATCCGCAGCGATATCTTCAAAGGCGCTGGCACTGCGCTGCGCGCAAAACACCCGCGCGCCGCCCTCGGCCAATAGCTTTGCTGTGGCCGCTCCCATGCCAGAAGAGCCGCCTGTTACCAGTGCAACCTTGCCCTCAAATCGGCTCATGTCACAGGTTTCCCACCATTCACCTCGAGCAAAGCACCGCACATATAACGCGCCTCTTCCGAGGCCAGAAAGGCAACGACGTCAGCGATATCTTCAGGCTCTGCAATACGCCCCAAGGGCACGGATGCATTAAGCTCGGCAATCGCATCGTCGGGATCAAAGCCGCGCATCTCAAAACCAGAGCGGATCATCGGTGTGTTGACCTCGTTCGGGCAAACGGCGTTCACGCGAATGTTCTGATGTGCATGATCACGGCCCAAACACTGCGTCAGCGACGCAACGGCCGCTTTGCTCATCACGTAGATGGGATGGTCCGGTCCGGGGTGCACACCCCAACACGAGGCGGTATTCACAATCGCGCCGCCGCCAGCATCCGCCATAATCGGAATCGCCGCACGACATAGCCGAAACGGTGCCTCCACATTCACCGCCAAGGAGCGCGCCAAATCATCATCGCTCGCCTCTGTGATCTTGCCCCGCGTGATAATCCCCGCGTTATTCACCAGAATATCAAGCC
>CAYQZI010000353.1:0-1575 GCA_964421835.1 uncultured Planktotalea sp.
TGGGGGTTGATCCTTGGCATTGGCTCTATCTCGCTCGCGACACCCTTCGTCAGCACGCGGATCTTCGACAAATGGTTCAGCTTTCCAGAGATCTTGTACCTTTCCCCGCTGCCGATCTTGTCAGCCGCTTTGGTTGTGTTCCTATGGGTCCAGCTCCGCCGCATGCCGTTTGAGAACGACCGCTACTCATGGACACCTTTCGCCGCCGCGACAGCTTTGTTCGCATTGGCCTACACGGGCATGGCCTATTCGTTCTACCCCTATGTGGTGCCGGACAAGCTAACGATCTATGACTCTGCCTCGGCCCCAGAGAGCTTGTTCATCATCCTGCTTGGCACGCTTTTCGTACTACCCGCAATCATGGGATATACAGTGCTGTCCTACTACATCTTCCGTGGCAAAGCGACGGAACTGCGGTACGATTAAAACTGATAAAACCGCGCGGCGGTGTTTTGAAACACATCGCTGTGCATCTCTTTCGGGATGATCTCAAAATAGCTGCGTGCAAGGCGGTCATAGTCTGAATAGAGCATATCAACGGGGAAGTTAGAGCCGAACATGCAGCGCTTTGCACCGAACTGTTCGAGGCAAATCTCAACCACCGCCCGCATGCTCTCCACCGTCCAATCGTGATCAAACATACCAAGACCAGAGAGCTTGCAGGTGACATTTTCGAGTGAAGACATGCTTTTCAGCGCTTCTGCATAATGCTTTAGCCCTTCGTTTGAACGATCATGCGGCGAGCCCGCATGGCACAAAGCAATCTGCGTGCCGCTCGCAGCTTTCGCGATTTCGCTCATCGCAGGCATCAGTTCTGGAATGAGCTGAAGATCAAAGGACAGGCCACGCTCACCCGCCTGCTTCAACCGTTGCAAAAAGGCGTCGGACCCGAGCAATTCATTCGTTCCTGTTTGCGCGTCTTCGCCGGGTGCGCGTCCGATGATTTGACGCACGCCGCGCACGGTAGAAAGGGTTTGAAAACGATCAAGCTGTGCGTCCAGATCGTCCGAGGTCAGATCACAAAACACAACTTGCGCCATTGGCCACTCTGGGTTTGCGTCTGCGATGCTTTGCACCCAAGCTGCTTCGTCCCATGCGTTCGCTGCACCGACTTGGATATGCACCGATTTGCCAAAGCCATGCGGGCGCGCGCTACCACTGAATTCATCCAGCAGATAGTTGCGCTGAATGGGTGCGGGGTTGCCAAAGAAACGCTCCACACCGCTTGCGTTGAGCCACGGATACTCAACAGCTTGTAGATCCCAAAGATGGTGATGTGCGTCGATGAAGCTCATACTTTCAAATCCTCAAGATCACCCAAGATATCCACGCCCATTTGATTAAAGAAATGGAGCAGATCGATGAAAATCCAGTTCTCTTTCAGCTTGTCGCCTTCGCGACGATAGATGTCGATGACACGAAATTCACAAAGCTTGTCACTTGGCGGCAGCCCCAAATATCCGCCCGTTGGCTTGGCCGTGAAATTGGGCCAGCCAAAGAAACCGCTGTAAAGGCCTTCGGCAATGCGTGCGATATGGCCGGTGGCGGAACGCTCACTAAACGCGGCGCGAAACG
>CAYQZI010000354.1:0-1519 GCA_964421835.1 uncultured Planktotalea sp.
TGGGTACTCAGGCACGCACCAAAGTGCTTAAAAGCCTGAAAGCGTTGAACGTCACTTTGCTGGAACATACCCGTGTTCAACGGGTCGAAGCAGATCAAATCATCGTTGAAGGGCGCGCGCCAATCCCTGCGAAAATGACGCTCGGCGCAGCTGGGACGCGCGCTTATGAGTGGCTTTCCGATATCGGCGTCGCGATGGAGCGAGGCTACATCAAAGTCCTCCCAACGCTGCAAAGCGAAAGCGATCCTAACGTTTTTGCCGTCGGCGATTGCGCGCATCTTAGCCATGCGCCACGTCCCAAAGCGGGCGTGTACGCGGTGCGTGAAGCGCCATTCCTTTACCATAACCTACGCGCGGCTTTAAGCGGCGGCGCGATGAAGGATTATCACCCCCAGTCGGACTACCTGAAACTCGTCTCTCTTGGGGGGAAAGTTGCTTTGGCGGAAAAGCTGGGCTTTGCGATTTCTGGTTCGATCATGTGGAAATGGAAGGATCAGATTGATCGCAAATTCATGGATCAATTCGACGCTTTGAAACCAATGGGCGTGCTTGACGTGCCGGGCGACCATGCGCTTGGTGTCAAGGCGCTTGCGGGTCCAATCTGTGCGGGCTGCGGCTCAAAGGTGGGGCGTGGTGCTTTGGCGCATGCGGCTTTGCATCAAGCGGGTGCCGCGCGCGATGATGTCGTGACGCTAAAAGGGGACGATGCCGCGCTTTTGCAGATGGGCGATGTGCAACAAGTTCTCAGCACCGATCATTTGCGCGCGTTTGCGGATGATCCCGTCTTGATGACAGAGATCGCAGCAGTTCATGCGTTGGGCGATATTTGGTCGATGGGGGCCAATCCGCAAAGCGCGATGGTCAGCTTGATCTTGCCGCGCATGAGCGTTGAATTACAAACCCGCACGCTCGATGAAATCATGCAAACCGCGAGCGATGTGATGGCGACGGCGGGCGCGCAAATTATTGGCGGGCATACGAGCATGGGCGCGGAGTTCACCATTGGCTTTAGCGTGACGGGGCTTGCGAATGAGCGCCCTATCACCTTGGCCGGTGCGCAGGTTGGCGATGTTTTGGTTGTAACAAAACCAATTGGCACGGGTGTTCTTCTTGCCGCTGAAATGCAAATGACTGCGCGTGGTGCAGATGTGGCCGGCGCTTATAGGAGCATGGCGCGCAGTGTAGCGCAGGATGCGCATGCACTGCGCAACGCACATGCGATGACCGATGTTACTGGTTTTGGGCTTGCTGGGCATCTTGCCAACATATGTCGCGCCTCTGGCGTTGCTGCTGAAGTGCATGTCGGTGATGTGCCGCTTTTAGATGGTGCATTGGAGTTGAGCGAAAAGGGCATTCAATCAAGCCTTTACCCCGACAACCTCTCCGACGCTTTAACGATTATGAATGCACCAGAGACGCCACTCGGGCGATTGATGCTTGATCCACAGACCGCGGGTGGTTTGCTTGCGGCATTGCCGCAAAGGCATGCGCAAAAAGCGATCGCAGAAATGAAAGCGCA
>CAYQZI010000355.1:0-1515 GCA_964421835.1 uncultured Planktotalea sp.
TCAGGCTCAACATGGTTGCTCAGGTGACGACCTGTTTGCGGTGTTTCCATGCCGCGCCAGCGGTCAATAATCTCTTTCTCTTTGGCTTGTGTGTTGTGCACGCGGGCAAAGGTTTTCACGTTTTCACCCAAGACACGCGCAACTTCGCGACTTGCAGCTTCGCGCTTGGAGCGATCTTGTTCGGTCAGAAGGTTTAGCGTGCCTTCAATATTGAGCGTCTGGCCATCCACTTCAAAACTCAGGCCGGCAATCGTTTCATCAAACATGCGTTCCCACGCATCGCCAACAACGCCAAGATCATGCAAGAACTTCTCTAGCTCATCGCTGAGTTGATAGGGCTTCATCGCGCGGATGCGATCGAAAACAGGTTTGTAGCGCGCAAGATCAGAGTTAGCGGCGAAATGCGCCTCTAGCGCGTCATCCTCAAGACGGTTCAGCTCAAGTGTGAAAAAGACCAGCGGAGTGGTGAAGTTGGTGATCTTTTCTTGCATGTCGGACATGAATTTTGCGCGATCCGCATCCGTGGTCAGCTGGTAGTAGCGCAGACCGGCAAAGGACATGATGCGCCCCGCGACAGAATTGATCCGCTCATTGCGCAGCACACAATCGAGCAATCCTGCATCGTCAAGCTCAGCGAGCTTGCCTTCGAAATCGCGTGCGAAGCTCGCGCAGGCCTCTTCCAACCAATCAAGATCGCGCTTGAGTTCTGGCGCATCTTCGCTCGTGTAGAGGTCGCTAAGATCCCATTCCGGCAGATTGCCAAGGGGATCAGGACCAGAGCCAGCATTGGCATCGCAAACAGGAAAGGGCAGGTGGAGCATCTTTGTTAACCTTATATCTCTTTGGCCCATAACCTATGCATGCGCGCCGCGAGTTAAACCCCAAAAGCGCGTGATGCCGATCTGGTGATGGACCTAGCCATAGATTGCCAACATTTCGTTAAGATCATCGAGCGTATTTGCGTCCGCCGCTCCTTTGTCTTGACGCCATCGCAGCATACGTGGAAACCGCAAGGCAACGCCAGATTTGTGCCGTGTGCTGCGCTGAATACCTTCAAATGCGATTTCAAAGACGTGCTTTGCGGGGACTTGGCGCACTGGGCCAAAACGTTGCAGCGTATTCTTGCGCACCCAATTGGTGATCTGGCGAAACTCAGCGTCTGTCAGGCCAGAATACGCCTTGGTAAACGGCACCAACTCGTTGCCCTTCCAAACCGCAAAAGTGTAGTCCGTAAAAAGGTTTGCGCGACGACCATGACCTGATTGCGCATAGATCATCACCGCGTCGATTGTCAGCGGATCAAGCTTCCATTTCCACCAATCGCCCTTTTTCCGCCCTGCCAAATATGGGCTTTCGCGTCGCTTAAGCATCAAGCCTTCGGCGTGTTGGGCGCGCGCGGTTTCGCGTTGCTTTGCGAGCGTGTCCCACGTGTCTGCTTTCAGGCTCGGTGACAAGCGAATAGGCGCAGTATTTGGTAGGGTTGCGAGCAACTCTTCAAGCTTTGCGCGACGCTGC
>CAYQZI010000356.1:0-1509 GCA_964421835.1 uncultured Planktotalea sp.
TGAGCGAAACGGGCGTTGACGCAATTCCATGGGGTATCCTGTAAGCGTTAAGTAATAAAGTTGCGCATACCTGCACATTTATTTCCATTTCATTCAAGGTGAAATTGCCGCGATGCAGCAAAAATAGCTAAAATCCGAGCCAAACCAACGACAACGCACGCCGCCTTAACTTTATCTATACGCCTATGCGCCCATGCTTGGCGGCAGTGATCAGCGAACCTCTTGCCAGAACGGCAGACTTGCAGATTCGCGATCTAAACCAGTTTGGCGCGCCTCCTCTCACATTCAGGACGCGAATTCAGCGCCATTTTCTAAAGGATGACGCTATGAATAAGCAGATGATTATTGGTGCGCTCGGATTTGGAATTCTAGCGCTTGCGGCCACAACCGGCTTTGCTCAAAACATGCGAAATTGCGCCCCGCGCGATATTGTCGTGGAACGATTGGCCAGCAAATATGGCGAAGCGCGCCAATCAATTGGCCTTGGCGCGAACAACTCAGTGGTAGAGACGTTCTCGTCTAAGAAAACCGGCTCTTGGACAATTACAGTGACCCTGCCAAACGGCACAACCTGCCTTGTCGCTTCTGGCCAGAACTTCGAAGCCTTGGCCGAAGCGCTGCCCGCCGCTGGAAATGATGCCTAGCTTAAAGCATCAAAGATCAACTTGGTGCCCGTGATTGCCAAAAGCACATATGTGATGGCGTAAAACAGCTTTTCCGGCACCAAGTAATGCGCTTTCACGCCCAGCCATGCCCCGAGCACGGCAAAGGGCCCGAGCACCAAGTCGGTCAACAACAGATCGAACGTAAAAATCCCAAGGAACGCATAAGCGCCGGCCTTTAGACCGTTTACAATCCAGAACACCAGCACTGTATTGGCTTGGTATTGCGTCTTTGTCAGCTTCAGCGAGAGCATATAAATCGCAGCAGGTGGCCCTCCCGCGTGACTTACAAAACTGGTGAACCCTGCAGTAAGCCCTGCCAACAGGCCTGCGCCGCTCGGCAAGGGCCGCTCCGAGATTTTGATCATCCCGCGCGCGCGGGCGAGTTGCCAAGCCAAAAATAAAAGCGACATCGCGCCAATCAAAAACCGGATCACATCATCATTTGTCGCGCGGTACACCAACGTGCCAATGATCACCCCAGGGATGGCACCGCAAATCATCAGCTTGGCCGAAGGCCAGTGCCATTTGCGCCAATACGGCCCAAGAGCGGCGACATCCATCAGCATCAACAGCGGCAGCATCAACCCCAACGCCTGCCCAGGCGGCAAGATCAGCGCGAGAATCGACGCCGACGCGAAGGACGCGCCAGAGCCAAAACCACCCTTAGAGATGCCTGCAAAGACGACGGCTGGCGCGGCGACAGCAAAAAACGACAGATCCCAAATCACAGCCAAGCCTTTCAATTTTCTAGACTTGGTATGGCTTTAGCGACCCTTTTGGACAACTTCCAGACATCACAAATTGCTTGCTGCGACGCAGCACACTTGCGCGAGCGCGCGGAAAG
>CAYQZI010000357.1:0-1502 GCA_964421835.1 uncultured Planktotalea sp.
CATCCTGCGATCTTTGGCACATGGCCCTTCGGGCTTGATTTGCGCACAGGAGCGATGTCTGTGGGATCGGGCGAGCAGGCGTTGCTCTCCGCAGGCTGCGCGCAGATGCATGCGTTCTACGGTATTCCGGGCGGCGCTGCTGGTGGTGCGTCAGATTCCAAAATGCCGGACATGCAGGCGGGCTGGGAGCAGATGTGTTCGAACGTTATGGGCGGTCTTGCGGGTCTTAATATGGTTTATGAGGCAGCGGGAATGCACTCATCGCTGTTGGGGTTTTGCCATGAAAGCCTGATCCTGAGCGATGATTTGATCGGCCAAGCCATGCGCTGTGTACGCGGGATTGAGGTCAATGATGAGACCCTCGCGCTGGATCAAATGGCAGAGGTTTGCATGGGTGGCCCTGGGCACTATCTGGGCACCGAACAAACGCTTGGACGGATGCAGGTGGATCACGTTTATCCAACGCATGGCGATCGCACATCGCCAAAGGAGTGGGTTGAGCTTGGCAAACCTGTGTTGATTGAAAAAGCAAAGGCCAAGAAAGAAGAGATCCTGGCAACCCGCTCTGCTGCCAGATTCGATGCGGATTTGGACCGTGAAATTCGCAAGCGTTTCAACATCTATCTACCGGTGTGACAGTGAGTTTATAGGCAAGATGAAGCCATGTGCTGCACCCGATTAAGGGTGCGGCGCTATTTCACTGGCCTTTTGAGCGGCGTGCCTATAACGGGGGCGCAACTCAGGTAAAGGCAGACTCCCATGGACCTTCGCAATATTGCGATTATCGCACACGTTGACCACGGCAAAACGACGCTGGTGGACGAACTACTTAAGCAATCCGGCGCATTTCGCGAGAATCAAGCTGTGGCCGAGCGCGCCATGGACAATGACGCCATCGAGCGCGAGCGCGGCATTACGATTTTCGCCAAGCCCACTTCCGTGGAGTGGAAAGGCACGCGCATCAACATCGTTGACACGCCCGGTCACGCAGATTTCGGCGGCGAAGTTGAGCGTATTCTGTCGATGGTGGACGGTGTTGTCTTGCTGGTAGACGCGGCTGAAGGCCCGATGCCACAGACCAAGTTCGTGACCTCGAAAGCACTGGCTCTTGGTTTGCGCCCCATCGTGTGCCTTAACAAAGTGGACAAGCAAGACGCAGAACCAGATCGCGCGCTGGACGAGTGTTTCGATCTTTTCGCGTCTTTGGATGCCAACGACGATCAGCTTGATTTCCCGCATATGTACGCCTCTGGCCGTAACGGCTGGGCTGATAATGAGCTTGATGGTCCACGCAAAGACCTGAGCGCTTTGTTCGATCTGATCGTGAACCACGTCCCCAAACCACGCCAGATTGCACGTCAGGACGAAGACTTCCGCATGCTGGCAACAACACTTGGCTCTGACGCTTTTGTCGGTCGTTTGCTGACAGGGCGCGTTGAGAGCGGCAAACTTAAGGTTGGTCAAACTGTGCAGGCGCTAAGCCGCATTGGCCAAAAGATCGA